>NZ_JAODMP010000022.1 GCF_025464835.1 Mycetocola sp. | reverse complement strand
TACCCTTCTGCCCTCCACCTCTCGGTCGATGAACCGTGGTCGCTGCATTATCACGACCACACCCTGCCGGCCCATGCCGGATGGAGCACGGGTTGCGCGGCGGCGCTCGCATCCTTCGTCTCGTCGGGGCACTGGGCATATTTGGGTACCTGCGAGGCAATCGCCTGCGATCGAGTGTTCCTTGACAGCACTCGTAACACGTCGCGACGATTCTGTTCGGTGCGCTGTCAGAACCGCGAGAAGGTGCGGGCATTCCGTCGAAGACTCGAATATTGACTACCAGATGATCGCGTTCGCTCGGTGGAGCAGACCACGGATGCCACCGCAGCACCCATGAGGAGGGCGAGGATCCGTCGAGTCAGGTCCTGTTCCTGGTCGAGCTCGCGGCAATCGCTGTCAGCTCTCCCCTCGAGCGTGCGCCCGCTTTGCGGAGCAGATTCGACACGTGGAACTTGACGGTGTTGTCGCTGATTCCCAGTTGATCCGCGATCGCACGATTGCGCGCGCCCGATGCCACCAGGCGGAGCACATCGCGCTCCCGCGGGCTGAAGACCACCGAGTCCTCGAGCGGCTCCGCTTCTGCCGGAGGGTCGAGCGGGAGCCGAATGTCGAGAGATGTCCCCCAGCCTGTCGTCGACGCTACCTCCAGGCCGCCGTCGAGAGCAGCGACCCGTTCGGCGATGGGCCTGAGCGCGTCATCGTGGGCGCTGATCTCGCCCTGACCGTCGTCGCGGATGCCGATGAGCAAGTTGAGACCGTCGCAATCCCACTGGATCCGCACCCGTTTCGCCTCCTCCTGGTCGACGAGAGTGAGCACCGCGCTGCGAACGATCGCGCGAGCGGCATGAGCCACCTCCCCCGGCAGCGCCCGCCCGCCGGTCGGCGGTTCGACGAACTGCACGTCCAGTCCGCCGAAGCGCGCGAGCGGACGAAGGTCGGAACGGAGCCGGGCGAACGCCCCATCCACCGGCTCCAGCATGGTGCCCAGCTGCTGGTCGGTCGTGCTGCGCAGCTCGATCAGGGCAGCGGATGCCAGATCGAGCGCGGTCGCGCGGCTTGCGCGGTCGTCCAGTCGCGTCGAACGAAGGACCGCGAGAATCGACTCGAGGGTCACAGCATGCCGATCAGCCTGTTCGGCCATCGCCTGGGCGTGCTCGAGCTGAAGCCTGCGAGAGACTGGACCAAGGTCGTTGTTGTTGCTCACCGCTTCAACCTACCCGGCCAACCTGTACCTACCGCAATGGATAGGGGTACTCCACGGCCGGGCAGGTCCGTCACTACCGCAACCCAGCGACCATAGGTATATGACTGCTGTGAACCCCGACGCATTGACGCCCTCACAACCCGGCGTGACGGCATCCCTCTCCCTCATCTTCGGCGAGCTCGGGGCGACGGCCGCGGAGGTGACGAAACAGCGAGCGGACGACCTCGACAACCTCGCCGAAACCCTCGCGAAAGCCCGGCGGATCTTCGTGCTCGGGGCGGGACGCTCCGGCATCGCCCTACAGATGACTGCCATGCGCCTGATGCACCTCGGCCTGACCGTACACGTCGTCGGCGACGTGACCACGCCGGCGATCGGCCCTGGCGACGTGCTGCTGACGGCAAGCGGCTCCGGAACGACGACATCGATCGTTCGTGGGGCGGATGCCGCGGTGAAGGCTGGTGCAAACGTAACCGTCATTACGACGGCCGACGCGTCGCCGTTGGCCGCGCTAGCCACCGCGGTTGTCATCGTGCCGGCCGCGGGAAAGCTGGACCGTTCCGGCACCGTTTCTGCGCAGTATGCAGGCAGTCTGTTCGAGCAGACCGTCATGCTGCTTGGCGACGCCCTGTTCCACAGCCTCTGGCAGCGTTCGGGGCAGAGCGCAGACGAGCTCTGGCCCCGGCACTCGAATCTTGAATGACACGACGTCCTCGCAGACGCGAAGGCTTAGACAACAACCAGAAAGAGACACTATGAAGTTGCAGTTCGCCATGGACACCCTGACCACCGAAGCAGCGCTCGAGCTCGCCGCCGCCGCGGCGCCGCACGTTGACATCCTCGAACTCGGCACGCCGCTCATCAAGAGCGCGGGCCTGTCGGCCATCACCGCTGTGAAGGCTGCGCACCCGGACAAGATCGTGTTTGCCGACCTCAAGACCATGGACGCCGGCGAGCTCGAGGCCGACATCGCGTTCGCTGCGGGCGCTGACCTCGTCACCGTTCTCGGCGTCGCCGGTGACAGCACCATCGCGGGAGCAGTGAAGGCCGCGAAGAAGCACGGCAAAGGCATCGTCGTCGACCTGATCGGTGTTGCCGACAAGCCGGCCCGTGCCCGCGAGGTCGTCGCCCTCGGCGCCGAATTCGTCGAGATGCACGCCGGACTCGACGAGCAGGCCGAAGAGGGCTTCACGTTCGCCACTCTCCTGCGTGACGGAGAAGCATCCGGTTCACCGTTCTCGGTCGCCGGTGGTGTCAACGCGTCGACCATCGCCTCTGTGCAGGCATCCGGCGCCCAGGTCGCCGTCGCTGGTGGAGCCATCTACGGCGCACCAGACGTCGGCGCCGCTGCCGCCGAATTGCGGGCCGCGATCGTCTAGACCGCGTCGCTGTCCGCATGGGGTCGCGGAACACCCGCGACCCCATGCGGCCTGATCCTGTGGCGGCGAAGCCGCTGCTCGGTTGCGGGAATGAGGGGCACCCCGTGGCGCCGTGTCAAGAGCCGTGGACAAAGTGCGCCACGGGGGCTTGACGTCCACACTTGCATTTTGCAAGTGTGGGCCGCATGAGTCTTTTCATCACCTGCCCGGTCGAAAGCGTCGACCGCGCGACCGCCTTCTACACCGCCCTCGGGTGGACCCTCAACGCCGAAATGTCCGATCACAACGTGTCGTGCTTCGCGATCGCGCCCGAGCAGTTCGTCATGCTCGGCAGCCGCGAGATGTACACAAGCGTCGGCGGCGTTGAGGAGCTCATCGGCGGACCCGACACCCCCTCAAAGGTCACGGTGTCGTTCGACCTGGGTACCCGCGAGGCGGTCGACGAGCTCGTCGAGCGTGCCGGCGCTGCCGGCGGTCGGATCGGCGACACCGACGACTACCCCTTCATGTACCAACGCCAGTTCGACGACCCCGACGGCTACCACTACTCACCGTTCTGGACGAAGCCGGCCACCGATCCGGCCGCGTGAGCGACCTGGCCGCAGCCCTCGACATCATCGGAGCCCGGTGGGGCATGCTCATCGTGGAGCGGCTGCTCGAAGGGCCGCAACGCTACGGCGACCTGCAGCGCGACCTCGGAGTGCCGACAAACATCCTCACGACCCGCCTCCGCGAACTAGAAACGGCCGGCGTCCTGCACCGCCTACCCCTCCACCACAACACCCGGGCCTACGCACTGACCGAACGCGGGCTCGCCTTGCGCGAGGCGATCACCGCGCTCGGACGCTGGGGCGCCGGGGAGGTCTAGGCCGCGCCTGGTTCTCGGCGCTACGTTCGCGGTGCTGATCTGAAACCGCGTCCGAGTGCATCGCCGGTGAGAGGGTCGCGGCCGAACCGACGAGCCGCTGAAGCTGCTCCTCCGTTACGGTCTCAGCCTCGACGAGATGACCGGCACCGAGACCGCGGAGACCAGCACCCATCCACCGCCCAGGTGGCGTGCCTTGCGTACTGTAATAGCGCGTCAGCGGCGTCGACAGCGAGCGCGACCCGTCACCGGCGGCGACCGACCGCAGGAGGTACTTATAGCCGTCGCCGACGCTCATCACCCGCATCGACACCGTCACCCGGCCCACCTCCGTCATCACGGAGAAGGTGCGCCGCCTCGATCTGCAAGAGGCGTGGGGCATCGGGGATTACGCCAGGCGTCAAAGCTGTGGCTTCCTAGTAGGGCGGGCTTTGGCCGACACGCCGAGCCGAACCGCGATGTCCGGGTGCAACTTCGACGCGCTCAACGGTTCTTCATTGCACCTGGCCTCGTCTCCTGGCGTAAGCCATGGGTATTTAGACGATTGAGTTACGAGACGGCGGGCCGCTGCGGTGTTTGCTGGGCCGCAAGCGGGAACCTTACGCGGCCACCGACGGAATCTGGTGTGCAGCTGCCGGTGCCCTACGCTTCGCGCGACGATGAAGGATGAAAGCGCCCACCAGGATTCCCAATCCGAATAGCGCCCCCACGTAAGGGATGGCCATTAGAAGCAGCGCGACGACCACAGCCAGTAGCCACCAGCCCGCGCCCAAGCCAGCACCAACTGGCGGCGGCTCGAGTGGATCCGTTGAGACGTAGGCAGGCGGAACCTGCTGAGATTCCGTAAGAGAA
>NZ_JAODMP010000074.1 GCF_025464835.1 Mycetocola sp. | reverse complement strand
AAGTTCGACCCGACCCTGCAGAAGCCGCTCGTCGACTCGGTCGTGGCGTCCAAGCCTGACGCGCTCCTCGTCGCCCCGACGGATGTGAAGGCCATGGAGGGTCCGCTGAAGGCAGCGGCCGATGCGGGCATCAAGGTCGTTCTCGTCGACACGACGGTCGAAGATCCGTCATTCGCTGTCTCGAGGATCGCCAGTGACAACAAGGGCGGCGGCGCTGCGGCGTTCGACGCCATCAAGGGAGAACACCCGGATGGCGGCAAGGTGCTTGTCGTCTCTGTCGACCCGGGCATCTCAACGACCGACGCTCGGGCCGAGGGCTTCCAGAAGGCAGCCGAAGCAGACGGTAACTTCGAGTTCCTCGGCGTCCAGTACAGCCACAACGAACCGGCCACCGCGGCTGAGATCGTGACGGCAGCGCTGCAGAAGAACCCGGACATCGTAGGCATCTTCGCGGCGAACCTCTTCGCTGCGGAGGGAACGGCGACGGGCGTGCAGCAGGCCGGCAAGCAGGACGAGGTGACTATCGTCGGCTTCGACGCCGGGCCCGCCCAGGTGAAGCAGCTGAAAGCCGGCACGGTTCAGGCGCTTGTCGCACAGGAACCAGCGACGATCGGTGAGAACGGCGTTGAGCAGGCCATTCGGGCGCTGGACGGAGAGAAGACCGAGGAAAGCATCCAGACCGGCTTCACCATCATCACGCAGGACAACGTGGACGGTGACGCCAAGAACGCCATCTACAAGTCAAGCTGCTGATCGACTGAAAGCACGAGGACGGCCCCGGGCATGCCCCGGGGTCGTCCTTCGTCGGTAGTCGTCAGATGAGACGCAGGAGGCGTTCCACTTCGTCTGCGACGGCTTGCCGAGCCGGGCCCAGGTACTTGCGAGGGTCGACGAGGTGAGGGTCCGCCGTGAGTGCGGCCCTGACGCGTCGGCTGAAGACGCCGTTGATGTGTGTGGATATGTTCACCTTGCGGATGCCCAGCCCGACGGCGCGGACCAGGTCGTCGTCGCTCACTCCACTTGAGCCGTGCAGGACGAGAGGAACGCTCAGTGCGTCGGCAAGCGCGGCGATGAGGTCGAAGTCCAGCGTCGCGCTCCGCGACGTCATCGCATGAGAACTACCGACAGCGACAGCGAGGCCATCCACTCTCGTGCCCGCGACGAAGTCGACGGCTTCATCGACATCGGTCCGAACGCCCGGCGTATGCGCGCCACCCTTGCCGCCGATGGCGCCGAGTTCGGCTTCCACCCAGACACCGTGCTCCTGCGCTGACCTGGCGACGGCGGCTGTCCGCTGCGTGTTCTCAGAATACGGAAGCGTCGCCGCGTCGAACATAACGGAGGTGAAACCGAGGGCCACGGCCTCTGCGACCAGCTTCTCGTCCTCGGCGTGATCCAGATGCACAGCGGCGTCGACGTCGGCGTCTGCGGCGAGACGGAGAACCCCAAGCGCCGTCGGCGCGAGCGCTCCGTGGTACCGGGCCGCATTCTCGGAGATCTGCAGCACGACGGGCCGCCCGGCGCGCTCCGCCCCCAGCAGAATGGCCTCTGCATGTTCGAGTTGGATCACATTGAAGGCCAGGACAGCCCGATGGCGATGGAGGATATCTCCGGTGGTCACGAGTGGCACTGTGCGGTTCCTCTCACAGGGATTCGATGGATGGCTCGGGCGGCATGCCGGCTGCGACGAGGCGGACGGCCGGGCCGGCGGCGCTGAGCTCCTCGGCCGTTGCTGCGTCCACCCTGTCATCCGTCACGAGAACGTCGAACTCGGCGAGGTCGGCGGCGTGGCAGAACGACCTGGTGCCGACCTTCGACGCCGTCACAGCGAGGACACGACGACGCGCCGCCCGGAGCATACCCCGTTTGATCTCGGCTTCCTCGGGCAAGGTGGTCGTGACGCCGGCCGTGAGGTGGACACCGTTGGCTCCGAGCACCGCGACGTCGACGTGGAGTTCATCGAGCCGGCGTTGTGCCCAGCCGCCGACGGTCGCCTGAGTGACGGCGCGGACCTGGCCGGGCAATGCAAGGACGGTGAGTTGCGGTCGGCCAGCGAGAAGAGCCGCGACGGGCAGGCTATTGGTGACGACGAGGAGTCGGCTGTCCGCTGGGAGCAGCATGGCGATTTCCAGCGTCATCGAGCCGGAGTCCAGGAGGATCACGCCTTCCTCGGGCAGATCGGCGACAACCTGCGCCGCGATCGCCCTGCGTTCATCCGCCTCGGTCGTCCGTCGGGTCTGTATGGGCAATTCGAATGGGACACGATCGACGAGGGTCGCTCCGCCGCGTTGCCGCCGGACTGCTCCCTGCCGTTCGAGCACCGCAAGATCACGTCGGATCGTTTCCCTGGCGACACCGAGGCGTTCGCTGGTCTCGGCAACCGAAATCCGGCCGGATGCGTCCCGCGCGGCCGTGAGGATGACGGCGTGCCGTTCGGCAGGGTACATGGCACTCTCTCGTGCGGATAAGGTTCGGATCCGGTCGGCTCCATCGTAGCCGAAACTGTTGCCGCAATCTCCGTTTGTGTTGATAAGCTGCTCGAACCACACACAATCAGACTTCTCGCCGACCGCCAGGTGGGGGACAAGACCAGGGAGTGATCATGAGCGAGCGAGATGGTCGCCGCAGATATCTCCTCGGGGTCGACGCTGGGCAAACCGCCGTGAAGGCGGTGGTCCACGATGAGCAACTGCGTCCGGTCGCCACCGCACGCCGGTCGAGTCCGATCGATCGTCCGGCCGAGCGTTTCGCGGAACGCTCGCAGGATGCACTCTGGGATGCGACAGCGGACGCGATCTCGGACGCTGTCCGACTGTCCGGCGTTGACGCAGCTGACATCGTCGCCGTTGGCATCGCCGGCCACGGCGACGGGCTCCATCTCGTCTCCGCAACGGGCGAGCCGGTGGGCCCGGCGATTACGGCGATGGATTCACGGGCATTCCGGGAGGCCGCAGAGCTGGCCTCAGACCCCGGACGGCTGCGAACCGTCCTCGAGCGCTCAGGGCAGCTGCCGACCCCGGGCGCAGCAGGCAATCTTCTGCTGTGGTTGTTGCGACACGACCCAGAACGTGTGCAGCGGGCCGACGCCATGCTGTTCTGCAAAGACGTCATCCGACTGCGCCTCACCGGCATCATCGCCACCGACTACTCCGACGCCTGTGCTTCGGTCCTCGACACGTCGACCGCCAGCTGGAGCGCGGAAATCATCGAGGCCTACGGTCTGCCAGCGGACATCGCACGACTCCTTCCGCGGGTGCATCGGAGCGGCGATGTCGTCGGCACGGTTTTGGCCGAGGCGGCGGCAAGGACAGGCCTCGCCACCGGGACCCCGGTCGTGGCTGGAATGCATGATGTGCAGGCCGCGTCCATCGGGATGGGTGCTCTCGTGCCCGGGCGACTCGCTCTGGTAGCCGGATCCTTCAGCACGAACGGTGTGACCACCGTTCGACCGGACGTTGATCCGCGGTGGCAGTCGAGGTTGTCGATCACACCGGACCTTCGGATCGCCATGTCGACGTCAGCCACCGCGTCGCCCAGCTTCGATTGGATTCTTCGCCTGCTGGGCGTGACCGCCGACACCGAACGCGATCTCCTGCTCGCTGAAGCTGCGCGGCTCGACCCGCAAGAGAATGTGCCACTGATCCTTCCGTTCGTCGTGAACTCACCGCTCGGCTCCGAGCCGTCAGGAACGATCGCGGGCATTCGGTCCTGGCACACACCGGCTCACGTTCTCCGGGGGGCCCTGGAGGGGATCGTCCTCATGCATAGCTGGCACACCCGCGCTCTGGCCGAACGGTTCACATGGGATGATCCCGTCGTCCTCGGGGGAGGTCTCAGCCGTTCGCCTCTGTATGTGCAACTCGTCGCCAACGCCCTCCGTTCGCCAATCACCGTCGTGGATTCCGATGAAGCGGGTGCATTCGGTGCCGCTCTCGTCGCCGGCGTCGCAGTTGGCGTCTTCGACTCAGTCGAACAGGCGCAGGATGAGCTGGTGAGCCGGGCACCTGCCGTGCACCCCACCACAGAATCCGCCGACTATTGGGGAAACCTTGTCTCCTCATTCGATTCGTTGCTGAGTTCGATGGGACCGTGGTGGTCGGAAGAAGCCGGCCTGGCAGACGGGGAGCGCGCGTGACCGTCGTTGACGTTGCTGAGGCGCGCGTGAATGCCAGGCGCGACCGGATCCTGGAGCGTCTTGGTCGGGACGGGCGGGTCGAGGTCGGGGACCTTGCCGTCGAGCTGGCTGTCACCGAGGAAACGATACGACGGGATCTCCGGTCGCTCGAGAACCATCGCCTGCTCCGGCGCACCCACGGGGGCGCCGTGAGCGTCGCCGCCGGCGAACCGATGGCACGCTTGAGGCCTGCCGAATGGGAACCGATGGCTGCTGCCGCGGCTGACCTCGTTTCGGACGCACCGGCGGTGTATCTCGGCCCCGGACCTGTCTGCGAGATGGTGGCAGCACTTCTGGCCCAGCGGCCGGGGATCCAGTTGATCGCCGGCTCGACGTCGGTCGCCCTCACGGCGGTGCTGGCCAACCCCGACGCGAAGGTGCACACGATCGGCGGGGCCGTGCAAGCGGACGGCTCGCTGTCTGGGATGTGGGCGCGCGATCAGCTGGCCGGCCTTGAGGTTGACTTCAGTGTGATCGAGACCGACGGATTCACACCGGACGGGTATTTCCTGGCGTCTGATCCTGAAGGCGCCGCGGCGCTTTCCGCCGCGCTGACCGCCGCGCGAGCGGCCGTCGTTCTCGTGAAGGGGGGCTCGCCCGCCGGCCCTGGATACGTGAAATATGCTCGGCTGAGCGACGTGGATCATGTCGTGGCGTCCGCAGGAGTGCCGGAAGGTGACCTCGACCGACTGCAGGATGCCAACCTCGACGTTCTCGTCATCGGCTCGGACGTGAAGTCATGAGCGGCATCGTCACTGTGACACCCGCGGCGGCGATCGACCGGACCTATACCGTCTCCCAGTTGCGCTTCGGAGAGGTCAACCGGGCGAGCGCTGTCTCCACCGAGCTGAGCGGCAAAGGCGTCAATGTCGCGCGAGCGGTGGCGCTCGGCGGGCACCCCGTGTCCGCTGTCCTCCCGTTGGGGACCGATGCGCTAGGGCTCGCCGAATCCTCCGCAAGCCAGGGGTTGCTCGTCATCGTTCCCGCTGGCGGGCGAACCCGAGTGAACACGACGTTGCTCGACAGGGAGTCGGGGACAACGAAGATCAACCAGAGCCCGCTTCCCCTCCACACCGCGGTGTGGGAGGCCCTGGTCAGCCAGGTGGACACAGAGATCACCCGTCTCGCCGCCGACTGGCTGGTGGTGTCAGGCTCACTGCCGCACATCGTCGAGTCCGACCTCATGGTTCCGTTCCCCGATCTGCTCCGGAAGGCACAGCAGCGGGGGGTCCGTGTCGCCATCGACACCGCAGGGATCGCCCTCGAGACAGCCACTCAGCATCTGGATCTCGTGACCCTTCTCAAGCCCAACACCCACGAACTCGCCGAATTGACGGGTCGTCCGCTCCGATCGATCGGGGATGTTGCAGGGGCAGCCGCCGAGCTGCACCGCGGAGGATGCGACGTCGTCTACGTGAGCATGGGTGCAGACGGCGCCCTTGCGCTCTCGGCAGACGGACTCTGGCACGCGCGAGCGCGAGCGACGGTCGTCAACACGGCCGGTGCTGGCGACGCGTCGCTGGCTGGATTCCTCGTCGGATCGTCGGGTTCAGACCCGAGCGCGATCGATGTCCCGTCCGGCCTTGCCCTCGCTGCCTCCTGGGGAGCGCTCGCCGTCTCACAGGCAACCACCGCCCTGACATCCCTCGACAACGCGCCTCAGCCGGTCCTCGTCCGCGATCCGGACCCCGCCACGCCCCTGGGCGAACCGGCGATGCCCTGAGACGTGCTCAGCTGGAAGCGTCTGGTTCGATCAGCGGATATCCGGCACGAGGCGGCGATACGGGTCAAGACGCACGTCTGCGGGTCGAGGTCGGTGACAAGCGTCGTGACGCGATCCAGCGCCAGCGCATGAACGTGCGAATGCGATTGGAGCTTGCTCGCATCGACAGCGAGCACCACCTCGCCGGAGGCTCGCGCCATCGCGTCCTTCACAGCGGCTTGCTCCAGCGTGCTCTCACTCGTCCCGCTCGACGCGTGCACCCCCATGGCAGAGAGGATGCTGCGGTCAAGGTGAAAGGCGGCGAACGTCTGCTGCGTCAGACTCCCGACAAGACTCAGCTTTCGCTCCTCCCGTTCACCCCCCGTGAGATAGGCCTGGACACCGCGTTTGCGCGACAACGCCTCGAACGCGACCAGATCGTTCGTCACGGCAGCGACCGTGAGGTCCGGGGGTATCAGCTCGGCGAGAACAAGCACCGTCGTTGACGCATCCAGCCCGATCACCCGCCGTCCGGGATGAGGGGGAGGAGCTTCGCGGCGATGGTCTGCTCGCCCGAAGCTGACGCGAGCGCCGAAGCGTGAAAGGGGCATCGTCGACGGTGACGACGCCGCCCCGTACCCGGCGGACGCGGCCCTCCCGTTCCAGGACGTCGAAGTCTCTGCGGATCGTCATCGGGTGCACCTCATACCGATCGGCGGC
>NZ_JAODMP010000056.1 GCF_025464835.1 Mycetocola sp. | reverse complement strand
TCGTCGAGCTGGCCGGGGTGCTTGGACGCACGCCGGACTTCGTCGTCGTCGATGAGCGCTCGAACACCTTCGGCACGGACGAGACGCTGCGCTGGCACACCGCTCTCGCCCACGCCAGCGAAACCGCTCAGGTCCTCATCGTGGTGAACACCCTCGCCGATCTGCAGCTCGGCCTGCGGGCGATCGACCTCGTCGCGGTCGCCCACGACGGTCTGCTGTCAGGCATCGCGTCGCCGACCGACGTCGACAGCCTGCTGGGGCTGCTTGTCGGCGACGACTCCGCTCCGGCGAGATCTGGCAACCCGCTCGGCCCTGTCGTCCTCGAGCTCGAGGACATCTCTGTTTCTCACCCGGTCCACCGGGAGCGTCTCGTCGTCGAGAACGCTTCACTGAAAGTCCGAGCGGGCGAGATCGTCGGGCTGGCCCGTGCCCAGGACCTCGTTCTCGGCGTCTTCGGGGCGTCATCCGGCGGCCTGGTCACCGGAACGATCCGGCTCGACGGCGAAGCGGCCGACCTGTCGACGGTGGAGCGAGCCATCGCATCCCGTGTGCTGTTCATTTCGGAATATCCGCCGACCTACGACATCGGTCTGGTTGGCGGCATCCCGACGAACGTTTCGGGCGAATCGCTGGCACGCCTCGCCCGGATGGGAGTGATCGACCGCCGCCGGGAGTACCCACCGCGCCGTTCGCAGGCGACGCTCCTCGACGCCATCTCCGCGCGGAAGCGGCCGTCGACCGCCGCCATGGACGAGGTACTGTCCGGCTGGGGAACATCCGCCCCCCGAGTCGCCATGATCACCGAGCCGTTCTCCGGTCTTTCCCCCACCGAGCGTTCCCGGCGCCGCGAACTCATCGAGCGCATCGCAGCGGCCGGTGCTGCGGTGATCCTCGAGGCCGCCGAACCGTCGCAACTCGTCGGCGTGAGCGACCGCCTGGTGCTCCAGCGCGGCCGTCGACTCGCGGTCGAACTCCGTGGGGAAGAGGCGACCCCACGCGGACTTGCGGCTTTCCGCATCCGCACCGATTTCCCACCTGAGATTTGAGGACCACGTGACGAACCAACACGCCCCCGCCTTCGGGCAACGCGAGAACGTCGAAGTGAACCGGAACGTGTTCACCCCGAACGAGGAGGACGCAGCCGCGTACGACCGCCTCTACGCGGAATACCGCGAATTGCACGATTATTGCGGCCGGGGCGGCAACGCTGTCATGCACCGGTTGCGTCAGCTGAAGAGAGAGGCCCTCGCGTGAACACCTTTTCCCCCGAAATCGAGGTGGCCATCGCCCGGGTGCGGGCCGACGTCTCCCGGCTGCACGGCGAACTCGTGCGCTATGGCCTGGTCGTTTGGACCGGCGGGAACGTCTCAGGCCGGGTGCCAGGCGCCGACCTGTTCGTGATCAAGCCCTCCGGTGTCAGCTACGACGATCTCGCCCCCGAGAACATGATCCTGTGCGACCTGGACGGCTCCGTCATCCCAGGGACCCCCGGATCGGACCGTTCGCCGTCGAGCGACACGGCTGCGCACGCGTACGTCTACCGGCACATGCCGGAGGTCGGCGGTGTCGTGCACACCCACTCCACCTACGCCGTCGCCTGGGCGGCGCGTCACGAACCGATCCCCTGTGTGATCACGGCGATGGCGGACGAGTTCGGCGACGTGATTCCCGTCGGCCCGTTCGCCGTCATCGGCGACGACTCCATCGGGCGTGGCATCGTCGAGACTCTCACCGGCCACCGCAGTCGCGCGGTACTCATGGCCAACCATGGGCCGTTCACCATCGGCACGAACGCGCGGGATGCCGTCAAAGCCGCCGTCATGGTCGAGGACGTCGCGCGAACCGTGCACATCTCCCGCCAGCTCGGCGAGCCGGTTCCGATGCCACAGGCAGCCATCGACTCCCTGTTCGACCGCTATCAGAACGTCTACGGCCAGACGCCGCAGGGCGCGCTCGCCGATGCCCAGGGCCCGCCTCCGTCGATCGCACCTCGACAGGCCCACTAACCCGGCTGCGCGGCCGTATCAAGATCCTTCCCATATTCGAACTGCAAGGAGAGACCATTGCCAAAACTCACCACCTCCCTCGACGCCTACGAGGTCTGGTTCTTCACCGGGAGCCAGAACCTTTACGGTGAGGAGACCCTCACGCAGGTGGCCGAGCAGTCGCAGGAGATCGCGCGGACGCTTGGCGCGGCATCCGATGTTCCGGTCACGGTGGTGTGGAAGCCGGTGCTGAAGGACTCGGAGTCGATCCGGCGGGCAGCGCTCGACGCGAACGCCGACGACAGGGTGATCGGGCTCATCGCCTGGATGCACACGTTCTCACCGGCGAAGATGTGGATCGCGGGCCTCGACGCGCTGCGGAAGCCGCTCCTGCACCTGCACACCCAGGCGAACGTGGCCCTGCCGTGGGGCGAGATCGACTTCGACTTCATGAACCTCAACCAGGCCGCTCACGGCGACCGGGAGTTCGGTTACATCCAGACCCGGCTCGGCGTCTCCCGCAAGACCATCGTCGGGCACGTCTCCAACCCCGCCGTCACGGCACAGGTCGGCACCTGGATGCGCGCGGCCGCCGGCTGGGCCGCCACCCACGAGCTCAAACTCGCCCGGTTCGGCGACAACATGCGTTACGTCGCCGTCACAGAGGGTGACAAGACCGAGGCCGAGCTGCGCTTCGGTGTGCAGGTCAACACCTGGGGGGTCAACGAGCTGGCGGATGCCGTCGCCGCGGCACCCGAGAGCGCCATCGACGTGCTCGTCGCCGAGTACGAGGAGCTGTATGACGTGGTACCTGAGCTGCGGAAGGGCGGTGACCGCCACTCCTCGCTCCGTGACGGCGCCGCGATCGAGATCGGCTTGCGCTCGTTCCTCGAGGAGGGCGGCTTCGGCGCGTTCACCACATCGTTCGAGGACCTGGGCTCGCTCAAGCAACTGCCAGGCCTCGCCGTGCAGCGGCTGATGGCCGATGGGTACGGGTTCGGCGCCGAGGGCGACTGGAAGACCGCAATCCTCGTACGTGCCGCATCCGTCATGGGAGCCGGCCTGCCCGGCGGCGCCTCGCTCATGGAGGACTACACCTACCACCTCGTGCCAGGGGAGGAGCAGATCCTCGGCGCTCACATGCTCGAGGTCAGCCCTGGGCTCGCCACGGAGAAACCCACGCTCGAGATCCATCCCCTCGGTATCGGCGGCAAGGACGACCCTGTCCGGCTGGTCTTCAACGCCGCGCCCGGCCCTGCCGTCGTCGTCGCAATGAGCGACATGCGTGACCGGTTCCGTCTCGTGGCCAACGTCGTCGACGTGATCGAGCCGGCCGAGGCGCTGCCGAACCTTCCGGTGGGGCGCGCGGTGTGGAAGCCGCAGCCGTCGTTCGCGACATCGGCCGCGGCCTGGCTCACCGCCGGGGCTGCTCACCACACGGTCATGACGACGGCCGTTGGTGTCGACGTGTTCCGTGACTTCGCGGACATCGCCGGCACCGAACTGCTGGTCATCGACGATGCCACCACCCTGGACGGGTTCAGCCGGGAGGTGCGCTGGAACAACGCGTACTACCGGCTCGCGCAGGGGTTCTAGACCTGCGCCGTTGACGCTCAACAGGAGGTGGCTGGCGAGAAACCTGGGTCAGCCCACCACCTGTTGAGCGTCTCGTCGTCGCGCGTCCTCCTGTCGAACGTGGACGGGCTCCGAGACATGGCAGTGTTGCACCATGACAGACCTCCGAGTGGCGATCGCCCCTGACTCCTTCAAAGGCACAGCGACCGCTATCGAGGTGACGAACGCGCTCGCCGAAGGCTGGCTCTCGGTCCGTCCAGGTGACTCCCTCATCCGGATGCCCCTGGCCGACGGGGGCGAAGGAACCCTCGACGCGTTCGAATTGGCCGTTCCCGGTGCCAGGCGGATGCCGGTGACCGTCGCCGGGCCTGATGGCCGGCAGGTGGAGGCGAGCTGGGTCCTCCTGCCGGACAACTCAGGGGTCGTCGAACTCGCCGTGACGAGCGGCATCACACTGCTCGACCCACTGCAGCCGATGGATGCGCACACGCTCGGTTTCGGGCAGGCGATCGCCGCCGCCATCGACTCCGGAGTAGACCGGCTCTACCTCGCCATCGGCGGAAGCTCCTCGACCGACGGCGGCGTCGGCGCCCTCACCGCACTCGGCGCTGCGTTCTACGACGCGGACGGCCGGCCGATCACGCCCGGCGGCCGCGGCCTCGCCACTGTGGCGTCGGTCGACACGTCACGCCTCCGAGCGGTGCCCGCCGGCGGCGCGGTCATCCTCAGCGATGTGACGAACCCGCTGCTGGGACCGACAGGGGCGGCAGCGGTATTCGGTCCGCAGAAGGGCGCCAGCGCGACACAGGTCGCCGATCTCGATGCCGGTTTGAGCCACCTGTGCACGCTCCTCGGCACCGACCCTGAAGCGCCGGGCGCGGGTGCCGCCGGCGGCACCGGCTTCGGCCTACTGGCTTGGGGTGCTGTGGTTGCATCCGGTGCGGACGCTGTCGGAACGGTGATGCACGCGCCTGAGGTCGTGGCATCCGCAACCGTCGTCCTCACCGGGGAGGGCCGGTTCGACGGCCAGTCAGACGCCGGCAAGGTGCCGTCGTACGTGCGTTCACTCGCCGAAGCATCCGGAGCGACCCCGATGCTGGTCGCGGGTTCCATCAGCGCGGAGCCGACCGGCTTCGCAGTGGCCATCGCCCTGACCGAGCTTGCCGGCAGCGCGGATGCCGCAATGGGCGAGACCGCGCACTGGCTGCGTGAAGCCGGCGCGCACCTCGCACGGACCCTGTAGGCGAGCGCATCGCCTGGTCATCCGTAGCGGACGGGGGCATCCGGCACACCGGATGACCCGGACCGGAACGGATGACTACGTGCCTCCCGCCCTGGCAGCGACCGAGCTGAGCGGCCCCGACGTCCGTGCCTCGAACGACGTGATCATCTCTTCGACCTACGTGCCGGACTTCGTGCGGGCCTGCCTCGATCTCCTCGCTGATCACGCATCAGGGTTGATTCATCTGACCAACAGGGCCTTCCTGAGCTGGGCGGACTGCGAGGTGCGCCGTCGCCCTGGGTCAGCGCAGTTCAGCCAGTGTGGTGACGATCCGCTGGTAGACGTCTCCTCCCACCTCGACGCCGGCCGCTCGAAGGCTGAGAACGATGGCACCCACCATGCCGTCCGGGACGTGCCGGGTCCGGGTGACCAGGCCTGAGGCTGACGCCGCCGCCGACACAGACTCAGCGACCAACCCCTCCTGCGCGAGGATGCTTCCGCCGAGAACCAGGGGACCGGTCACGGTCGGCGACGCGATCGCGTTGAACAGACCAGCGAGTGCTTCCGCCGCTTCGGCCAGGATCGAGACCGCCGTTGGATCATCGGCGGCAGTGAACGCCAGGGGAGCGAGCCGCGACAGTTCGACGGGACGCAGTCGGTACAGCGCATCGGTCACGAGGCGCAGAGTTTCGAGCCGCCCGTCGAGAACACGTTCCCCCGTCGCCGCGACGCCAAGATCTTCGAGCAACAGGGCGGTGAGGGCGGTCGGGCCTGCCCGGCCATCGAGGGCCGCGGCGACAGCGCGGGCGACCTGGTGTCCGATCCAGAAACCCGAACCGACATCTCCCAGGAGCCAGCCGAGGCCATCCGCTGACCGTTCGACGTCGCCGGAACGCACCCGGATGCCCGCGGATCCGGTCCCGGCGACGACACCGTACCCTTCCCCTTCCCAGGTGCCGGAGAAGAACGTGGCGAGGAGGTCGGATTCGAGGCGGATCGGCGCCTCGAAACCGCTCTGCTGCATCGGCTTCGTGATCCAGTCCGTCGAGGGATTGACACTCATCCCCGCCATGGCCATGAGTACGGAGGTGACCTCGGACGGCGCCACACCGGCCGCCCTGACGGCGGCCGCTGCCGCAACGACCAGCTGGGCGGACGCGTGCTCCGTTCCCGATGAGGTGGGATTTCCGCTCCCCCCTCTGGCGTAAGAGATGCAGCGTCCCGTCCGGTCGGTGAGGGTGGCTCGGGTGGAGGTGCCACCGGCATCGAGAGCGAGGAGGAGAGGCATCGTTACCAATTCGTAGTGATCCATCATTGACCGGGGAGGGTAGTAAGAATAGTTTTCAGTCAAGCGATAAGCCAGTGAAACGGATTTTCAGCTATGACGACGACGTCAGCAACCAGCACCACCGAAGGCGGTGTCCGTGCATCCCATCGCATCCGGGCAAATCTGCCACAGATGTCGAGCGTCATGGTGAAAATCGCTGAACTGCTTCTTGAGCACCCCACCGCCCCGCTCGAGCTGTCCATCACCGAACTCGCCGAACGAGCGGGCACCTCTGCCGCCACCGTCACGCGGTTCTGCCGGCTGATCGGATACTCGGGTTACGTCCAGTTCCGCGTCGGTGTGGCCAGTGACGTCGGTCGCGGCGATGCTCACGCATCCTGGCGGACCGATATCGGGCGCGAGTTCGACCCGGATGACTCTCCCCGGGATGTGCTCGGGACTCTCCTGAACTCCCACATGCACTCGCTCCAGTCGACGGCAGATCGCATCGATCTCGACACGGTCGCTGCTATCGCCAGACGGATCAGCGTCTGCAGCCACCTCGACATCTACGGGATTGGCGGAAGCGCAGGCATGGCTGCCGAAATGCAGAGCCGTCTGTACCGGATCGGCATCAACGCGCACTGCTGGGGGGAGGTGCACGGTGGTCTCACGAGCGCGGCGATCCTCGACGAGGGAGCGATGGCGCTCGGCATCTCGAACACCGGCCGAACCGAGGAGACGATCCAGATGCTCTCCCAGGCGAAGTCATCAGGGGCATTCACGATCGCCCTGACCAACGATCAGAACTCCCCGCTCGCCGAACTCGCCGACGTCACCGTGATCACCGCGGCACCAGAGCTCTACCTGCAGCCGGATGACCTGTCCGCCAAACACTCGCAACTCTTCGTGCTCGACCTGCTCTACCTGCTCGTGGCGCAGCTCGACCTTACCGAGATCGCCACCCGGCTCGCGGCATCCGCGATGGCCGTTTCCGAACATCGGCGCCCCGCGCACCCCGCGCGCGGACCACGCCGGACAGCCCAAACCCAACCAGTTGCCGGGAGTACCGCACATGTCTGACCTCGTCCCGGAATTCCTCTCGCAGGCGACCAGCCGCCTCGAGGCGATCGCCGCAACCGCCGCCGACGGTGGGTTCGACGACGCGATCGACCTGATCGTCGCCGCCCTCGATGATGGCGGTGTCCTCCAGGCGTTCGGGACCGGCCACTCCCAGGCATTTGCGATGGAGATCGCCGGCCGCGCCGGAGGACTGATCCCGACCAACAACCTCGCCCTCCGCGATGTGGTCCTGCACGGCAGCCGCGACGTATCGGCGCTCGGCGGATCGAGTCTCGAGCGTGACCCATCCGTCGTCGACGAGCTGTTCACCGTCTCGCTCATCAACCCGGCCGACGTCTTCCTCATCGCGTCGAACTCGGGCGTCAACGGATCCATCGTGGGCGTCGCGCTCCGCGCGAAGGAACTCGGCCACAAGGTCATCGCGGTCACGAGCATCGAACATACGAACGCCGTTGAACCGAAACACCCGAGCGGTAAGCGCCTGAGCGAGATCGCCGATGTCGTTCTCGACAACAGGGCGCCGTTCGGCGACACCACACTTTCGCTGCCCGGCGATGTCGGAGTGGGAGCGATCTCGTCCATCACGTCGGCGTTCATCGCGCAGCTCCTCACCATCGAGGTGTCCAGGCGGATCTCCGAGCGCGGGTCGGTCCCGCCGCTCTACATCTCGGCAAACATCCCCGGCGGAGATGAACACAACACCGCGCTCGAGAACCTCTATCGCGACCGGATCCGACGCACCGCCTGACCCGACCCGCCCAAAGCCCAACCCACACGGAAGGTACACAAACACCATGATGAACATCCAGAACGTCACGATGGACCGAAGGAACGTCCTCCGCGGCGCGGTTGCTGCAGCGATCCTCATCCCGCTCGGCAGCTCGCTCGCCTCCTGTGCCACCGGAGGACCGACCGCTCCCGCTCCCGGCGGAGCGGTCTCCGCCAAGAACCCGTTCGGCGTGGCAGCAGACTCGACGGTCGACTCGGTCATCTTCGACGGCGGCTACGGCGTCGACTACGTAGAGTACGCCGCGAAAATCCTCGAGAAGAACCACGACGGTGTCACCGCAAAGGTGGCCTCGTCGACGCAGATCTCGCAGGAGCTGCAGCCGCGCTTCGTCGGCGGCAACCCGCCCGACCTCATTGACAACTCTGGCGCCGGCCTGATCGGCATGAACACGATCCTCGACCAGCTGGAAGACCTCACCGACGTGATCGACGCCGACAACCTCGAGGGCGACACCATCCGTGACACGCTCTACGGCGGGGTGCTCGCTCCGGGGACCTTCGACGGCAAGCTCGCCGCCATCAACTATGTGCTCACCGTCTACGGTGTGTGGTACTCGTCGAGCTTGTTCGAGGAGAACGGCTGGACGCCTCCCACCACCTGGGCGGAGGCGGTCGACCTCGGCGCGAAGGCCAAAGCAGCGGGCAAGTACCTGTTCGTCTTCGGCAAGGAAGCGGCAACGTACTACCAGACACTCGCCATCGACTCCGCCATCAAGGAAGGCGGCGACGAAGTCCGCCTCGCACTGGAGAACCTGAAAGAGGGCTGCTGGTCGCTGCCCGCCGTGCAGAGCGTCTTCGAGGCCATGCATGAGATCATCGCGGCCGGCTACATGAAGCCCGGTGGATCCGGGACACAGTTCACCGCCGCACAGGCCCAATGGAGCGACGGTCAGGAAGCCCTGCTCTACCCGTCAGGGTCCTGGATCGAGAACGAAATGAAGAAGAACACCGCAGAGGGATTCGACATGAAGGGCTTCCCGGCGATGGTCGTCAGCGCCGACTCGGCCATGCCGGTCGAAGCGCTGCACTCCACGGCGGGCGAGGCGTTCATCGTCCCCTCCCAGGGAAAGAACGTCGCAGGCGGCAAGGAACTGCTCCGCACCATGCTGTCGAAGGATGCTGCGACGAACTTCGCCAAGGAGAAGCTCGCGCCGACCATCGTCAAGGGACTCGTGCCCGCCGACGGATTCGGCTCGACGGCCCTGGTCTCCCAGACCGACATGCTCGACGCCGCCGGTGAAAACATCTTCACCCACCTCTTCGTCGACACGTACGGTACGAACGCCGACCAGCTTGTCGTCTGGAACACGTTCCTCGAAGGCAAGTCCGATGTCGCAGCCCTCACCTCGGCACTCCAGGCCATCACCGACAAGGTGCGGGAAGACGACTCAGTGAACAAGATCGAGATCAAATGACAGCGGCCGGCGCAGACCCAGGGCGCGCAATTGCCGCGACCCTGGCACCCTCCGGCGGTCGAAAGACCGCCGGAGGGCGCCGGCGCAAGCCCACCGTCGACTACGTGACATTCATGGCGGTCTTCCTCGGGCTGCCGCTGGCCATCTTCCTGATCTTCGTGATCTGGCCGTTCATCCAGGCGGTGTTCTACTCGCTGACCGACTGGTCCGGGTTCAGCCCGGAAATGAACATCATTGGCGGTGAAAACTACCTCCGGCTCTTCAACGACGACATCTTCATGACCGCGCTGGGGAACAACATCCTCCTCGCCATCGTCGTTCCGCTCGTCACGATCGTCCTCGCGCTCGCCCTCGCGACGATGGTCACCGTCGGCGGCCCGAGCCACGGCCCCATCCGGGGCCTCCGCAATTCCAGTTTCTACCGGGTGGTCTCGTTCTTCCCGTACGTGATCCCGGCGATCATCACCGGCATCCTCTGGGGGCAGATCTACAATCCCGCAGGCCTGCTCAACGGCCTTCTCGGGCTGGTGGGCCTCGACATGTTCGAGTCGTTCCCCTGGCTCGGTGATGAGCGCACGGCCATGGGTGCGACGATCTTCGTCATCGTCTGGGGCTTCGTCGGCTTCTACATGGTGCTCTTCGTCGCCGCGATCAAGGGCGTTCCGGCCGAGACCTATGAGGCCGCCCGTATCGACGGCGCCGGGCGTTTCCGCACGGCGTTCTCGATCACGATCCCGCTGATCCGCGACAACATCCAGACGGCATACATCTACCTCGGGATCCTGGCGCTGGACGCCTTCGTCTACATGCAGGCGCTCAACCCAGGCGGCGGCCCGAACAACTCCACCCTCGTGATGAGCCAGCAGTTGTTCCGGACCGCGTTCAACAAGGGCGAGTTCGGGCAGGCCAGTGCGATGGGCGTCGTTCTCGCGGTCGTCACCCTCGTCTTCGCGGCGATCGTCTTTCTCGTGAATCGCCTCACCGGCGGCAAGGAAGAGAGGGGCAGAGCATGACAACCCAGGCCATCACCACGGCGGGCGCGGCGCGCGGAACGTCCGAACCGGCCTTCACCCGCAAGCCCAAGGACACGGCGGGGGACAGAGCGGTTGGGGCCTTCTCGCACACCGTCCTCGTCATCTGGTCCCTGATCGTCATCCTCCCCCTCGTGTGGACGCTGATCACGAGCTTCAAGACGACGAGGGAGATCTTCGCGTCCCCCTTCTCCCTGCCGGCGAACTGGAACTTCGACAACTACGTCTCGGCCTGGACCCAGGAGGGCATTGGGAACTACTTCCTCAACACGGTGATCGTCGTCGGGTTCGCGCTCGTGATCGTCATGATTCTCGGGGCGATGTGCGCCTACGTGCTTGCCCGGTACACCTTCTTCGGCAGCCGCGCGATCTACTACCTCATGCTCGCCGGGCTCACCTTCCCGGTGTTCCTCGCGATCGTCCCGTTGTTCTTCGTGCTCCGTAACATTGGGCTCCTCAACACGCTGCCCGGGTTGATCCTCACCTATGTGGCCTTCGCGCTGCCGTTCACCGTGTTCTTCCTGTACTCCTTCTTCAAGGGGCTGCCGGATGAGATCGCCGAAGCGGCAGCAATCGACGGCGCCGGCGAGTGGCGCACTTTCTTCCAGGTCATGCTGCCCATGGCGAAACCGGGCATGGCATCCGTCGCGATCTTCAACTTCCTCGGCCTCTGGAACCAGTTCCTGCTGCCTGTGGCGTTGAACACGAACAAGGACAATTACGTGCTCTCCCAGGGCATGGCATCGTTTGCGTCATCGGCCGGTTACGCAGTGGACTTCGGCGCGTTGTTCGCCGCTGTGGTCATCACGATCGTGCCGGTGCTGATCGCTTACGTGATCTTCCAGCGCCAGTTGCAGGGTTCGGTCAGCCAGGGGACGATGAAGTAACGGATGCCGCCGGGCGGGGGCCGCGAGCCGCGGCATCCACCGATCAGCCATCAGTGCGCACGACGGGCACCTTCGCGCGCCTCAGCTGGCGAGGGACGGTTCAGGTTGCACGGCGGGCCCGGTACTGCTCACGGATGATCGGACGGAAGTCGACCTCAGGCTCCGCGGCGATCGACAGCGCCCAGTTCGGTCGTTCGTCGGTCAGCGCCCACGCCGCCTGAACGGCCGCACCCGCGGCCACGTACTCGCCGGGGGTCGGGATGACGACGGGGACGTCGAACACCTGGGCGGCGATCCGCTGCACCGCCGGGTTCTGCGCTGCGCCGCCCACGATGAGGATGCGCCGGGCCTCGACTCCCTGCGCGCGCACCGCCTCGAACCCGTCGGCGAGGCCGCACAGCAGGCCCTCGATCGCGGCGCGGGCGAGGTTCTCACGGGTGGTCGAGGTGAGGGTCATTCCGAATAGCGAAGCGGTCGAGTCCGGAAGGTTCGGCGTGCGCTCACCCTCGAAGTACGGCTGGAGTACCAGACCGCCGGCTCCCGGTTCTGCTGCGAGCGCGAGGGTGCCGAGTTCGTCGTGGGTCACGCCGAGGAGCGCGGCGATGGAGTCGAGGATGCGTGCCGCGTTGAGGGTGGCGATGAGCGGAAGGAACAGCCCAGAGGCGTCGGCGAAGCCGGCAACCGTGCCGGTGGCATCCGACGCGGGGTTCTCGGTGACCGCGAAGACGGTGCCGCTCGTGCCGATGGAGACGACGACATCCCCGGCGGAGGCGCCCAGACCCAAGGCGGCGCCGGCGTTGTCACCAGCGCCTGGCCCCACGATGGCGCCCGCCGAGGTGGTGCCTGCTTGCTCACCAGGGCCGAGCACGCGTGGCAGGACAGCTGAGTGGCCGAGTGCTCGTTCGAAAAGCTCGAGGTCATACTCGCCGGTGATCCCGGACCAGTATGCGGTTCCGGAAGCGTCGGAGCGGTCGGTGGTCAGGTTCTCGAGCACAGGACCCAACGGGGACTCGTCGGCGGGGCCGAAACCGCAGAGGCGCCAGGTGAGCCAGTCGTGCGGAAGCGCGACGGCGGCGACCCGGGCCGCGTTCTCGGGTTCGGCGTCGCGGAGCCAGCGGAGCTTCGACGCGGTGAAGGAGGCAACGGGCACGACGCCGAGCCGTTCGGCGTACTGACCGGCGCCGACTTCGGCGATGAGATCCCTGGCGGCCTGCGCACTTCGAGTGTCGTTCCACAGCAGAGCGTCGCGGATGACCCGCCCCTCCCCGTCGAGAACCACCATGCCGTGCTGCTGCCCCGCGATCGAGATCGCTGCCACGTCGTCGAGACCGCCGGCATCGGCGATGGCCGACGTGAGCGCCTCCCACCAGGCGGACGGCGCCACTTCGGTTCCGGCCGGATGCGACGCGCGGCCCTGCCGCACGATCCGCCCGGTTGCGGCATCCGTGATCACGATCTTGCAGCTCTGGGTCGAGGAATCGACGCCGGCGACGAGGGGCATGGGTGTCCTTTCCGAAATGTTCGGCGCATAACTCCGTCAATCCTCCCCCGACTTCGCCGCTCGGCTGTCGTTCCGCAAGAAGGAGGGTGGAGGCAGAAATCGAGGCGGAGTTATGCGCCCGTGCCGGTGATCAGCGTGCGTTGAGCAGGTGCTCCAGCGCGAGCTGCTGCAGCCGCACGAAGCCGAAGCCCTTGCCGTTGAAGTAGGCGTCCGAGTCGAAGTCCTCGTACGCGGAGCGGTCGGCGAGCAGGTCGTCGTAGCTTTCGCCGTCGGCGAGGGTCGTGTTGGAGAGCTCGTCCACGCGCGACGCAGCGAGCGCTTCCTGGACCTCAGGGTCCGCTCGGAACGCCGCTGCCCGCTCCTTGAGCAAGAGGTAGGTGCGCATGTTCGCAGCCGCGGAGTCCCAGACACCGGTCTCGTCTTCGGTCCGGCTCGGCTTGTAGTCGAAGTGCCGCGGTCCGTCGTATGCGGGTCCGCCGTTCGGCCCGCCGTTTTCGAGCAGGTCGACGAGCGAGAACGCGTTCTGCAAGTCGCCATGCCCGAAGACGAGGTCCTGGTCGTACTTGATGCCGCGCTGGCCGTTGAGGTCGATGTGGAACAGCTTGCCCTGGTAGAGGGCCTGTGCGATGCCGGCGGTGAAGTTCAGTCCGGCCATCTGCTCGTGGCCGACCTCCGGGTTCACCCCGACGAGTTCGGGGCGCTCGAGGGTGTTGATGAACGCCATGGCATGTCCGACGGTCGGCAGCAGGATGTCGCCACGCGGCTCGTTCGGCTTCGGCTCGATCGCGAAGCGGATGTCATAGCCCTTGTCGGTGACATAGTCGCCAAGCAGGTTGACGGCTTCACGGTAGCGTTCGAGTGCCGAGCGGATGTCTTTGGCGGCGTCGTATTCGGCACCCTCACGCCCACCCCACATGACGAACGTTTTCGCTCCGAGCTCGGCGGCGAGGTCGATGTTCCGGAGAACCTTGCGGAGAGCGAACCGACGGACGGCGCGGTCGTTGGAGGTGAAGCCGCCGTCCTTGAAGACGGGAGCGCTGAAGAGGTTGGTGGTGACCATCGGCACGATGATGCCGGTGTCGGCGAGTGCCTGCTTGAGGCGGTCGATCTGGGTCTGCCGTTCGGCATCCGTCGATCCGAACGCGAACAGGTCGTCGTCGTGGAAGGTGAGCCCGTATGCGCCGAGTTCCGACAGCTTCTCGACCGCACGCACTGCGTCGAGTGGTGCGCGTGTGGGGCCACCGAACGGATCGGTGCCGTTATAGCCGACGGTCCACAGTCCGAAGGAGAACTTGTCGTCGCGGGTAGGGGTCAGGCTCATTGCGTGCTCCGATTTCAGCATCATCGATGATTTGTTGGATGTGTGAACATATTACACGTTCGGGGCAGAGGACGCCACCCGTGTTCGCTCTCGCCGACTCCGAGTGAGGATACGGCTACGTCCGGAGTTTCGGTATCGTTCGTATGGACCGTGAAAGTCCCGAACGCCTGCCCAAGAACAGTGCGCACTGGTATGCCGAAGCTGCCAGAAGCCACGGAATCCCGAGCTGACCAGTGAATAATCGTGGCACCAACCTCGACACCGTCCGGCGATACAACCTTTCCCGAATCCTGGGGCTGGTTCACCACAGCGGTGCTGTGTCGCGCTCGACGCTCACCAGGGAGACAGGGCTGAATCGGTCGACCGTCGCCGCCCTCGTCGGCGAGCTTGCGGCTCTTCGCCTCGTCGTCGAGGTGGAGCCGGCCGGTGTGCGCGGCGTTGGCAGGCCGTCCCCGATCGTGTGTCCGCATCCTGACTGTGTGGCGATCGCCGTGAACCCGGAGCAGGACGCCATCACTGTTGGCATCGTGCGCATGCACGGGCAGGTGGTGTCGCAGGTGCGGCATGAACTCGAGGAACCACTCGGGGTGGATGAGACGGTGCGGGTGACCGCAGGGCTGGTCGCCGACCTGAGGGCCCAGCTGCCGGCATCCGCCGTGATCGCCGGGATCGGGGCCGCTGTCCCCGGGCTGGTGCGAATGCGCGACGGCCTCGTGAGGCTTGCGCCGCACCTGGCCTGGGTCGACGCGCCGGTGGCGATGCTGCTGGCGCAGGCGACCGGTCTGCCTTGTTTCGCCGCCAACGATGCGAGCCTCGGTGCGCTCGCCGAGCACATCTTCGGTGCTGGGCGCGACGTGAACGACCTGATCTATCTCAACGGCGGGCCCAGCGGTATCGGCGGCGGGGTGATCGCCAACGGGATGCCGCTCGGCGGTGTCGGTGGGTATGCCGGCGAATTCGGGCACAATCTCGTCACCGCACCGGACGGACCTGACCAGCCGTCGGCGGGGGGAGCGCTCGAGGATGAGGTCAACCGTGGCCGGCTGCTGGAGCTGTTGGGCCTGAAGTCGGCGGACCCGGTGGAGCTGGAGCGGGCGCTGCTCCACTCGGACGATCCGGCGGTGCGTCGAGAAGTGTCGCGGCAGCTCGGCATCCTGAGCATCGCGCTCCGGAACGCGATCAACGTGCTGAACCCGGAACTCGTGGTGCTCGGCGGCTTCCTCGGTTCCATCCATGCGGTGGACGAGGAACTCCTCGAACAGCTGGTGGCTGGGCAGACCCTTGCGGCGTCGTACGAGGATGTGCGGATCGTGCGTGCGACGCTCGGACCGGACCTGTTGCTCATCGGGGCGGCCGAGCTGGCGTTCGAACCACTCATCGCCGACCCGGCCCGGGTGGCGATGGGGGCCGGAGCCTGAACCGCTCGCGCGCACGACTCCGCCAATCGAACGCCTTCGAATACGACGGCCGCGCCACGGCGCGGCTTCCACGAGCACGACGGCAACCCTGGCGGACTTGTGACCCAATCGGCGCTGCTGTTCCCCCAGCCGGGGCCGAGGCAGAGCCGCCGCGCGAGTCCTGCGAGCTTCTGTTTTGCTCGTCGATCGACACGGCGACGTAGGTATGGATGCCGTCGTCGTCCCGACGCAACAGGCAACCAGCATGAGCTACTATTCTGGACCTATTCTAATCGATTCGACTTTCTGCGCTGCACGGGGAATACGGGACCTGCCGTCGGGTTTAGGTTGAGGGCACCGCCCGTCTGTCGGAGCATCCGCAGCCGTCTCCCCATCCCGCCTATCCCCAGGAATGACTTTCTCTTGACTACCGTTGTGCATCCAGGTGACGCTCTCTCCCGCCGGCAGAGGCTCGTCTACATCCTCGTTCTCGGCGCGTTGACGGCGCTCGGGCCGTTCACCATCGACCTGTATCTGCCCGCCTTCCCGGTGCTCGAGAACGAACTCAACGTCTCGGCGACGCTCATCCAGCTGACGCTCACCGGCACGACGATCGGGTTCGCGGTCGGCCAGCTGTTCATGGGCCCGTGGAGCGACAAGGTGGGGCGCCGGTTGCCGCTGATCCTGGCGACAAGCGTGCACATTCTTGCGAGCGTCGGGGCGGCGCTCGCCCCAGACATCCTGTGGCTCGGAATCTTCCGCGTGCTGCAAGGGGCAGGCGCCGCGGCCGGCGGTGTCGTCGCCATGGCGATGGTGCGTGACCTCTTCGGCGGAAAACCACTGGTCCGGATGCTGTCGCGCCTGGCTCTCGTGAACGGCCTCGCCCCGATCCTCGCCCCCGTGATCGGGTCGCAGTTGCTGCGGTTCCTCGACTGGCGTGGACTGTTCGTATTCCTCGCGCTGTACGGCGTGCTCGTCATCATCGCTGTGTCGTTGTACATCGTCGAGACGCTGCCGCCTGAGCGCCGTCTGGCCCCCGGCCACTCCACCGCCCGGGACCGGTACCGCTCCGTGTTCAGCGACCGGGTGTTCGTCGGCGTCGCTCTGATCGGCGGGATGAGCTTCTCCGGCCTCTTCGCGTACCTGTCGGCGTCATCGTTCCTGTTCCAGGATGTCTACGGCCTCAACCCGCAACAGTATGGTTACCTCTTTGCGATCAACTCGCTCGGCATCGTTCTCGGTGTGCAGGTGTCGTCGCGGCTGATGCGACGTTACGGCCCGCAGTGGATCCTCGGTGTGACCACCGCGGTCCAGGCCGTCGCCGCGCTCGCGATCATCGTGCTCGCGGAGTCCGGCGCCGGGTTCATCGGCGTCCTGATCCCGCTGTTCTTCTTCATCACGGCTGCCGGATTCGGGTTCCCGGCCGTTCAGGTGCTCGCCCTTGTGAACCATGCACGCGAAGCAGGCACAGCGGCATCCGTTCTCGGTGCACTGAACTTCGGCCTCGCCGGACTGATCTCGCCGATCGTTGGCTGGCTCGGCATCGACACGGCGGTGCCGATGGGGTCGGTGATGTTCGCGACGTCGTTGGTGTCGATCGGCGCACTGTGGCTGATCGTCCAGCCGAAACGTGTGCCCGCCCTCGTCGGATAGCCGCGCCGCAACACCCGTCGAAGAAAGCCCCCCGTTCGGGCGGTCGCAGTTGTACCATCGGAGCTAACAGGCTCGCGATGCGGCGGAATGGATGCCGGGCAGCGCGGGGAAGACCGCGACCGAGGGGTTCCGATGAGCTACGACGCCGAGCGAGCACGAGGCCACGCGGCCGACACAACGGCAGCAACGATCGAGCAGGATCCAACCCTGCCCCCGGTCGCGGTACCCGACGATGAGCGCGAAGCCGAAGAGCGCCACTGGACTCCGCTGAAGATCGCCGTCTGGGCGGCGATCGCCCTGCTGGGTGGTGTGGCATGGGTGATGCTCGCCATCGTGCGCGGGGAGACGGTCAACGCGATCTGGTTCGTCTTCGCCGCGGTCTGCACCTACCTCATCGCCTACCGCTTCTACTCCAAGTTCATCGAGCGGCGTCTCACGATGCCCGATGACTCGCGGGCGACACCCGCGGAGTACAAGGCAGACGGCAAGGACTTTGCGGTCACCGACCGCCGGGTGCTGTTCGGTCACCACTTCGCGGCCATCGCCGGTGCCGGCCCGCTCGTCGGGCCGGTGCTCGCGGCGCAGATGGGCTACCTGCCCGGCACGCTGTGGATCATCGTCGGCGTCATCCTCGCCGGTGCCGTTCAGGACTACCTCGTGCTCTTCTTCTCTATGCGCCGCGGTGGCCGCTCGCTCGGCCAGATGACGCGCGACGAACTCGGGGTGGTGGGCGGCACCGCCGCCCTCATCGCGACCCTGACCATCATGGTCATCATCATCGCGATCCTCGCGCTCGTCGTTGTCAACGCGCTCGCCGAGAGCCCCTGGGGCGTCTTCTCGGTGGGAATGACCATTCCCATCGCCCTGCTCATGGGTTGCTACCTGAGGTTCTTCCGACCCGGCGCGGTCACCGAGGTGTCGATCATCGGTTTCGTGCTGCTCATCGCCGCGATCATCGGTGGTGGCATGATCGCCGACACCGAGTGGGGCGT
>NZ_JAODMP010000053.1 GCF_025464835.1 Mycetocola sp. | reverse complement strand
GACCCGGGGCGCCGGATCGAGTTCGGTCAATGCTTCGAAGCGATCACGATTCTCTCCGAAGTAGCCTCGGTAGTCGGCCACGTATGCTGCAACGTTCCGACCAACGAGGGGAACGCGTTTGGTCCTGATGATGTGTTCCGGAGTCGCCGTACCTCGCGATGTGGCGGCCACGACGTCCGGTCGCGCTGCGAAGAGCGCAGCTCGCGACGAGTCCGACTGGCGCACAATCATAGGGCATCCCGCTGCCGTCGAAAGATCGCGACGTAGCGCCGCGATGTCCCGGAGGGCACCCGGGCGTGCCGCAAACAGAGGGCCCGTTGCACCCCACTCGGTCACACCGAGTTCCTGAGAAGCGCGATCCACGAGATCGAGATGCCGCCGGTATGCGGTGTCTGCGTCATCGGCGAAGGTGAACAGGCCGTGATTGGACAGAACGAGCGCGTCGACACTACCGTCGGTCAGCTCCGCGCCGACTCCGGCCACCATGCGCGCCAGGTCGAATCCAGGCATCACATACGGGAGGACCATAACCCTGTCCCCGAGAACTTCAGCGACCGTATCGGCGCTGGAGGGCTGGTTCGTGAGGGCGACGATGGCGTCGGCGTGTGAGTGGAGGACGACACGGTGAGGGATGAACGCGTGCAGGAGCGCTTCGATCGACGCGGTGGGAGCGGAAGCATCCAGCGAGGCCTGGCGCACCTCATTCACCATCTGCGCATCGCTGAGCGTCTCCACATCGAGCACCCGAAGCAGGCGCGTCCGACGCAGGGGCGCGAAGCCAGCGGGTTCGATGGTCCCGAGATCCCATCCGCTTCCTTTGACCCATACGACCTCGACGTCCTCGCCGGTGACGTCACGCACGGTGCCCTTGATCGATGTGTTCCCGCCGCCGTGCAGAACAAGTGCCGGGTCAGCCCCGAGCTGGCGGGAGATCCTCGTGATCTCGTCTAGCGGATTCAACGCCTTCATGCCTGCACCCGGGTCCAGACGGGCCCCATGGCCGCCAGCACCGCGTCAAACCTCGCCGCCTGCTCTCGGTACGGTTGGCGGTCGACGCCGGGATGCACCACGAGTTTGGGGTCCGGATCGGTGCGCCAATCGCCCAGATTCGCTCCGACACCGGCGGCAGCGAGTGACGCGACACCGCGCGCTCCAAGTTCGGTGCCCAGCTGGCGGCGAACTGGGTGGCCGATGATGTCGGCGAACATCTGCGCCCACAGCGGATTCTTCGCTCCCCCGCCGGCGAGCGTCCAGGGCTCATCCGATACGACGGCACCGCTCGAGCACAATTTTTGGAGTTGCACCCGGTGGTACTGCGTGATGCCCTCCGCGACAGCTCGAGCGATCTCCCGATACCCGTGGCTGCCCTTCGCTCCCAGCAAAGAGCCCGACGCTCCGAGGTGCTCAGGCGCGCCGTGGATGAACGGAAGGAATAGCAGCCCGTCTGCTCCCGCGGGCACGTCGGCCGCAGCGTCGAGCAAGTGGCGGGGAGTGATCGCATCGACGGACAGAGTCGACATGAGCGATGAAAACCATTCGATACTTGCCGCAGAGGTCGGCGCGACTTCTTGTGCAAGCATCACCGCCTTGTCTGGCAGTAACGCGTTGAGGGTCACGTTCGGTGGTGGTGAGCCCGCCGGAACGACAACGGAGTTGATTGCCCAGGTTCCCACGATGATTGTGACGTCCGTCTCGTTCACCGACCCGGCACCGAGCGGACTGGCGACGCAGTCCATGCAGCCCGCCACAACCGGGATACCAACGGGGAGCCCGGTCTGGGCTGCGGCGACGCCGGTGATCTCGCCGACAACACTGTCGGATGCAGCCAGCGGCGGTAGGAGCGACATCCGTGCTCGGGGCAGCCCGAGCATGTCGAAAACACGCGGTTCGTAATCGCGATCCGCCAGGGAAACGAGCCCGCACGCCGACGCATCCGAAAAATCAGCACTTGGCGCCCCAGTGAGTTGTGTTGCCAGCCAGTCCTTGCAGGAGAGAACCCAGCGTGTCTGGTTCAGCGACTCCGGCTCATGGTCCTGAATCCAACGCAGCAGCACGCCCGGCTGACCCGCCCACGGCACCGACCCGGTGACGACTTGCATGCTCTCACGGTCAGCGGGTGCGATGCCGGCAACGATGCCTTCAGCGCGGCTATCATTCGAAGCAATCGCGCGGCGGACTGGCTGGAGCGCCTCGTCGACCAGGTACAGGCCGTTGCCGTGTCCAGTCGCTCCGACCGCGCGCGGGACCCATCCCTCCGACTCGAGCCATGTCGTCAGGCGGGTCAGCACGGTGGACACGGTCTCCCACAGGGCGTTCATGTCGACTTCCTGACGATCCGCAGCAACCGCGATACGCGGGTTGGGCGCCGAATACGTGCGGAGTTCCCGGCCCGTTTCATCGAACGCGGCCGCCTTCGCCGCAGTCAGTCCGACGTCGATCCCGACAAAACAGTGCTTCATTGCCACAGTGGGTGTCCTTGCTGGTTATTTCGGTGTTGGGTCGTCGGCGAGCGCACGCGGTTTGAATCGCCGCACCGCCTCCCGGTACGCGTGAACCTGAGCGTCGGCATACTCACGCGGCCAGTCGCCCTGTGAGACAAGGATTTCAGCGGCCACCGGTGCCGCCGAGAGTCCGACATCGCGATTGATACCAATCAGGGTACGGCGAAGAACGATGTCTTCGAGCGTGTGCGCCCCTTCCTCCCTGACGGCGTAGACAATCTCGGCGCCAATTGCTCCGCTGTCTTCATCGAGGACTTCGGCGAGTTCCGGTTGGGATGCAGTGATGGATTCAATCGCGCTCGCAGCTGTGCCATAGGTGTCGACCAGGCGGCTGGCGCTGGCCTGTGACAAGCGGGAACTGCGGATGAAGCGCGAACGGAACTCTGCCCACGGCTCGCTCCCGGGCGATCCCGGCAGCGGCGCCATGCGGGTCGGTGACGCTGCAGACGCCATCCCCAGAGTGCGGGCGAGGAGTTTCGTCACCTGCTCTCCGAGTGCCCGGTGAGTGGTCAGCTTCCCACCGATGATTGTTACGAGCCCGTCGAGCTCGCCCCTGTGGCTGAGGATTTGATGATCCCGCGTCACCTGTGAGGGATCATCAAGGTTCGCGACGTAGGGCAGCGGCCGCACGCCGGAGTAGGACCACAGCACGTCTTCAGGGGTGAGGCGCGCCTGCGGGATCAGGTCGTTGACCGCATCGAGCAGGTACTTCGTTTCGTCGGCATCCATCACGATCACGTCGAGGCTGCCGTCGTACGGCAGATCTGTCGTACCGATCATGTATCGCCCGGCCCACGGCAGGATGAACATCGGTCGGGAATCTGCAGGAGACTCGAAGAAGATGCAGGTATGAGGCGCACCGGGGAAGGGATCGACGACGGCGTGGCTGCCCTTGGTCGGGCCCATCTTGCGGTCGTGCTGTCCCGTCATTCCAAGGATCTCGTCCACCCAGGGCCCGGCTGCGTTGACGACGACACGCGCGTCGATCTCTTTGAGGCTTTTGTCGACGCGGTCCCGATAGCGCAGGCCGGTCACACGGCCGTCACGCTGGATAAGCGCTTCGACGCGTGCGTGTGTCAATACGACGGCGCCATGCTGGTGTGCGTCGGCGGCGAGTTCGACGGTAAGCCGCTCGGTCAATGAGACTTGAGCGTCCTGGAAGAGCCCGCCCCATTTCAGACCCGCTTCGGCGAGCCCGGGCCACGAACGCTGGATTCGCTTGCGGAAAACGACCCGGTTGAGCGGCAGCTTCTTACCCACCGACAGCACATCATGCAGCATCAGTCCGCAAGCGAGCAGCCAGCCGGGCCTGCTCTGTCCTTTCGCAAAGGGGATCAGCATCGGGTACGGCCGTACCAGGTGCGGCGCTTGCTTGAGCAAGATGTTGCGTTCGCGAATCGACTCGAAGACCAGGTTCAATTCAAATCGTTCAAGGTACTTCAGGCCCCCGTGCACTAGACGGGTGGAAATCGCCGACGTGCGTGCGCCGATGTCGTCTTGGTCGATGAGAGCCACGCTCATCCCACGCGCCGCGGCTTCCCGCGCAACAGCGAGGCCGTTGATGCCGGCACCGATGATGGCGACATCGACCGGCTCGACCCGGCTCCGGTATGTGGACAGTGATGGCATTGCTTTTCCTTCGATTACAGCTGCGGAGTCCGTCTCGCGGACCCCGCAGCCAGGTGCGTCAGTGGGAGAGCTGCTCAAAGAGCTCGTATGCCTCGTCAGGTTTCAGCGAATCGTGCACGACGCCACGGATGGCAGCGAGCATCGCTGACGGGTGCTCCGACTGGAAGACGTTGCGGCCCATATCGACACCGGCAGCGCCATCCTGGATGGCGCGGTAAGCGACCGTCAGTGCTTCGCGCTCGGCGACCTTCTTGCCGCCGGCGATGATGATCGGAACCGGGCAGGACGAAGTGATCGACTCAAAGCCCTCTTCGACGTAGTAGGTCTTGACGAAGCCGGCTCCCAGCTCGGCGGGGATCCGTGTGGCCAGGCGGAAGTAACGGGCGTCACGGACCATGTCCCGGCCAACAGCGGTGACCGCGAGGACCGGAATGCCAGCCGCCTGGCCCTGGTCAACGAGCGTGCTCATGTTTTTGATCGACTTCGTCTCGTTCTCGCCGCCGATGAACACCTGGACGGCCAGAGCCGCCGCATCCAGGCGGACGGCGTCGTCGATGCTGACCGTGATCTCCTCATCGGAGAGGTCTTTGAGCACGCTCGGACCTCCACTGGCACGCAGCACGATTCCTTTACCGCACTCTGCCGGGATCGTGGTGCGCAGCGCGCCCCTGGTGAGCATGAGCGCATCGGCTTGCGGGATGAGCGGGACGATCGAGCGGTCCAGGCGTTCAAGACCCGAAGTCGGGCCCTGGAAATAGCCATGGTCGAAGGCAAGCATGACCGTCTTGCCGTCTGTCGGGTCGAAAATGCGCGACAGGCGGCTCCGCATGCCCCAGTCCTGGCCCCCAAGGCCCTTGAGGTGGAAGCCGGATGCAGTCGAGGCGGGACCGGCAAAGTTGGTTCCCTCGCGGAGGTCATCGAGATCAGCCATGTATTTTCTCCTTTGTTGTGGGGGTTTGAGTTCTCCTGCCCTCAAGCAGCCGGCGCAGACTGGAACGACCTGTCCGTGTCGCCGCACTCGAGATCACGACGACCAGGACGACCAGGACACCCTTCAAGATGTTCTGCGCGCCGACGCTCCAGCCGACGAGGTTCAGTAGCCCGGAGAGCAGGACGAAGAACGTGGCACCGGTCCATAGGCCAAACGGCACTGGCCGACCGCCCGCAATGAGCGTTCCGCCGACCACGACCACGGCAATGGAGTCGAGCATGTAAGAGGTGCCGAGAACGGTGCTCGGGGAGATGAATGCGGCCAGCAACCCGCCCGCAAGCCCGGCGAACGTCCCGCTCAACAGGTAGACGACCGCGGTGACGAAAGGCACCCGAATGCCCGCTTTCCCAGCAGCTTTGAAACTCTGGCCGGTCGCGATCACGGCAAGACCGAACGTGGTACGACGGAGGGCAAACGCGACAGCGACGGTCACCAGTCCGACGACGATGGCGATCACCGGGATCCCGGCTACCTTCGCATTCACGAAGTCGCGCAGGGCGGGTGCCGCCCCAGAGCGATTCGCGCCTGCGAGCAGCAGCGTCGCGGATGCCACGATCAAGCTGGTCGCGAGAGTCGCGATGATCGGCGGGACCCGCAGCAGCAGAATGGCGATGACACTACACGACGCCGCGGCGATTCCTGCCGCGATGGCCGCGGCGATTCCGGCGACTGGCCCCATGCTGAAAGAGACCGCGACGGAGACGTAAGCGGTCATCGAGATGATCGCGCCGACCGATACGTCGATGTTGCCGGGCCCCAGGGTGATGACGAGCATCTGACCCAGCGCCACAAGGACGAGGTATGGGGCGAGAGTGAGCGCCTGATTGAGCGGTTCAATGGGTGAACCTGAGCTCACGGTGATGATACAAAGCCAGACGCCGATCATTCCTATGAACGACCAGCCCCAGGCCGGCCACACCAAGCGAGACCGACCGGCCTGGCGCCGGCGCACGGTTTGTGACGTTGTGTCAGGAAGCGTAGTGGTCATGAGCGAATGGCCCGTTCCGTGATGACCCGGCCCGCCAGCACGGCGAGGACGATAAGTCCCTGTGCCGCGGACTGCAGGCTGGAGGAGAGGTTGATAAGGCTGAGCAAGACGGTGATCAGCCCGAGTGTGACCGCCCCGAGCGTGGCACCGAGTGGGAGGGCACGACCGCCGGAGAAGTTGCCGCCACCGAGGATGACGGCGGCGATTGTCATCAGGGTGAAGTTGGATGCGGAGTTGATGTCGCCCGACCGCGTTTGCGATGCGAGCATTAAGCCGGCGGCGATGATCAGCCCTGCGGCGATCAGATAGGTGAGCACTCGCGTCCTGGTCAGCGACCAGCCGAGCTTTTCCAATGTCGCCGGGCTGCTGCCGAGGGCGCGCATGCGCGTGCCGAGTCGGCTGCGGCGCACAATCAGCCAGCCCACCAGAGTTGCAATAAGGATGAAAACAAGCGGCGCCGGGACCCAGTCGGGCCGCCAGCGGCCGATCGCCGCCAGCCATGCCGGAGCTTCACCTCCGGGCGTGGGTAGGAATTGGAGACCGAGTCCCAACCAGACGAAGGACATCCCCAACGTCACGATGATGGACGGCACGTTGCGTTTCTGAATGATCAGCCCGAGCGCCGCATAGGCGATGACGATGGTGCCGAGAACCAGGATGCCGACGAACGGGGAAGTCTGAAGCAGTGTCGCGGCGATCACGGTGACGAATCCCACGAGGTACCCGATGCCCAGGTCTATGTCTCCAACCGACATGATGAGCATCTGCGCCTGCGTGGCCAGAACGAGCGGCACGGCCGACATGAGCATCAGGGTCAAACCCGGGATGCTGAGAATACCCGGCTGATTGGCCACGGCGATTGAAAAGATCACCACCATTGCAACCAGGGAGAGCAGAGCGGGCGAGCCGTGAGCAGCCGTGACTTTGAGTCGCGTGCGCGTATCGGGCAGCGTGGGGGTGAGGGTGGAACTCGTCATCGTATTTCTCCCGTCCGATCGTCGAACGAGTCGGCGATGATGCGTTCTTCAGTGATGGTGAACCCGCGGAGTTCGGATACAACCCGCCCGGCACGGAAGACGTAAACCCGGTCGCAGTGCGCCATTTCCTTGTTCTCGGTCGAGTACCAGACGATGCTCCTGCCCAGCGCTGCTTCGGCCTTCATCAGCGCATACAGCTCGTTCTTCGTGGCGACGTCGACGCCGCGGAACGGGTCGTCCAAAAGCACTAGTTTTGCGTCGGCAGCAAAAGCGCGGGCGATCAGCACCTTTTGCTGGTTCCCGCCGCTGAGCGCAGTAATCGGCGCGTGCGCGCCGCCCAGAACTTTGAGGGCGCTGACCCAGTGGTCGGCCAGCTCGCGCTTCCGACGCGTGCTTACGATTCCGAAGCGGCTGATCACCCGAGATGCTGCGATCGTGAGGTTCTCAGCGACACTCCACAGGGGAAGGATGCCGGATGTCTGACGGTCACCGGGAACATACGCACGATGACGAGAAACCTGTGTTCCCCGGCTGAACGTGCCAGCAGCCCACAGCTTCTGTAGGAGCTCCTCCTGGCCCTGCCCGGCCAGGCCCGCCAGGCCGATGATCTCGCCGGAGCGCGCCTCAAACTGCGTTCCACCCGAGTTGGCCACGGCAGCAACAAGTGTCCCTGAACGGCTAGCGGAGTCACCTGACGCTCCGGCGGCTTCCGCGGAGACGACGCGGTCGAGAGTGGCCGCATCCGGTCTGACCTCGCCGCCCATCGCCACGAGGAGTTCATCCTCGGTCACCTGTGCGTCCGTGACCGAGACAACGCGGCCGTCTTTCATCACGGCGATCCGATCGCTGTGGGCGATGACCTCGTGCATCCTGTGCGAGATCAAGAGAACGCTGACGCCGCGCTGGGTGAGTGTTCGCAGGTGCGCGTAAAGCTGTCCGGCAGTATCGACGCCGAGCGACTCGGTCGGCTCGTCGAGGATGAGCAGGCGCAGGGTCTCGGTGCACAGCGCACGGGCGATTTCGACCATCTGCCGTTGAGCCATTGGCAGGTCGCCTGCGCGTTTGATCACGGCAATGCCGTGACCGGGGAAGACAGCGTCGAGCACATCGACGATGCGACGCTCGGCCCGCCTCCGCCAGCCGAAACCGCCGGACTTACGTCGGTCCGAGAGCCACGCGTTCTCGGTGACGGTCAGGTCCGAGCAGAGCGCAAGTTCCTGATGGACCATCCGGACGCCTGCTGCCTCAGCCGACGGTCCCGTCCATGCGTGGCCGCCCGGGAGGTCGCGGAAGCGGACGGTGCCCGCATCGGCCCGTTCCCGACCGGCGAGCACCCGCATCAGCGTGCTTTTGCCAGCCCCGTTGTGACCGACGAGTCCAAGGATTTCACCGCTCAATACTTCGAGGTCGATTCCGTTCAGAGCGTGCGTGTTGCCGTAGTGCTTGGAAACGGCAGTCGCACGGATCGTCGGTTGCGCGACCACGCTTGGGCTCGGGTAGGAGACCGCGGTGTTCGGTGCACTCGTAGTCATGTGATGTTCCTTGGGCTCGTCGGTCACGCTGGATTACTTGATGGCGGGTGCTTCAGCGTCGTCGCCGGCGGCAGCCGCTTCGATTGCTGCTTCGACACTTGCCTTGTCCCATGGGTAGGCGGCGTACTCGTCAGAGTCCAGCTCGCCGAGCCAGTAGTCCAGGTCCGCCTGCTCGATCTGCAGAAGCGGAAGGACAATCTCCTCGGGAACGTCCTTGCCGTCGAGGACAGCGAGCGCGACATAGATTGCAGCGACGGCCTGCCCTGGATCGGTCAATGCGGCGAACGAGCCGTTCTCGATGCCCTTGTCCTTCCAGAACTGGAGTGACTTGCCGTCGGTGTCGAAGACGACAACGGGAAGTTCACGGCCGGCGGACTCAAAGGCCTGGACCACGCCCATGCCGCCGATGCACCCGGGTACTGCGGCGATGTCCGGGAGAGACCCGAGCACGCCCACGATTTCCTTCTGAGCCGTGCTGCTGTCGCAGAAGCCATTGACCTCAGCTGAGACGGTGACGTCGGGGTAATCCTCGAGGATCTCCAGCTGGCGCGCGTGGAACTCTTCCTCCGGCTGCGACCCGATCACACCGCGGTTGATGACGATGTTGCCGGTGCCGTTGATGGCGTCGAGAGCCGGCTGCAGGGAGACCTCTCCCCACTGGTCGTAAGCGTTGCGGACGATCGTCGCGCAGGGAGCGTCCATATCGGCGTCGAGAACGATCACCGTGATGCCGGCGTCGCAGGCCTCTTCGACGGCCGGGACGAGAGCCGTGGACGAGGCAGGGATGACCATGAGCACGTCAGGGTTCTGCAGGACGAGACTGCGAATCTGCGATGCCTGCTCGGTCGCACTGTTCTCGCCGGGGGCGTTCACCGTGTTGAACTCCGAAACGATGCCGTCTTTCTGAAGCTTCTTCGCCTCTTCCTCGAATTTGTTGATGAGGGTCAGGCGCCAGCCGTTGACGAAGCCATTGCTGAGCGAGATGGAAACGCCTTCAGCCGACCCTCCTCCGGAGCCGGCAGCCTCACTCCCGTCAGCTGAACAGCCGGTGAGGGTCAAAGCAGCGATAGCTGCTGCAGCGACGGTGAACCGTCGCAAGGTACGAAACGACATTGTTTGTCTCCTGATTTTTTCGCGTCTGTGCGGGTTGTGGGCCCGGCCTGCCAGTCAGGTTGCGTCGCCGTGCCGCCGCAACGTTCCCGACCTCCGAGTGGCACTTGTCATGCCCAACTCATCATGACCAGTTAGTAGTGATAAGAATATGTATCCCGACTATCCGTGTCAACTGAGCGTTGCCGGTAGTCTCAAAAGCGCTGCGGCGCAGTAGAAGATGAGGGGGGTGCCGATGTCGAGACCAGTATCGAGGGACGATCGGCTCAACCGTGACGCGGATGAGCCGCTGTGGATGCAACTCGCAACGATTCTCCGTGAGGTGATCAAGGACGGCCTGCTGCGCCCCGACCAGGCCCTGCCGTCGGAGTCCGAGCTCATCGATCGGTTCGGCGTCTCGCGCACCGTCGTGCGTGAGGCTCTGGCAGAGCTTGTGCGTCGAGGCCTCATCTACAAGATCCGCGCGAAGGGCTCCTTCGTCGCCCCCGTCTCCCCTGACCTGAGCTTCATCGGATCGACCCTCGGCTCCTCAGACGATCTGACGGCATCAGGCCGGACGTCATCGACCCACGTGCTCGAGCAGGAGGCGGGGCGGGCAAACACCGATGAGGCCGCGGCCCTCAACATCCCCGCTGGAAGCGATGTTGTGCGCTTACGGCGCCTGAGGTCGGTCGATGGGAAACCGTGGCTACTCGTTCATACGACGCTTCCCCGAGCACTGTTCCCCGGTGTCCTGCGAGCCAATCTCGAGAATCACTCGCTGTACGACCACCTCAGGCGGCACTACGGCGTGTCACCGTCCGGCGCCGACCGCTGGTTGCAGGCGGTGATACCGGAACCCGAGGAGGCCGAGCTTCTTCAGCTCGAACCCGGCATACCCGTCCTTCGCATCGAATCAGTCGCCTGGGACGCCACAGACACCCGTTTCGAATATTACCGGGCGCTGCACCGAAGCGACGAGTCGCGGTTCTACGTCGGTATTCGCTAGGCCTCGCGCTTGACTGTTCGAACTACCGAAGGCCCTCGAGTCACTCGACGACACCGAATGTCTCGGGTTATGGATGCCCTTCGTCCAAATTCACACACTGCACCGGCTTGCGCCCAAGACGGGCGACTCAGGACACGGAATGAACTCGGAACTACGAGACTTCCGCGTCATTCCGGGACCTGAACGGGTCGGGCTAACGTGATCTAAAACACGCGACCTCTTGGAGGTTCAGAACGATTCTGGACGTCTGGGCGATCGGATACAGCCGGTGCGAAGTTCCATCTGCTGCGTCTCGCGTCAGTAACCGGAACGGAAGTAGCCACCTTCGACTGGTGTAGCTCAAACGATTCACGCCGCGGTTTCAAATCTCGAAACACTGCAAAACGGATCCGGCGGGAAGGCCGTTAACGGGCGGCATAACGTCGCCGTGATGCATGGGCCGGCGCTTGAGGTTGTCGTTACGTGATCGCTCGTCGTTTCACCCCGTTAGCGCGTAACGCGGGCCACTCGGAGCAGGGGCGCGTCATGGATCCGTGACCGGTGGCGGCAGCTTGTCGAGAATGGCAGCTGTCGTGGGGGCGGGCGCACTCGACCGCTCGATGTAGTGCTTCTTGGTGATGTGCCTCCCGGAATGAGCGAGCATCTCCGCGGCCGTCTCAGAGTCAGCCTCCTGTCTGATCAGCGTTGCTACGTCTTGCGGAAGGAGTGTGACGTGATCCCGCGATCTGCCAGCCCAGCGTGCTCGAGAATCTGTTTGAATGTCCGGCGTGCGCTGTATGGCGTAATCGGGGTGCCGTACTTGGTGAAGAACAACAGGTGCTCCGGTTCTCGGTGATCGATGGCCGCAAGCCGTCGCTCCGGGGGCGTCTTGATGTCCTCAAGCCACAGCTGCGCATGCGCCACGAAGGGCATGTCCGCCGTCACGGTCTCCCCCGCGGCGCCGGACTGGTCGTGATGGGCGAGCTTGCCCTTGAGTTCGGCAACGGCTTTCGCCTTGGTCGTTCCCCTTACCGCGACTCGACACAGTCGACCGTCCCCGTCGCGCACGCGCGTGCTCGCGGTGGATGATGATCCACTGGCGACCGTACTGATCGAGCCGAAAGTGCCGATCCCGGTGCGGGGCCTACCGGGCATGGCCAGCTCCGTTACGGGTGCACGGCCTGCCGAGCATGGTCGGCTCCGCCTGGGGCGCCGACCGGACCGGACTGGCGATCCAGCCACGCTTGAAACTCGGAGATCCGATACCGCAGTTCACGTCCGACGTGAACGGCTCGCGGGCCGCGACCCGCGGTGCGCAGGTCGTCGAGGGCCTGCGGGGCGACGCCGAGATACTCGGCGAGCTCGCGAGTGGAGATCAGACGCTCGAGCCCGGTCATGGTGGATTCTTCGTGCATACCAAACAGGTGCGCACGATCACCCGAGACGTTCCGCGACCACCCGTGATGGGGCGTTGCGATACGGAGAAACATGCCTCGGAGCACCAATTGTGGCGAATAAATGGCCACTCTATCTAGATTTCCGCCCCTTCCGGGACGGCCGAATTCCTGATCTATCAGGTGAAAATGGAGCCGCCTGTGGGAATCGAACCCACGACCTTTTCATTACGAGTGAAACGCTCTGCCGACTGAGCTAAGGCGGCGTGCGAAATCGAGGCGACCCGAAGGTTGCTGCGACGCACAGCTACCGATCTTACCCGGTGTTTGGGATGGTTACGAACACATCGGGTCAGTCGCCGGGATGATGCCGTCGATCAGGTAACTATCAACGACGTTGTTCACGCAGTCGCTGCCTTTGTTGTACGCGGTGTGTCCTTCACCCTGGTAGGTCACGAGCACCCCGCTCTCGAGCTCGTCGGCAAGAGCCTCGGCCCAGATGTATGGCGTGGCCGGGTCGTTGGTCGTTCCGATCACGAGGATGGGGGCGGCGCCTTCGGCGTGGATCTCGTTGCGTTCGGCGCCGTCCGGATAGGGCCAGTTGGCGCATCCGATGTCGCCGTAGCCGAAATACGGACCGATCACCGGTGCCGCCTGGGCCAGCTGCGCGGCCTCGGCGGCCATCCGGACCGGGTCGGCGTTGTAGGTGTAGTCCCTGCAGTTGTATGCGGCGAACGCTTCGCTTGAGTTGTCGGCGTATGTGCCGTCATCCGCCCGGCCGTTGTAGGCATCGGCGAACGTGAATGCGTACTCGGCGTTGCCGTTCATGACGGATGCCAGCATCTCGCTCAGCAGCGGCCAGCCCTGGTCAGGAGAGTAGAGCGGGTAGATGATGGCCGTGAGCAGCGAGTTCGAGCCGAGCATCCGGCCGTCGGTGTTCTTGATCGGAGTCGCGTTGACGGATGCCAGAAGCGCGCCGATCGTGGAAAGCGCCTCCTCGGTGCTTCCGGTGAACGGGCAGTCCCGAGACCCGATGCAGTTGTCGAGGTAGGCGGCGAGGGCGCTCTCGAAGCCCTTGGCCTGGGTCTCATTCACCTCGTAGCTGCTCGACGCCGGGTCGATCGCGCCGTCGAGCACGAGCCGGCCGACCTTCTCCGGGTACAGTTCCGCATAGGTCGCGCCGAGGAACGTGCCGTACGAGTAGCCGAGGTAGTTCAGGGTCTTATCGCCGAGCACCGCACGGAGAAGATCGAGGTCACGGGCGGCGCTGACGGTGTCGACGAACTCGAGCGGCTCGCCGGTGTTCGCCGCGCACGCTTCGCCGAACTGCTTCGCGCTCGCTGTGACCTCAGCGATCCACGCGTCACTGCCCCGCTCGGCGTCGGGGATACCGTACAGGTACTCATCCATTTCGGCCGGTTCGAGGCATGACACCGGGGTGGAACGGCTCACCCCGCGCGGGTCGAAGCCGACGATGTCGAAGTTGGCCTGCAGCCGGGCGTCTGTGGCGAAGTCGACACTGTCTGCCACGAGATCGAATCCGGAAGCACCGGGGCCACCCGGGTTGACCAGCAGCGAGCCGATCGGGTCGCCGCCCGCCGACTTGCGTACGAGGGCGAGCTCGATGTCACCGGCTTCCGGGTTCTCCCAGTCCATCGGCGCCGTCGCCGTCGTGCACTGCATTCCCTCCTCACAGCTCTCCCACTCGAGTTGCTGCTCGTAGAACGGCCGGACGTTCTCCGCGACGCGCTCGCCGGTGGGGGTGGAGGTGGTCGCTCCGCCGCCGACGGCGGGGAAGAAGGCGGTGACGCATCCGCTGAGGGTCAGCGCCAGCCCGACCGGCAGCGCGAGAAACGCCATCCGGGTGCGGCGGCGGATGCTGCGGGTCGAGTCGGTCACTGGCTGTTCTCTCCTGCGGTGTCTGAGGCGGAGCACGGTCAGCGGATGGCCGTGACGAGCATTGCTTCGAGGGCGAGAGCCGGGGCGACGTTACCCTCGATGCGCTGGCGGGCCTGCTGGATGGCATCCATCGTCGCCATCGTCTCGGCGGGGTTACTCTCCTGACCGGCGGCGGTCAGCGCGGCCGACAGCTCACGGTTGATGATCGTCTCTGAACGGCCGAGCTGCAGCATGATGATGTCGCGGTACAGCGAGAGCAGGTCGACGAGGATGCGGTCGAGCCCGTCGCGCAGGCTGCGCGTCGCACGCCGCTTCTGGTCCTCTTCCAGCCCGCGGATTTGCGAGCGCAGCGCCGGCGGCAGGGTCTGCCCGGGCTCCACACCGAGGGAACGGAGGGCGTGCTCGCGCTCCTCAGCGTCACGTTGCTCGGTGTACGCTTTCGCGTCGTCGCCGGCGATGGCGAGCATGCGTGCGGCGGCGAGCACCGCGTCGGACACCGAACGGATGCCGAGTGCTGCTGTCAACGTTTCGTCACGCCTGGCGCGGGCGCCGGCATCCGTCGCCAGCCGGTGGGCCATGCCGACGTGCGACTGGGCCTGGCGGGCCGCGCGTTCCGCGAGCTCCGCGTCGACGCCGTCGCGGCGGACGATGAGTTCGGCGACTTCGGTCACGTCGGGCACGCGCAGACGGATGGCGCGGACCCGGGACCGGATCGTCGGGATGAGGTCGGCCTCGCTGGGTGCGCAGAGCACCCATACGGTCCGCTCCGGTGGCTCTTCGAGCGCTTTGAGCAGCACGTTGGAGGTGCGTTCCGCCATCCGGTCGGCGTCTTCGATGACCATCACGCGGTATCGGCCGACCGCGGGAGAGAACTGTGAGCTGCGCACCAGTTCGCGCACCTCATCGATTTTGATGATGACGTTCGGAGTGGCGAGGACGGTGAGGTCCGGGTGGGTGCGGGCGTCGACCTGCGCCGCTGTGACCGGGTCGCCGTCAGGGTCGCGGCTGAGGAGCGCGGCGGCGAACGCATAGGCAAGGTTCGAGCGGCCGGAGCCAGGCGGGCCGGTGATGAGCCACGCGTGAGTCATGGCACCGTGGGCTTCTCCCCCGCGGTCGGCGGCGGCGTCGCGCAGCAGGGAGACAGCGTCGGTCTGCCCGATGACATCGTCCCAGTTGGCCATGGTTCCAGCCTACCGGCGACCGCTGACGTGCTGGCGGCATCCGTTCGCCCAGTCCTGCGCCGATTCAGGCGCGCCCCGATTTCGGGACTGCCCCTCAAATTCAGCAGAACCGGGCCGACACGCCGTAGGGGAGCGCTCTCCCGTCGGCGTGTCGCGAGAATCTCCGGAATTTGGGGGGGGTAGGACGGCTAGAGGAGGGTCGAAACCCGCGAACGGATGCTCTCCGCGAGCGTCGCGACGGCATCCGTCGCGTCCAGGACGAGGAAGCGGTCAGGCTCCGCCTGCGCCAGCTCCAGGTACACCTGCCGCACCCGGCGGTGGAACGAGGACGCCTCCGCCTCGAGCCGGTCGAACCGGGTTCGGGCTGAGTCCAGGCGCAGGCGGGCCGCGTCCTCGTCGAGGTCGAGCAGCACCGTCAGGTCAGGCAGAAGCCCTCCGGTCGCCCACCTGGACAGGTCACGGACCTCGCCGATGCCCAGGTCACGCCCTGCACCCTGGTACGCGAGAGACGAGTCGATGTACCGGTCCTGAAGCACCACCGCACCCCGCTCAAGAGCCGGACGCACCTTGGTCGCGATGTGATGAGCCCGGTCGGCGGCGTAGAGCAGCGCTTCGGCGCGCGGAGCGATGTCACCCCGGTGGTGCAGCACGATCTCGCGGATCTCCACGCCGACCTCGGTGCCTCCTGGCTCGCGGGTGCGCACGACCTCACGGCCCTGCTCCTGAAGCCAGGACTCGAGCTCAGCGGCCTGCGTGGACTTGCCGGAGCCGTCACCACCCTCGAGGGTGATGAACAGCCCGGCGTACGAATCCGTCAGGCCCATTACTCTGCCGCGGCCGGCTTGCGTGCGGCGGGCTTCTTCGCTGTGGCTGTCGAGACGCCAGTCTTCGAGGTCGCTGCAGCCTTCTTCGCGGCGGCAGCGGTCGGCTTCTTGGCGGCCGGCTTCTTGGCAGCGGGCTTCTTGACGGCAGCTTTCTTGGCCGGCGCCTTCTTGCGCGGAGCGGCAGGCCCCTTGGCGCGCTTGTCGGCGAGCAGCTGAACAGCACGGTCGAAGTCGACGTCCTCAACGGACTCGGCCTTCGGGATCGTCGCGTTGGTTTCACCGTCGGTGACATACGGGCCGAACCGACCGTCCTTCACCTTGATCGGCTTGCCGCTGACCGGGTCAGCCTCGAACTCCTTGAGCGCGCTTGACGCGCGGCGGTTGCCGTACTTCGGCTGCGCGAAGATCTCGAGCGCTGCTGGCAGGTCGATCTCGAAGATCTGGTCTTCGTTCTCGAGCGACCGGGAATCCGTGCCCTTCTTCAGATACGGTCCGAACCGGCCGTTCTGTGCGGTGATCTCGGCTTCGGTCTCAGGGTCGAGGCCAACCACGCGCGGTAGCGACAGCAGCTTGAGCGCGGTGTCGAGGTCGACCGAATCGAGCGACATCGATTTGAAGAGGGATGCCGTCCGCGGCTTGACCGCTGCAGCCTTCTTCTTCGCCGGCGCCTTCTTCTTCGGCGCATCCGTCACTTCACCGGTGGCGGTGTCGACGACGGGTTCTTCCTCGGGCTCTGGTTCCAGCTCGGTCACGTACGGCCCGAACCGGCCGTCCTTCGCGACGATCTCCTTGCCGTTCTCCGGGTTGACGCCGATCACGCGGTCGGTGAGCACGGGCGCGTCGATCAGTTCCTGCGCCTTGGCGAGGGTCAGCTCGTCCGGGGCCAGATCCTCGGGGATGTTGATCCGGCGCGGCACTGCCGGTTCGCCGTCCGCCTGGGCTGGTGCCGAGGCATCCGTCACCTCGAGGTACGGGCCGTACTTGCCGATGCGGATCGTGATGGCGTCGTTCAGACGCAGCGAGTTGATCTCGCGGGCGTCGATATCGCCGAGGTTGTCGACGACGGTGCGGAGTCCGCGGTGCTGATCGCTGCCGAAATAGAAGGACTTCAGCCAGTCGGTGCGGTCCTGCTCGCCGCCGGCGATCCGGTCGAGATCCTCTTCCATCTCAGCGGTGAAGTCGTACTGCACGAGGTCGTTGAAGTGCTCCTCGAGCAGCCGGACGACGCTGAACGCGATCCACGACGGGATGAGCGCCTGGCCACGCGCGGTGACGTACCCGCGGTCGGTGATGGTCGCGATCGTCTGCGCGTAGGTGGACGGGCGCCCGATGCCGAGCTCTTCGAGCGCCTTGACGAGGCTCGCCTCCGTGTAGCGCGGGGGCGGTGAGGTCTCGTGGCCTTTGGCGTCGACGTCGGTCAGGCTCAGCGACTGGCCCTCGGTCAGCGGCGGCAGTTTGGCTTCGCGGGCGGCGTTGTCGCTCGCGTTGCGTTCTTCGTCCTGGCCTTCTTCGTAGGCGTGGAGGAATCCGCGGAACGTGATGACGGTTCCGGATGCCGTCAGCTCGACTCGCTTGCCTTCTGCATCCGCTTCGATGGTCACCGTTGCGGTCTGGCCCTTGGCGTCGGCCATCTGGCTGGCGACGGTGCGCTTCCAGATCAGCTCGTAGAGCTTGAAGTCCTGGCCGCGGAGGCTGCCGCTGAGCGAAGAGGGGGTGCGGAAGGAGTCACCGGATGGGCGGATGGCCTCGTGGGCTTCCTGCGCGCTCTTGTTCTTGCCGCTGTACAGGCGGGGTTTGTCCGGCACGGTGTCTGCGCCGTACAGCGCAGTCGCCTGGTCGCGGGCGGCCTTGACCGCCTGGCTGGAGAGCGACGGCGAGTCGGTACGCATGTAGGTGATGTACCCGTTCTCGTACAGAGACTGGGCGACGCTCATCGTCTGCCGGGCTGAGAAGCGCAGCTTGCGGGCGGCTTCCTGCTGCAGGGTCGACGTGGTGAACGGTGCGGCTGGACGACGCGAGTACGGCTTCGACTCGACCTTCGACACGACGGCGGATGCCCCGGGTGCGGCGAGGGCTGCGGCGATCGCCTGGGCGGACTGCTCGTCGAGGGGAACGGCCTTGCTGGTGAGCTTGCCGGTGTCGTCGAAGTCGCGGCCGGTGGCGATTCGTTCACCGTCGATGCGCACGAGGCGGGCCTCGAAGCGGCTGGCGTCGGCGTCGGGGGCGGCCTGGGCGGTGAGTCCCCAGTACTCGGCAGCGGTGAAGGCGAGACGTTCGCGTTCCCGTTCGACGATGAGGCGGGTCGCCGCTGACTGGACCCGGCCGGCCGAGAGACTCGGGCCGACTTTGCGCCACAGCACGGGCGAAATCTCATACCCATATATACGGTCGAGGATCCGCCGGGTTTCCTGGGCGTCGACGAGAGCGACGTCGAGGTCGCGGGTGTTGCCCACTGCCTCGAGGATGGCGTCCTTGGTGATCTCGTGGAAGACCATCCGCTTGACGGGAATCTTGGGCTGGAGGACCTGGAGCAGGTGCCAGGCGATGGCTTCACCTTCGCGGTCCTCATCCGTTGCGAGGAGGAGCTCGTCGGCGTTCTTCAGCGCTCGTTTGAGATCCGCTACCGTCTTCTTCTTATTCTCGGAAACCACATAGAACGGCTCGAAGTCATTCTCGATGTCGACGGCGAACTTGCCGAACGCGCCCTTCTTGAGCTCAGCCGGAAGATTTTTCGGTTCGGCCAGGTCACGAATGTGCCCTACGGAACTCAGTACCTCATAGCCGTCGCCGAGGTACCCGGCGATCGACTTCATTTTGGTCGGCGACTCTACAATGACCAACGTTTTTGTGCCTGGCACCCGACTCCTTTCGTCGTGCACACCATACACACCATTCCCGCGTGTCGACCTAATCAGCCGGCGCCGTCACATCCGCGAGCCCCTCTTGATAACGGAACGATAAAGAGCAGAATAAGGCTATGAGTGCATCAGCGACCAGGACCTATACCGCAAAGCTCACGGACGGGCCGCTCGAGGGAAAGACCCTCTCAGCGGACTTCCTCGACTCGGGTGATCCGCGTCCTACCGTTGACATCGCTGCGGCGGGCGGCAAAACGTACGTCTATGCGCGTACGTCCGGGCAGGAGTTCGAATTGGAGGACTCCGACCGCCCCAGCGCCGTGGACTACCGGTACCTGACGACCAACTTCGACGAGGCGTAGGCCAGCCCTTCGGGGCCTCAGACGACCGCGGCGCCCTCTGATCACCGGCGGCCGGCGACCACCGGCGACCACCGGCGGCCGGCCGATCACCGGCCGCCGCCCGCCGCCGACCCGGGCGTCACCCGGGTGATGGTCCGGCCCGTGAGCCCACGCTCACCAGAACACCGAGCACCTGCCGTGTCGCCGTCACCCTCACGTCCAGTCCGTTCACCGCGCACTCGCCCAGTGTGGCCCCGTTGAGCCGGGCCGCTTCTGCCGCGTTCGCGCAGGGATAGCCGGCGACCAGCCCCGATGCCGTGTCAGCGGCGGCGAGCGCGGCCGCATCGGCTGCGTTCGCCGTGAGCTGGCGCGTCATCAGGGCGGCGTTCAGCGGCAGAACAAGCCCAGCGAGCATCAGCACGGATGCCACAAGCGCGACGGCGAGCACAGACCCGGACCCCCGCTCCGCCACCGTTCGCGCGCCGTCCTGTCTCTTCGCCTGACCTCCATCCACTTCACAGCCCGCCGGCGAGGGCGCAGCCTGAGGCGCGGACCCGCACGCCGGCCAGCGCAGCCGGGCCGAAACCCGCCGGGGCGCTGAGCTGAACACAGACGAAGTCCCCGCTCGTCGATGTGCTCATCGACGTGCTCATCGCGGCGGAAGACGCAACCCGGTGCACCCGGGCGGCGGCGACGGCGTGGGAGTCGCCGCGAGCCAGCGTGCGGGCGGCGTCTGCCGCGGCATCCGTCAACCGCACCTGCTGAGACGCCACCTGGATGGCGCCGAGGCAGCAGGCCAGCACGAGCACCACGACCGGAATCGCCACGGCGAACTCGGCGGCAGCAGCACCCTTATCTGTCGGCGGCGCTTGCCCGGGTATTCGTGGTGTCAGGCCAGGCCTGCGAGGCTCGGCCGACCATCGGGACCGCCGGCGGCGCCCGGCCCCAACCGGGTCGCCGCCGAACCCTGTGACGTTCATGATCAGCCGTTGACGGTCAGCGCCCGGCGGATGAGGTCGGTGAGGATTCCGCGCACTTCATCGGAGCGCATGATCGCCACGAGCAACCCGGCGAACCCCACGGCGGCCATCGTCGCAATGGCGTACTCCGCCGTGGCCGCTCCGGTGTCGTCTGCCAGCCTGCTTCGTACCCACTCGGCGTGTTCCCGTAATCGCGCCATGTCGTTGTTCTCCTTCGGTATTCGGATCTCTATCGGCGCGAGTACGTCCATCCTTGCCTCGCTGGCGTGTTGCGAACGGGTTGCTGGGGAACGGTGGAACGGTCATCCGATTCCGCGCACGGTGGAGGAGAGGACGCTGAGCAGGAGCGGCGCGACACCGACGAGCATGAATGCCGGCAGAACGCACAGGCCGAGCGGGAGCATCAGCCGTGTGGCGAGCGATGCTGCCGCCTGCTGGGCGTTCGACCTGGCGTCGCGCCTGGTCTGGTCCGCTTCACCGCGGAGCAGGTCCGCCGCAGGCACGCCCGCCGCACGGGACAAGGCCAGCACCCCGGAGATCGCTGCGTCATCCCGGTCGTGCTCGTGGTCGACGGCGAAACGCCCGCCCCGCTCGGCCGGGTCAGCCGGTCCGAACTCGGCGAGCGCGGTCGTCACTATGCCGACCGCCCGGTCCACCGACGCACCGGACGACATCGCGATCGCGGTGAGGTCGATCGCCAGGCCAGGGGCGGTCGACCCGGGCGTCGCCCGGCGCACCATGGCGCTCGACCACCGCCACGCGGCGAGCATGAGCAGCGCCGCCCCGGTCAGACAGACGAGGCCCGGCACGGTTCCGACGAGTGTGCCGAGGGTGTCGAAGCCGAGCATAAGGCCGAAGATCAGCCCGACGACCGGGAGCGCCAGAACGAGCCGCGAGGTGGACCGCGGACCGGCGAGCGCAGCATCGATGTCGCGTTGTGCCTGACCGAGAGCACGCTGGGACCGCGCGAGTTCCTGGAGGCATCCGGCCAGCGGCGCGCCGGTCTCGATGGCTACCGACAACGCCGCCGCAACGGGAAGCCAGGCCGCCGCGGCCGCGGAGTCGCCGTTCCTGCCCACTGATCGCCTGCGCGCACCTTCTGGGGTGTGCCTGGCCGCTCCCGCGATGGCGACGGCGACGTCCGTGCCGGCTCTCGCCGCGTCTGCGGCGGCGGTGAGCACCTCGAGGATCCGCGCGGGATCACGGCCGCTCCGCCCGTGCCGCGAGACGTCACCGGAGCTGAGGTACCCCCACGCCGCCGACGGCGGTACCCCAGCGGCAAGCAGGACAGCGAGACGCTCAGTGACTGCCGCAACGCGTTCGATCGGCGGCGTACGGTCCTTGTCGCTCATGGCATCCCGGACTCGGACCGGATCGTGAGCTTGCCGCTCCCGTCGATCCCGAATCGGCCGACCCGGTCCAGTCGCCGAACTCCGTCTGCCTGCTCCAGATGCAGGACCAGGCCGATGGCACTCACCGTTTGCCGAGCGACGGCATCCGGCGTCATCCCGGCGAGCGCGCCGAGCGCCTCCAGCCGTGCGGGTACGTCCTCCAGCGAGTTCGCGTGCAGGGTTCCCGCACCGCCGTCATGCCCGGTGTTCAACGCCGCGAGCAGCTCCCGCACCTCGGCACCCCGGCATTCACCGACGACGAGCCGATCCGGCCTCATCCGGAGCGCTTCCCGCAGCAACCGCTCCAGGCCGATCGCCCCTGCCCCTTCGAGGTTGGCCTGGCGGGATTCAAGCGACACGACGTGCGGATGCTCCACACCGAGTTCCGCAACGTCCTCGATCGCGACGATCCGTTCGTCGTTCGGCGCTTCTGCCAGCAACGCACCGAGGAGAGTTGTCTTTCCGGAGCCGCCCGCGCCGGTGACAAGAAGGTTGACGCGATCGGAGACGGCCGCACGCAGGCGAGCCACGACGCCGACCGAGTCGTCGCCGAACATGCCGGCCTCGGCGAGGTCGGCGAGCCGGAACCGGCGGACCTGCGGCACACGAATGCTCAGCAGTGTTCCGCCGACGGATACTGGCGGAAGCACCGCGTGCACGCGGATGCCGCCTTCCAGCCGCACGTCGACACAGGGCGTCGCCTCGTCGATGTGGCGTCCGCCGAGTGCGATGAGCCGCACCGCAAGTTCCCGCAGCGGACGTTCCGCCATCGACCAGGCCGCGTCGCGCTGCGGCCCCGAGCCCCGATCGATCCACAACCCGCCGCGCCCGTTCACGAACAGGTCAGTCACATCTGCTGCCATGAGATAGGGAGCGAGCGGACCGAATTCAGCAGCCGTGCGCATCCGGGCGAGCCGCGCGTCATCGAGTGTGTGCAAGGAAGGCCCTGCCCGGATGCCGCTCGGGGAGAACGCCTGGAAAGCGCCGATGACCGGCGACTCACTGCCCCGCCCCTTCGGTTCACCGTCACCCTCCGGCAGGACGGCACGGACCGCTGGCGCCCTCGCGCGGGTGAAACCGGGAAGGAGGCCCAGCGCCGGTTGGGCGACGAATCGGTCGGTCATGCGACCCAGACTAGGGAGCGGGACGGGCGCGCGGTCGGGGCCGGAGTCATCCGTGGAAAGCCCGAGAAGAATCGGTCCAGGTGAGGGAATCCGCGTCGCATCGAGCGACCCGGAAATTGAGAGGGCGACACCCATTGGGGGGAATGGATGCCGCCACACGCGACGCTCGATTGGGGGGAATCTGTACGTCGCACGCACGAATTTAGAATTCGGCCGAGCCCAAGTGTACGCGCAAAATGCCGCTATGCAAGACCTGCGGAGGCGATTCGGGTCCCCCAAAGAGTGGACCCGTCGTAAGCGCCGGAAAACCGGCGCCAAACACCCCCCAAGAGGGGCCACGAGGATCGGAGTACAGTCTGTAGAAGTCACACCAGTTCTCATTGCCGTGAACCGTCGCAAAGGAGCGAGTAGCCACAAGATGAATACGCAGATCGACAATCTCCTGCACGAATACCGCAAGTTTCCGCCGAGCGAGGAGTTCGCGAGAAACGCCGTCGCCACAACCGAGCTTTACGAGGAGGCGAAGGCCGACCGTCTGGAGTTCTGGGCCCGGCAGGCACGTGAGCTGCTGGACTGGGAAACTCCCTTCACCCGCACCCTCGACTGGTCGAACCCGCCGTTCGCCAAGTGGTTCGACGACGGCCGCCTGAACGTCGCATACAACTGCCTCGACCGCCACGTGGAGGCCGGCAACGGCGACCGGGTCGCGTTACATTGGGAGGGCGAGCAAGGAGACAGCCGCACGGTCACCTACGCGGATCTCACGGCGGAGGTCAAGCGCGCCGCCAACGTTTTGTCGGGCTTGGGCATCGGCGAAGGCGACCGCGTCGCCATCTACCTCCCGATGATCCCCGAAGCGGTCGTCGCGATGCTCGCCGTCGCTCGCCTCGGCGCTGTGCACTCGGTGATCTTCGGCGGATTCAGCGCCGACAGCATCCGTTCGCGGGTTGACGATGCGAGCGCGAAGCTCGTCATCACTGCTGACGGCGGGTGGCGCAAGGGCAAGGTCTCGGCGCTGAAACCGGCGGTGGATGCCGCGCTGCAGGCCCGCGGCGACCTCGGCCCGCAGGAGACGGTCACCAACGTGCTCGTCGTCAAGCGCGGCGAGAACGAGATCGACTGGACCGACCGCGACCTGTGGTGGCATGAGGAAATGGCCAAGGCCGAGCCCGAGCATGTGGCGCAGTCGTTCCCCGCCGAGAACCCTCTGTTCATCCTGTACACGTCCGGCACGACCGGCAAGCCGAAGGGAATCCTGCACACGTCGGGCGGCTACCTCACCCAGTGCGCCTTCACCCACAAGATCGTCTTCGACCTCAAGCCGGAGTCCGACGTCTACTGGTGCACGGCCGACATCGGCTGGGTCACCGGTCATAGCTACGTCGTCTACGGGCCTCTCGCGAACGGCGCCTCCCAGGTGCTGTACGAAGGCACGCCAGACACGCCCCATCCCGGGCGCTGGTGGGAGATCATCGAGAAGTACAAGGTGACGACCTTTTACACGGCGCCCACCGCCATCCGTTCGTTCATGAAGCTCGGGCGGAAGATTCCGAAGCAGTTCGACCTGTCATCGGTGCGCCTGCTCGGCTCGGTCGGTGAACCGATCAACCCTGAAGCGTGGATGTGGTATCGCAAGGTGATCGGTGGGAAGGCCGCACCGGTCGTTGACACCTGGTGGCAGACCGAGACCGGCGCGATCATGATCTCGGCGCTCCCCGGCATCACCGAAACGAAGCCCGGCAGTGCCCAGGTGCCGATCCCCGGCATCAACGTCGACGTGGTGGACGACGACGGCCACCATGTCGGCACCGGCAACGGCGGGCTGCTCGTCGTGGCCGAGCCGTGGCCGTCGATGCTGCGTGGAATCTGGGGCGACCCGGAGCGGTTCAAGGAGACCTACTGGGAGAAGTTCGGCGACAAGCACCTGTACTTCGCCGGTGACGGGGCCCGGCTCGATCACGACAGCGACATCTGGCTGCTCGGCCGTGTGGACGACGTGATGAACGTCTCGGGACACCGACTCTCGACGGCGGAGATCGAGTCAGCGCTCGTCGCGCATCCGTTCACCGCTGAGGCCGCTGTTGTCGGCGCTCACGATGACACCACCGGCCAGGCCGTCGTCGCGTTCGTCATCATCAAGGAGAGCATGCTCGAGGAGTCGGCTGCGGTGGAGGACATCGCTGCGGTTCTGCGGGCGCACGTCGGCGAGCAGATCGGGCCAATTGCGCGGCCTCGTGACGTGTTCATCGTGAACGAGCTGCCCAAGACCCGGTCGGGGAAGATCATGCGTCGCCTGCTGCGCGATGTCGCAGAGGGCCGGGAGGTCGGTGACACGACCACGCTGGCCGACACGACGGTGATGCAGATCATCACGGGGCAGGTGACGGCGAAGTAGGCAGCGCACGATTTGCAGGAGATCGCACGGTTAGCAGGACAAAGTGCTTATAAGCATCCTGCAAACCGTGCGATCTCCTTGTAATCTGCCGTCCGAGCGTGCTCGCGCTCGTCGCCGATTGGAGCGTGGCGGATGCCAACGGCTGGTGCATACACGGGCGGATGCTGCTCTTCACGCCAGGTGTAATCCTTGCGCCATTGCGGAGAGAACGGTCGCCTCGACATAGGTCCACCTGCCGAGCACCTGCGCATAGTCGAACCGGAAAACGGTGTAGCCTCTCAAGATCAGCCGGCCGTCCTGCCGGAGATCCCGGCGCCGCTGGTCCGCGTTCGAGTGCGGGCCGTAGCCGTCGATCTGCAGAACAAGCCGATCCCCGATCAGCCCATCGACCGGGTGGTCGTCGATGATGACCTGTTGTCGCACGACGATTCCGATCCGCGCGAGTCTGAGCCGCGGGATCGATTCGATGCCCGAATCGGAAAACTCACTCGCCGCTTCGCGAGCGCTGGCGAATCGCGTCGATTTCGATGCGATTCGCTGCAGGTGACCGGCGCTGATCTTTCTGAGCCTCAACGCCGAGTCCAGAACCACGACCGCTGTCTCGAATGGCTGGCATTCAGCTACGCGCACCAAAACGTTCTCGAACGGATCGACGAGCTTCCGACGATTGGTCGAGACAGGACCAGTCGCCCAGTGAGGCTTCACACCAGTGGGAAGCACCAGAGAGTTTGCGTGAGGTGGCACCGCAAGGTGCGTGACGTTGTCTGCGACCGTCCAGAGACCGATGCGCTTGGCAGCGGTGAGGCACGTGAGGCGCCCGCCGACGCTGGCCGCGAGGCGCAGTAGAGGATCGCAGTCCGGCAGGGCGAGCCAGTCCCGCCGCACGCGGGTGACAAGCCCTGAGCGCACCGCTCCCCGGATCGCGTATTTGGAAGCACCAGCGTGAAGGACGTCCTTGGTGTGGGCAATCTGGCCGTGAGTCCTGAGCCACTCCGCAATGTCCATCTGTCGACGGTGGCGGAACCGCCACCTCTATGGCGGCCCCACCTCCCAAATGTGGGATCCGCGGCGCAGGTGTCGGCGTGTGGAGGATCCGCGCATGAAGCCGGAAAAAAGGAGATCGCACGATTAGAAGGACCGAATGCTGGGAAGCATCCTGCTAACCGTGCGATCTCCGCTCAAGCGTGCGCCGAAAGCGCGCCTCAAGCGAACGCGACGACGAGTTCCACTTCGACCGGGGCGTCCAGCGGCAGCACCGCAACGCCGACAGCGGAGCGCGCGTGGATGCCGGAGTCACCGAAGACGTCACCGAGCAGCGTCGATGCTCCGTTGATCACTCCGGGCTGGCCCGTGAAAGACGGGTCGGATGCCACGAAGCCGGTGACCTTGACGATCTGGGTGATCCGGTCGAGAGAGCCGATCACCTCGTGGATGGCGGCGAGCGCGTTGAGTGCGCTGGTCGCCGCGTAGGCCTGCGCGTCCTCGGCTGAGACCGAAGCACCGACTTTGCCGGTGGCCGGGAGTGCACCGTCAACGAAGGGCAGCTGGCCGGATGTGTAGACGAGGTTCCCGTGCACGACAGCGGGAACGTATGCGGCAACCGGTGCCGCCACGGCGGGAAGGGTGAGCCCAAGCTCAGCGAGCCGGTCGGCGATTCGCGACATCAGGCATCCGCCACTGGGCGCTTGAGGTACGCAACGAGACCACCTTCAGGTCCGTTGACCACCTGCACGAGTTCCCACCCATCGCTGCCCCAGTTGTTGAGTATGGCGGCGGTGTTATGGATCATCAACGGGGTGGTGATGTACTCCCAGCGGGGCATATTTTCCTCTTGTTTCGTGCGGGTAGGGGTGCTTTTACAGATTTGTCACTTATTGTCGATCCTATGCCTGAACAAAAACGCACGGCTAGAGGTGTGCTCGGGGGGTTCCTTGGCTTCATCGGTCTGAGTGTCGCCGCCGGCCTCCTCGTCACTGCTGCCATCACACCTGCCCTCGCCGTAACCGGCGTCACAGCGAACAACGCCATCAGCGTGTTCGACGGGCTTCCTGACTACCTCAAGGTCGGCAAGACCATGGAGAAGACGAACATCTGGGCGACCGCCTCAGACGGTCAGCAGACCCTCCTCGCGTCGTTCTTCGACCAGAACCGCGAAGAAGTGACCTGGGAACAGGTTTCCCAGTACGCCAAGGACGCCGCCGTCGCGGCTGAGGACCCCCGCTTCTACACTCACGGCGGAATCGACGTCATGGGGACGACCCGCGCCATCCTGAGCACGTACATCGGCGGTGACACCCAGGGCGGCTCGTCGATCACCCAGCAGTACGTGAAGAACGTGCTGGTGCAGCAGTGTGAGATCGATTCAGGCAGCCAGGAAGAACTCGACGCCTGCGCCAATGAGGCGACCACGGCAGACGGTATGGAGGGCGCCGGCCGCAAGCTCAAGGAGATGCGGTACGCCATCGGGGTTGAGAAGGACTACAGCAAGGACGAGATCCTGCTCGGGTACCTCAACATCGCCAACTTCGGCGCGCGCACCTATGGCATCCAGGCCGCATCCACGTACTACTTCGGCGTCAACGCCGCTGACCTGAACATCGAGCAGGCGGCGACGCTCATCGCAATCGTCAACTACCCGTCCTCCTTGCGGATCGACCTTCCGGAGAGCGAGTCGAACGGCGCTGCAAACGGCTATGCCATGACCCTCGACCGCAGGAACTACGTCATCGGCAAGATGCTCGCCGAGGGCAAGATCACCCAGGAACAGCACGACGCAGCGCGCGCGGTTCCGGTCACCCCAGCCATCAACCCGCCGAGCACCGGATGCCAGACGGCAGGCGACAGCGCCTACTTCTGCGACTACGTGACCAGGATCGTCAAGAACGACCCCGTGTTCGGCGAGACTCCTGAGGACCGCGCGGCGACGCTGCGACGCGGTGGGCTCCAGATCTACACCACTCTCGACCTCGACCTGCAGGCTGCGTCCGCCGCCGCCATCAACGAATACCTCCCGAAGTCGATGGAGAGCGTTCGCATCGGTGGCGCGGCTGTAACCGTTCAGCCGGGCACGGGTCGTGTCCTCGCGATGGCCCAGAACAAGACCTACAGCAACGACTCGGACAAGACGTCTCCCGGTGGCGAGTTCACGTCGGTGAACTACAACACCGACTACAAGTACGGCGGCTCGAGCGGCTTCGACGTTGGATCGACCTTCAAGTCGATGATCCTGCTCGACTGGCTCAAGAACGGGCACTCGCTTCGCGAGTCGGTCAGCGGTGAGAAGCGGACGTTCACCAGGTGGACGGACAGCTGCTCAGGCAACTACACCAAGTCGTACACGCCGGTGAACTACGACGGCACGAGCCCAGGCATGATCACCCCGATCGAGGCATCCAAGCGATCGGTGAACACCGCGTTCATCGCCATGGCGCAGAAGCTCGACATGTGCGAAATCTTCCAGACCGCAGCCGACATGGGCGTGCACCGCGCCGATGGTGAAGACCTCCAGCGGCACCCTGCAACGCTCCTCGGGTCGAACGAGATCGCCCCACTGTCCCTCGCAACGGCTATCGCCGGTATCGCGGCACAGGGCCTCTCCTGCACCCCTGTCGCGATCGACAAGATCACCGGCCCCGACGGAGAAGAGATCGCTGCGCCGAAGAGCCAGTGCACCCAGGCGGTGACCCCCGAGGTCGCAAACACCGCTGCCTTCGCCCTGGAGACCGTCTTCGAGAGCGGCGGAACCGCAGCCCGCGCCGCCGTCCCCGGAGCACCCCTCATGGGCAAAACCGGGACCGCTGATGAGGCTCGCCACTCGTGGATCACCGGTGGAACCACAGAGGCCGTCACCTCGCTCTGGGTCGGCAACGTCGTCGGCGACTCCAGCATGTACGACGTCCGCGTCAAGAAGGGGGTGTCGGGCTTCAGCGCCAAGTTCGGGATCTTCTCCGGCATCCTGCGCTCATCGATCGCCAAGTACGGCGGAGAGAGATTCGCGGCACCCGACGACGCCCTGATCCGCGCCAAGCAGATCAGGGTCCCGGATGTCACGGGCCAGTCGGTCGAGGCAGCGAAGACAGCGCTCTCCCGCGCCGGCTTCAGCACCCAGGTGGGTTCGCCCGTCGCCTCGCGCATCGGCGCTGGACTCGTCGCCTCGACAAGTCCAGGGGCCGGAGCATCCGTCTCCACCGGCTCGACCATCACCATCCAGCCGTCGACCGGTACCGCTCCTCGGGCACCTGAGGCGCCCGGGGAAGACCAGCCGCAGGCCGGCACTGTTCCCAACGTTGTCGGTAAGTCGCCGGATGCCGCGCGCAGCGAGCTGGCAGCGGCGGGATTCAACAACGTCAAGGATGCCTGTCAAGCCGCCCCGGGTGGGGCATCCCTTCCCGAAATCGTGACGGCGCAGAATCCAGGGCCGGGTACCGAGACGGATCCAGCCGGTGAAGTGACCATCACGGTCCTGAAACAGAAGTGCTAGTGCCCAGGACCGCTCGCGGCCGAGGGGCCGGGGGTGCGTTGGGCGCGCTCGCGCTCGCCGGTGCCGCGGCATTCGCCTGGGGCTCGCTTGTCGAACGCCGGCTCTTCACCCTGCGTCGCGAAACCGTGCCCGTGCTTCCCAAGGGCGCGGAACCCGTCACGATCCTGCACCTCAGCGACCTCCACATGGCGCCGTGGCAGCACGACAAGCAGGCGTGGATTCGGTCCCTCGCGCTGCTGAAGCCTGACCTGATCGTCGACACCGGTGACAACCTCGGGCACGAAGACGGCATCCCGGGTGTTGAGCGTGCGTTCGCCGAGTTCGGCGGCATCCCCGGCCTCTACGTCCACGGCTCCAACGACTACTTCGGCCCCATGCGCAAGAACTGGCTGCGCTACTTCACCGGCCCCTCGAGCGCCGGCCGAGGGCCGCAGAGCCCGCGCAAGCGCAACCTCGACACGGCCCGCCTTGACACGTTCTTCGCAGACGCCCTCGGCTGGCAGAACCTCAACAACGCGGTCGGAAGTGTCATCGTGAATGGCACCCGGTTCGACGTCTTCGGGGTCGACGACCCGCACATCGGCGCGGACCGGTTGGACCTGCTGACGGGCCTGCTTGACAGCCAGCAGGACGACGAGACGCTTGATACCTCGGATGCCGGCCTGCAGCACGTTGTTCACATCGGCGTCGTCCACGCGCCGTACCAGCGGGTCCTGAACTCCTTCCTCAACCATGGAGCCGACCTGATTCTCGCTGGGCACACCCACGGTGGGCAGGTCTGCGTGCCCGGTTACGGCGCACTGGTCACGAATTGCGATATCCCGCGAACCCAGGTCAAGGGGCTGAGCTTGTGGCGCCACGCGCTCCGCTCGGCGTTCCTGCACGTCAGTGGTGGCCTCGGCACGTCGATCTATGCCCCGGTTCGCTTCGCGTGCCGACCTGAAGCGACCCTGCTGACCCTCGTCGCCCGGGACTGACCGCGCACGTCGGCCGCCTCGTCCGAGGGTCTTTCTGAAGCCAGGCGGACCCGTGCGATGCGGGCTGCCTGGCCGCCTGGGGGCTGCCGGGCTGCCGCTGCGCGAGGGCAACAAAAAGACCGCCCGGCTCCTTGCGGAACCGGACGGTCTGACTGTCGGGGTGGCGGGATTCGAACCCACGACCTCTTCGTCCCGAACGAAGCGCGCTACCAAGCTGCGCCACACCCCGATGGCCCTGAGGCCTCAATAAGAATAGCCGATAAATTGCGGCTTCGACGACGGCCGGGAGCCCGCACCCGAGGCTGACGGCGCTAGGGGCGCCCGAGGCCCCGGTAAGTCCAGCCGGCCGCCCGCCAGGTGTCGGCGTCGAGGGCGTTCCGGCCGTCGACGAGAATCGGATGCGCGACCTTCGAGGCCACCGACGACGGGTTCAGCGCGCGGTACTGCTTCCACTCGGTGAGCAGCACGACAGCGTCGGCTCCATCGAGGGCCTCGTCGAGGGTCCCGAAGGAGAGTTGCGGATGCAGGCGCCTCGAGTTGGGGATCGCCTCAGGGTCTGTGGCGACGACGTGTGCGCCAAGCCCGTGCAGCTGCACGGCGACATCGAGGGCGGGCGAATCTCGCACATCGTCGCTGTCGGGTTTGAATGCGAGGCCGAGCACGGCGACCTTCTTGCGGAACACGCTCCCGCCGAGCTCTTCGACGACCATGTTCACGGCGCGTTGGCGCCGGCGCAGGTTGATCGCGTCGACCTCCTTGAGGAAGGCGACGGACTCGCCGCGACCGAGTTCCTCCGCCCGTGCCGTGAACGCGCGGATGTCTTTGGGCAGGCATCCGCCACCGAACCCGACGCCGGCGTTGAGGAACTTGCGGCCGATCCGCACGTCGTAGCCGATGGCATCCGCCAGTTGGGTGACGTCGGCGCCGGTGACTTCGGCGATCTCAGCCATCGCGTTGATGAAGGAGATCTTGGTGGCGAGGAACGCGTTCGCCGCGACCTTGACGAGTTCCGCTGTCGCGTAATCGGTGACGACGACGGGAGTGCCCGCCGAGACCGCCGTGGCGTACACCTCGTTCAGGAGGTCCACGGATGCCGTCTGGCCGTCTGCGATTCCATACACGAGCCGGTCGGGGGTGACGGTGTCCTTGACCGCGTAGCCTTCGCGCAGGAACTCCGGGTTCCAGGCGAGCATCGCACCGGTAGGCTCCACGAGCTTCGCGAGCCTGGCAGCGGTTCCGACGGGCACCGTTGACTTACCGACCACCAGCTCCCCGGAGGCCACATGGGGCATCAACGAAGCGAAAGCCGCGTCGACATAGGTGAGGTCCGCTCCCCCGCCCGTTCTCAACTGGGGTGTGCCGACGGCGACGAAATGCACGAGGCTCCCCGCCGCATCCGCAATGTCTGTGCTGAACCGCAGCCGTCCAGAGGCCAGGCCGCCGGCGAGCAATTCGGGCAGGTCCGGCTCATAGAACGGTGGCCGGCCGGCGGCCAGTGCTTCGATCTTCTCGGCGTCGACGTCGATTCCGACAACGTCGTGCCCGAGGGAGGCCATCGACGCCGCATGCACGGCACCGAGGTAACCACAGCCGATCACAGAGATTCTCATAGTGTCTTGAGCCTACCGAGCGCGGATGAACGGTCGGTGGATGAGCGTCATACGGTCAGCCGGCCCCGCGCTGCTTGGGTTGTCGCAGCGGCGAACTATCCCGGCTGGCGCTTCCGAATGCAAGCCCTGCCCCATTGTCAAAAAGTTCAGATCGGAGCCGGTAGCGTAGTGATTTGTGCGCCGTCCAGCCGGCGCAAGCACAGACAGGATGATTCGAGTGATCGTACACAGGTTGACCGTTGACGGCCGGGACTACTTTCTCCCAGACCCCGTCACTGAACTGCGCTCCAAGATTCTCGCGGCGATCCAGGCCGGCGGCGGCTACGTGAACATTCCGCCGCTGCGCGGGGGCCCTGGCCTCGACATTCTTTTCTCGCCGGGCATGCCCGTGGTCTGGAGCCAGATCGACGTCGGCGGGGAGCACAACGGCGCAGAAGCCGCCGCCAGCGCGAATGGCGCACTCGAGGACGACGCGTTCGGCCTGTAGCCTGCTTCTGCGTCGTCGCGAACGCGTTGGCGACGACGCTAGGCGAGCGCGTGGTCGAGCATCTCGTCGACCTTGCCGACGGGCATCGGCCGTCCGAAGAGATAGCCCTGCGCCCGGTCGCACCGCATGTGACGGACCCGCTCGAGCTGCTCCTCCGTCTCGACGCCCTCAGCGACGACTCGAACGCCCCGTTCCTGCAGGAGCGCGACGGCCAGCGCGATCAGTTCGCCCCCGACCGATTGCGCCTGGATGAGCGACCGGTCGATCTTCAACTCCGTGATCGGAAGGTCCTGGAGTTGCGCCAGTGACGAATACCCCGTGCCGAAATCGTCGAGCGCGATTCCGAGCCCGAAGGACTTAAGATGCGCGAGCCTCGTCGCCACATCCTTCAGATCGGCGATGAGCTGAGATTCAGTGATCTCGATCGTGAGGACGCCCTCGGGCAGCGCGAAGGTGTCAAGCAGATCGTGCAATTGGGCGAAGACGCCCGGTTTTGCGAGCTGAATTGCTGAGACGTTCACTGAGACGTCAAGCTTGAAGCCACGATCACGCCACCGCGCAGCGTGACGGCATCCCTCCCTCAGCATGAACGCGCCTATCTCGTGGATAGCGCCGGTGTCTTCGGCCGCCGGGATGAAGACCAGCGGAGACACCATTCCCCTTACCGGGTGTTGCCACCGTGCCAGAGCCTCGACGGCGGCGATCCGGCCGGTCTCGACGTCAACCTGCGGCTGGAACCAGGCAAGGATCTCACCGCGGTCCACCGCTCCGTGAAGCTCGCTCCCGATGCTCACTCGATGCTGCCGTTCGGGAGCGCGCGGCGCGGCACGGCGAGGTTCGGTTGGCGGCGTCGGCAGCTGGACATACCCTCATGGTTGTTCGAGATCGACCAGAAATCTACGCTCATCCTCCTGCGGGGTTTGTGCGTATAATCCGCTCCTCGCGGCGCACCTTCTTTCCACCGCAGCTTTATACATGAACTAGATCGCGATGTGAACCCCCCGTTATAAATTGGGGACACCGGTACCCTCCGCTACGATTTTGGTTGTTTTACCGAGGACCAGGATCTGGCTGCCTCTCCGTTTCAACGATCAGGAGTGTCTTGCCCACCGACCAGCTGAGCCCGGTTCAGCAGCGCAACAACGTCACCGTTTCGGGGAACCCGGCCGGGCGGCCGATGGTCTTCGCACACGGCTTCGGTTGCAGCCAGGAGATGTGGAGTGCCGTCGCTCCCTCCTTCGAAGAGGACTACCACGTGGTCCTGTACGACCAGGTGGGAGCGGGAGGCTCCGACCTCAGCGCCTACGACGCAGGGAAGTACGACTCCCTCCACGGCTATGCAGAGGACCTCCTCGACATCCTTGACGACCTTGACCTGCATGACGCTGTTTTCATCGGGCACTCCGTGAGCGCGATGATCGGTGTCCTCGCCGCCGTGCGGAAACCCGACCGCTTCGGCGCGTTGATTCTCGTCGGGCCCTCTCCCCGGTACATCAACGCCGGGGACTACTTCGGCGGTCATGAGCAGGAGGACATCGACTCCCTTCTGGACGCACTGGATTCCAACTATCTTGGCTGGTCCTCAACGATGGCGCCTCTGATCATAGGCAACCGCG
>NZ_JAODMP010000020.1 GCF_025464835.1 Mycetocola sp. | reverse complement strand
ACCCCCGTCCATCGCTGAGATTGAACGCCTTCTACGGGTGTAGCCGATTGATTCGTTCTACTCGGCTCCCACCTTTGCTACCGGCATCTAGGTGGACGAGCCCAGTCACAGTGTGAGTCCCGTACGATCCTGTGGCGCAGTCGTACAGCAAGCCCTCTAGCTGACGCCAGGACCCGGTTAGAGAGCAGTCACCGGACTGACGGACTTATTGGCTCTACTGCTTACGCAGCGAGAGCGAAGTCAGTGCGCTTGGAATTGGCACTTATTGTTTTCCAGAGATCGTTTACGAGATAACCCTGGATCCTCGACCCGCTTCTCACAGTTGCGCAGGCAGTGTCGAAACCGATCATCCCCATGCACACCCTGAAAAGAGTGAGTCGCTGTCACACGCTGTGAAGTTACCAAGCCGGAGAACCGGCATCCGAACCTTCCGGCTCAGCACTCCAGTGTAGCCGGTCGACCATGGGTCTGCCTAGGCGTCACAGGAGACACTCGGTTGCCGTCGGCGCCAGGCGGAGATCTGGAGCGTCACTCGCCCAGGTGGTTGCGAGCGGCTACAGCCCGCGCTGCCTCGCGCGTCGCCTCACGCTCACGCAGCGTCTGCCGTTTGTCGTATTCCTTCTTACCCTTGGCGATCGCGATCTCCACCTTCGCCTTGCCGTCGCTGAAGTACAGCTTCAGCGGGATGATCGTGTATCCGCCCGGCGCGACCTTGTGGCTGATTTTCAGGATTTGTGCCTTGTGCAGGAGGAGTTTGCGCTTGCGCCTGGGCGGGTGGTTGTTCCAGGTGGCACCGGTGTACTCGGGGATGTGCACGGCGTCGAGCCATGCCTCGCCGCCTTCGATGAAAGCGTACCCGTCGACGAGGGAGGCGCGGCCGGCGCGCAGCGATTTCACCTCGGAGCCGCTCAGCACAAGACCGGCTTCGTACGTGTCCTCGATCAAGTAATCGTGGCGGGCCTTGCGATTGGTCGCCACGACATTTTCGCCACGTTCCCTAGGCACGGTTTCACTCCGACAGTCGGTTGGCGGCACAGGCCGCACGGTAAATGGCCGCACCGGCGGCGCGACAGCCCATCAGTCTAACAACAGGTCGGATGCCGCGTGGCCGCGGTGCTAAATCTTCAGGTAGCGCTTGATCGCGAAGTTGGCGGACAACGCGGCCAGAATCATCCCGAGCAGAATGAGCACCGGAACGACGATGAACGCATCCGAGATGTCGACGAAGCTGACGAACGGCATGCGCGGTGCGAGGTACCCGGAGATGAAGTAGTGCACGATGCCGATCACCGCCCCACCCGCGAGAATCGAACCGATCACCGCGGAGAAGACACCCTCGAGGATGAACGGTGTCTGGATGAACCGGTTCGAAGCGCCGACGAGACGCATGATCCCGATCTCCTTGCGCCGCGAGTAGGCGGACAGCCGGATCGTCGTGGCGATGAGCAGGACCGCGGCGATCAGCATCAGCCCGGCGATGCCGATGGCCGTGTAGCTGGCGACGTTGAGCACCTGGAAGATGGCGTCGAGGTATTGTCGCTGGTCCGTCACGTCTTCGACCCCTGGCGTGCTCGAGAAGGCTTCGACGAGCACCTCGGACTGCGACGGGTTATCGAGGTTGACCCAGTAGGTCTCGTTGAGCTGCTCAGGAACGACGAGGCTGGCGAGTTCGTTGCCCTCGAATTGTCTCTGGAAGTTCTCGTAGGCGAGCTGGTGGTCCTCGAAATAGAAGTCCTCGACGAACGGAGCGAGGGTCTCCCCTTCGAGCTGGCCGGCGATGCTGGCCTTCTGGTCGTCGGTCGCGGCCCCGGCGGTACAGGTCTCCGTCAGCGAATCGGCGGTGCAGAGGTAGATCGCAACCTGGGCCCGGTCGTACCAGTAGTTCTTCATCTGGCCGATCTGCATTTGCAGCAGAACCGCCGCCCCGACGAAGGTGAGCGAGATGAACGTGACGAGGATGACAGAGATCACCATGGACACGTTGCGGCGGAGACCGGTTGTCGCCTCCTGCCAGATCAGGGAGAGTCTCATCGAACCGGCCCCACACTCTGCTCATCGTCGGCGTCCGGGTCGTCGGCGGCTCGCAAACCGAGTCGCTCGGCCAGGGTGAGGTGATCGGAGACATCACCGAGGCTGTCGGCGTTCGGGATGTTGATGGCGCCGGTCGCAGTGGGGCTCAGGCGGTCGACTTCGTCGGTCTGAGCAGGAAGCGAACGGCGAGTGGCCGGTGCGGGTTCAGGAGCGGGGGCGGGCGTGTTGATCAGGATCTGGTGAGCCTGCGTTTCAGCTTCGGCCTGAGCCGCGACCTCGGCGACCTCCTGGCGGGCTGCTTTGGCCGACTGGCCCTTCGCAACCGCCGGTTTGAGTTCGGGGACGATGCCGGTGGTGCCGTACCCGCCTTCGAGTTCGTCACGGACGATGACGCCGTCGACGAGCTCGATCACGCGGCGCTGCATCTTGTCGACGATGCCGGCCTCATGGGTGGCCATGAGAACCGTTGTTCCGCTGGCATTGATGCGCTCGAGGATCTGCATGATTCCCGCGCTCGTCGCGGGGTCGAGGTTCCCCGTCGGTTCGTCGGCCAGAAGGATCTGCGGCTTGTTGACGACGGCGCGTGCGATGGCGACGCGCTGCTGCTCACCGCCCGAGAGTTCGTGAGGGAGCCGATCGGCCTTGTTCTCGAGGCCGACCATCTTGAGTACGTCCGGGACCGCTTCCTGGACGAAGCCGCGGGACTTGCCGATCACCTGCAGCGTGAATGCCACGTTCTCGAAGACGGTCTTGTTCGGCAGCAGGCGGAAATCCTGGAACACGACACCGAGGTTGCGGCGGAAGTATGGGATCTTGCGGCTTGAGATGGAGCCGAGGTCGTTTCCCAGGACGAAGATGGAGCCTTTCGACGGCTTCTCCTCCTTGAGGATCAACCGCAGGCAACTCGACTTACCGGAGCCGGAGGCACCGACGAGGAAGACAAATTCTCCCCGCTCGATCTCCAGGTCCATCTCGTGGATCGCAGGCCGTTTCGTGCCCGGGTATTTCTTCGTGACGTTCTCAAACCGAATCATGACGACTCGAGCCTAGGCAGAGCGGGCCGTTTCTCGGCCGTGACACGCCTGCGCCGCCCGGGTTGGCCAGGCAGCTCAGTCGTCGGTGGGCTGCTTACGCCAGCGGATACCCGCGGCGATGAATCCGTCGATGTCGCCATCGAAGACGTTCTGCGGGTTGTTGACTTCATGGTCTGTGCGGAGGTCCTTCACCATCTGATACGGGGCGAGGACGTACGAGCGCATCTGGTCGCCCCAGCTCGCCGTGATGTTGCCGGCGAGTTCCTTCTTCTTCGCGTTCTCCTGTTCCCGCTGGACGAGGAGGAGCCGGGACTTCAGCACTCGCAGCGCAGCTGCGCGGTTCTGGATCTGGCTCTTCTCGTTCTGGCAGCTGACGACGATGCCGGTCGGGAGGTGGGTGATGCGCACAGCGGAGTCGGTCGTGTTGACCGACTGGCCACCGGGGCCTGACGAACGGAACACGTCGACGCGCATCTCGTTGTCTGGGATATCGACCTCTTCGGTCTCCGGCATCAATGGCACCACTTCGACAGCGGCGAAGCTGGTCTGACGTTTGCCCGCGGAGTTGAATGGGCTCATCCGCACGAGGCGGTGGGTGCCGGCCTCGACGCTGAGGGTACCGAACGCGTATGGGGCGTCGATCTCAAATGTGGCGGACTTGATGCCCGCTTCTTCGGCGTAGCTGGTGTCGAGCACTTTCGCCTTGTATTTGTGCTGCTCCGCCCACCGCAGGTACATCCGGAACAGCATGTCGGCGAAGTCGGCGGCATCGACGCCGCCCGCTCCTGCCCGGATGGTGACGACGGCCGCGAGGGGGTCGTATTCGCCGTTCAGCAGGGTCTGCACCTCGAGGTCACCGATCTGCTTCTGCAGGTCGAGGAGTTCCGATCGAGCTTCCGCCGCCGATTCCTCATCCCCTTCGGCGAGGGCCAGGCCGACAAGGACTTCGAGGTCGTCGAGCTGGTTCTCGATGGAGGTCAGGCGCGCCAGCTCCGACTGCCGGTGGCTCAGGGCGCTGGTGATCTTCTGCGCCTTCTCGGTGTCGTCCCACAGGTCGGGCACGCCGGCCTGTTCGCTGAGGTCGGCGATCTCGGCACGCAGCCGGTCGACTCCGACGACTTCGCGAATGTCAGCGAAGGTGGCGCGGATGGCGGCGATCTGGTCGTTCAGGTCTAGATCTAACATGTCGGCACCAGCCTACCTTCCGGTGACTTCCTCCGGTGGGCGCCTCTAGACTCGAAAACACCATGACAGACGGAAACCCGGCGTTCAGCATCCGCTCCGTCGCCGTCGTCGTCTTCCTGCCGACGCTCCTGTTCTCCATCGGTGAAGGCGCCCTGATTCCGCTCATCCCGGTCGCGGCGACAAATCTCGGCGCGAGCCTCGCCATCGCCGGTGTCATCGCCGGGATGCTCATGATCGGGGAGCTTGTCGGCGACATCCCGAGCGGCGCCCTGGTCAGCCGGATCGGTGAACGAACGTCGATGATCGGGGCAGCGCTGCTGTCGATCGTCGCTGCGCTCGGCGCTGTTCTAGCCCCCAACCCGTGGGTTCTCGGCGTGGCCATCTTCATCCTCGGGCTCGCGACCGCGGTGTTCGCCCTCGCCCGGCACGCGTTCATGACCAGTTACGTGCCGTTGCGCTACCGCGCCAGGGCGCTGTCCACGCTCGGCGGGGTGTTCCGCGCCGGCCTGTTCATCGGTCCTCTGCTGTCCGTTCCGGTGATCCACTTCACCGGCGGGGCGCAGGGCGCGTTCTGGATCATGACCATCTCGTGCCTCGCCGCCGTGCTGATCCTCGTACTGTTGCCGGACCCGGAGGCCCTGTTCGGCCAGGTACACCGGGTCCGGAAGAGCGGAGCTTCCGATCACACGCCCGGGGAGGAACTCGCTGCCGAGGAGTCCCACGGTCTGTTCCGCACGTTGTGGAGATTCCGCGGCGTCCTCGCCCGGATGGGGTCGGGAGCTGCACTCATCGGAGCCATGCGGGCGGCGCGCACGGTGCTCCTGCCGCTGTGGGCGGTGAGCCTCGGCGTGAGTGAGGCGAACACGGCCCTCATCATCGGGCTGGCCGGCGCCGTCGACTTCGCACTGTTCTACGTCAGTGGCCAGGTGATGGACCGGTTCGGACGGATCTGGAGCGCCGTGCCCTCCACGCTCGGCCTCGGGCTCGGGATGCTGCTGCTCGCGTTCACGCATGACACCCCGAATGCGGTTGTGTGGTTCATCGCCGCCGCAGGGATCCTCTCCGTCGCGAACGGGTTGGGCAGCGGCATCCTGATGACCCTCGGCGCGGATCTCGCCCCACCGGGGCGTCCTGCACCGTTCCTCGGCGCCTGGCGCTTCACCGGGGACGCCGGCTCAGCGGCGGCTCCGCTCGTGGTCGCCGCTATCACGGGGTTGCTGTCGGTGTCGTTCGCGGCAGGGGCGATCGGCGCCGTCGGGATTCTCGGGGCCTGGCATCTCGCCCGGATGATCCCCCGGTACATTCCGGCGCGTCCCGGTCGTTAGCTCAGCGACTCCCAGGCGGCTCCCGCGATGATCACAACGCAGGCGAGCGTGACGAGCGCCATGCCCCCGAACACACTTGCCATCGCCGTGAGCCGACGACGCCCGACGCGAACCGCGAACCGGATCACGACCATGGCGAGGAACAACACGACTACGAGGACCAGGCCGACCCATGCGGTGACCGGTTGCAGCGGGACCAGCGCGAACAGCACCCCGGCACAGATCGCGGCGAGGACCGCGCCGAGGACGATCCAGATCAGCCCGGTCGACGACGTCAGGGCCGGCTGGCTGCGTACCCGGGTCGGATCGGTCATGGCTCGTTCAGCCCTCACGCCACTCGTTGCTCGTGATGTGCGATCCGCCCTGGGGCCCCATCTGCAGCATCCCGCCGTCGACCACCCATGAGGCGCCGGTGACGTAGGCGGATGCCGGTGAGGCGAGGAAGGCGATGACCGCTGCGACCTCTCGCGCGTCACCCGGCCGCCCCAGCGGAACCCCTGGACGTTCCTCCGAGCGCGGGTCCTGGTCGGTCTGCCCGGTCATCGGGGTGGCGATCTCGCCGGGAGCAACGGAGTTGGCGGTTATCTCATGCCGGCCCAGCTCGAGAGCGACCGTCTTGATGAGGCCGCCGAGTCCGTGTTTGGCCGCGTCGTAAGCGCTTGAGCCCACGCGGGGCTGGTGTTCGTGCACGCTCGTCACCGCGATGATGCGACCGCCGTTGCCTGCGTCGACCATCCGCTTCGCTGCACGCTGGATGCAGACGAAAGCGCCGTCGAGGTCGGCTGCCATGGTGTGGCGCCACTGCTCGAGGGTCATCTCAAGGAGCGGGGCGTTGTCACCGGTGCCGGAGTTGTTGACGAAGACGTCCAGCCCACCAAGCTGTTCGGCAAGGGCGTCGACCGCGTCGCCGCAGCCGTCGAGGTCCGTCGTGTCGAGCTGTGCGACGACGGCGTTCCGGCCCTTCGAACGCACCTCCTGGGCGGTTTCCTCGGCTCCCGTCTCATCAGTGTGCCAGGTGATACCGACGTCCATTCCGGCTTCGGCGAGCGCTACAGCGGTGGCCCGCCCGATGCCGGAGTCTGATCCGGTGACGATGGCGAATTTCGGGCTGAATGGCATGGAGTCCTCCGTCGAACGTCTGCGATGTCTCAACGCAACACCTTCCCCGGCGGGGCCCTCAACCCCTTGACAGTATTGCTCGCAGCCGCGGCGCACCGGTGCCTATCGACGACGTCACGGAGCGCGCGCCGGGCGCCCCGACATACCGCCGGCCCGGTCGGCCCGGTCGGCGACGAGAAGACAGCCAAGCAGGCACGAGGCGACGGCGAACCGAGAGGCCGAGCAGCTCGAGGGTGTAGCCGGCACCGTCTGCTCAATGGTCCCCGGCGGTGCCGACCCCCGTCGCCACAAGCGCACAGAGCACGAGAACGAAACCCGGCCGTTCCTGTTCGACCCGAAGCCGCGGCTCGCCGCCGGTGCAGCACGATCGTCGCGGGCAGATACAGGAGCAAGGCCACCCCGTAGATGCGGCCGTCCGTCTCATAGACCGCCACAGGCGCGGCGATTCCGAGCAGCGGCGAAAGCCCGGCGCTCCAGGAACGGCGATCAGACGGGCTTGTCGTCGAAACCTTCTTTCGCGTGAAAGTATGCAGCCGCGAAGGGCACCGTGAGCAGGATTGCCCCCAGTCCCCCGCTGATCGCCGCTATCCCCGCCCAGAGCGGCCTCCGCGAGCGCGGCGACTCCCTGTCTGTCATCGGAACACCGAGCGAGCCACGGCGGTCACCTCCAGGCGGATGCCCTCCGGCACGAACAGGGTCAGG
>NZ_JAODMP010000018.1 GCF_025464835.1 Mycetocola sp. | reverse complement strand
CCCAAAAGGCCGAGTGGCGGAAGTCTGGACACACTCGAGCGAGCGACACCTTGTTTCACGTGAAACATCAGACTTGGCGAAGATCTTGACAAGCTCGATCAGGGAAGGTGGGTTTCACGTGAAACATCAGGCTGGCTGCGGTCTCGACGGGCTGCAACGGTGCCCGCGGTCAGTGAGCTACCCAGAAGCGGCCGAAAAAGGGGATCCCGCCAGAGTCGACCGATGGAAGCCCACGCCGACCCGTCATGGCGCCGGAATGAGTGCCGGGATGTCGACATTTTCAATCAACGCAGATCCACGTTCCATAGGTCATCTAGCTCGCCAAGTGAGCGGAGCGGGAGGGTGCGACCGGTCCGGCCCCGTGGGGGTAGCCGAGCGGGAGGGTCGCGACCGGTCCGACCCCGAGGGGCGGGTTTCACGTGAAACATCAGGTGCTCGCGGGATTTCCCGAAGCTGGGTTGCCACCCAGGTCCTTCCGGTCGTCGAAATAGCCCCAGTGGCGGAGCTCGACAAGCTCAATGACCGAGGGTGCGTTTCACGTGAAACATCGGTGCTGGTGTGTATCTTCACAAGCGGATCGCCGGGGAGGTCCTCCAGGTGGTCGAAAGCCCCAGTGACTGATCTCGACCAGCGCGATCGCCGAAGGAGCGTTTCCGGTGAAACGTCCAGCGCGTCGGGGGGTCTCAGCGAGTTCGGTCAGAACGAAGACAGCGCGCCCGGCGCGCTTGGCAGGGCTGGGGGAGGTCCTCCGGTACGGTTGGAACAACGAGAGAACGGAGACCGTTTCACGTGAAACATCCCCAATCTGAACGAGAGCCGGTGAGTAGAACGTCAGTCACAGAAGAGACATCCCCGCTCATGCGGGAGATCCTCGACCTCACCCACCGCCGCAAGAATCTTGCTCAGTCACGCGTTCCTCTGCCCGGAAATACGCGGATTTTCACGGTCTCGAACCAGAAAGGCGGCGTTGGCAAGACCACGACAGCGGTCAACGTTGCCGCAGCTCTCGCCAAATCGGGTGCCCGCGTCCTGGTGATCGACTTGGATCCCCAGGGCAATGCGTCGACCGCGCTCGGCGTTGATCACCACGCTGAGATCCCCAGCGTCTACGACGTACTGATCGACGACTTTCCCCTGGCCGAAGTGGTCCAGAAGAGTCCCGAATTCGACACGCTCTACTGCGCCCCGTCGACCATCCACCTGGCCGGAGCTGAAATCGAGTTGGTCTCTCAGGTCGCACGAGAGCACCGCCTCCGCACTGCGCTTGAACAGTTCGTCGCTGAAGCCGAGACTCCCTTCCATTACGTCTTCATTGACTGCCCTCCGTCACTTGGATTGCTCACAATCAACGCTTTCGTGGCCGCTGAAGAGGTTCTGATCCCGATTCAGGCTGAGTATTACGCCCTGGAAGGCCTCAGCCAGCTTCTCAACAGCATCCAACTGATCCAGAAACACCTGAATCCGCGGCTCAGGCTCTCCACGATCCTTCTGACGATGTATGACGGACGCACAAACCTCGCTCATCAGGTGGCAGACGACGTCCGTGCGCACTTTCCAGCCGAAGTGCTGAAGACCGTGATCCCGCGAGCGGTCCGAATCTCCGAGGCGCCGAGCTTCGGCCAGACGGTAATCAGCCACGATCCGAGCGGGGTGGGATCCATCTCCTACCTCGAGGCGGCAGCCGAAATCGCCAACCGGTACGCCGAATCAACCCAAACACAGCAGAAGACAGCAACACCCATTGAAGGAGCAACAAAATAATGGCTGCGAAACGTACCGGTCTCGGCCGCGGAATCGGCTCACTCATCCCCACAGCGACACAGGAGATGACTGACAACGGGCGACCGGTCGACGTGTTCTTCCCGGACAATGTCAGCGGCCGTGCGAAAGAGGAGCAGCTCGTCGAGGTTCCAGGAGCCCGACTGGTCAACCTCAACCCGAACGACATCGTCCCGAACGCTGTGCAGCCTCGCACCCACTTCGACGCCGATCACCTCGCTGAACTGGTTCACAGCATCCGTGAAGTCGGTGTGCTCCAGCCGATCGTTGTACGTCAGCACGCCACTGAGAAGGGCAAATACGAGCTCATCATGGGTGAGCGCCGGCTCCGAGCGACGAAGGAAGTCGGACTCGACAGCATCCCAGCCGTGATCAAGGACACCGCGAACGAGGACATGCTTCGCGACGCCCTCCTTGAGAACCTTCACCGCTCCAACCTCAACCCACTCGAAGAGGCGTCCGCCTACCAGCAACTCCTCGCAGACTTCGGCATCACCCAGGACCAGCTCGCGCAAAGAATTGGCCGGTCACGCCCACAAATTACCAACACCATCCGGCTCCTTAAGCTTCCGGAAGCCGTACAAAAACGCGTCGCCGCCGGTGTGCTCACGGCCGGACACGCCCGCGCCGTCCTCTCCGTGGGAAACCCCGAGGGGATGCAGCGCCTCGCCGACAAGATCGTCAACGAGGACCTCTCGGTGCGCGCCGCCGAAGCCGCCGCAGCCCAGGGGCTCGCCCCCAAGAAGCCCAAAGCAGCGCAGGGTCACCGCCACGGCCACCTCGATGAGATCGGCGAACGCCTCGGCGACCGTCTCAACACGCGGGTCAAGGTGACGTTGGGTGCAAAGAAAGGCCAGGTCACGATAGATTTCGCGACAATCGGTGACCTCAACAGGATCCTCGGTGAGATCGGTGAGCCCGTCTACGGAGCCTGAGCCCCCGCAAGCGGCGGTGGTTACTCCGTGGCTGCTGCCACGGCCAACGCGCTGTACGCGGAGGCGAGTGTCAGCCCCGCGGCTTCGATCGCCTGAGGGACGAGCGAGGTCTCGGTCAGGCCGGGAAGCATGTTCGCCTCGAGGAACCACACCACTCCCTCGGCGTCGACGATGAGATCGATCCGCGAAAGGTGGCGGAGACCGAGGAGGGTATGCACCTGTACGGCCACCTCAGCGGCTCGCTCGGCGATCTCGTCCGAGAGCCGGGCCGGCGCATAGAACGTCGTCTCACCGGCGTTGTAGCGCGCCTCGAAGCTGTACACGCCCGACAGTGGCTGGATCTCGACCGCCGGTAGAGCGACCGGCCCGTGGCCCGAGTCCATCACGGTGATCGCGAGCTCTGTACCCTCGATCTTCTTCTCGATCAGCGCAACATCCGAGTACGTGTAGGCGTCGACCATTGCGCGAGGCAGATCCGCAGCATCCGTCACGATCGTCACACCCTGCGCAGAGCCGCCTTGAGCCGGCTTCACGACGGCGGCGGCACCGATCCCGTGCAACACCTCAGCGAGGACACCATTGGCGCCCAGCTCACGGAATGTCCCGTTGGGCAGGGTCAACCAGTCCGGTGTTGCGATCCCGGCACGTGAAACCAGCACCTTGGCAGTCGGCTTGAACCAGGCGAGGCCAGCTGCTTCTGGGTGAGAGCCGACATAACGGATGCCACGGGCACGCAGCAGAGCCTGGAGCGCTCCGTCCTCGCCACTGGCTCCGTGGAGAGCCGGCCAGACGACATCGGGGGCTTTCTCGGTCAGGGCAGACAGCAGGGAGGCGTCCGGGTCGCGCAGTGTGACCGTGTGTCCAGCGGCCTGCAGCTCCTCGGCGACCCGGCGCCCCGACCGCATCGACACATCCCGTTCATGCGAGATCCCGCCAGCGAGCACAACGATATCGAGCTTCTTGAATGTAGTCATGATCAGGCCTTTTCTTTGGTCTGTGCGTCGGTAGTCAGGACATGTTCGGAGGGGGTGCGGTGAACTGGCCACGTGATTGTGCAGTCGTCAGTCGGCCCGTTCCAGCGAAGGTGTTGAGCAGGTCCAGTTCCCCGTTGATCACAGTGGCAAGACGACGGATGCCGACACGAATGCTCTCCGGCGTCGGATAACAGAACGACAAACGCATGTTCCTGCGGCCGTCACCGTCGGCGTAGAAGGCCGTCCCAGGGGTGTAGGCGACCAACTCCTTCACCGCGCGCGGCAGCATCGCCTTGGAGTCGAGACTCTCAGGCAGGGTGAGCCACACGTAGAAGCCACCTGTGGGATTCGTCCAGGTGAGATCCGGCAGGTATTCGCCGAGCGCCGACAACATCGCTTCTTTGCGTTGTTTGTAGACGCCTCGGAACGTGTTGATCTGACCCTTCCAATCCGCCTGGTCGAGATACTGCGAGATCACGAGCTGACTGAACGACGACGGGCACAGGATCGCCGCTTCGTTGGCGAGGATGAGCTTCTCGCGGATCGCGTGCGGGGCGAGTGCCCAGCCGACCCGGAAACCCGGTGCCAGAGTCTTCGAGAAGGTGCCCAGGTAGACGACCCCGTCGCTCTCGAGTGAGCGCAGCGCCGCTGGGGGCTTCTGGTCGAAGTAGAGCAGGCCGTATGGGTTGTCCTCGAGCACCAGGATGTCGTTCTCCCGCGCGATCTGAAGGATTTCACTGCGCCTGGCCTCAGAGAGCGTGACGCCGGCGGGGTTGTGGAAGGTCGGGATCGTGTACAGGAACTTGATCTTCTTGCCATCGGCTTTGAGTCGCGCGATCTGTTCACGCAGCGCCTCCGGGATCAACCCGTCGTCGTCCATGGCAACATGGTTGACCTGCGCCTGGTAGCTCTTGAAGATGACCATCGCGGTGACATAGCTCGGTCCCTCGGCGAGAACAACGTCACCCGGGTCGATGAAGAGTTTGCTGAACAGCTCGAGCGCGTGCTGGCTTCCCGTCGTGATCACGACGTCGGAGGCGCTGCCCTGGATGCCTTCAAGCGCCATTACCTCGAGGGTCTGCTCACGCAGCTTCTCGACACCCTGTCCTGAGCCGTACTGCAGTGCGACAGGCCCCTGTTCGCGCATGACGCGACTCATGGCATCCGTCACCAGATCCTCGGGGAGGGCAGACACGTAAGGCATCCCTCCGGCCAGAGAGACGACCTCTGGGCGGCTGGCGACGGCGAACAGTGCACGGACCTCGCTGGCGGCCAACCCGGCCGTGCGGGCGGCGTATGCGCCGTACCACGGGTCGAGATTGTTTCCGGATGCTTGGCGGTGGACTGGTTCTGACACTGTTCTTCCGTTCCTGGTTCCTACTTGATGTTAGCTGGGTTGGGGTGATGCCAATTGCGGCGGCGTGGCTCCTAGCGCCTGTTAAACGAGAAACGACCCGCCCGGCGTGTGCCGGACGGGTCGATATCGAGGGTCGTCGGGCTACGCCAGGAAGGCGGCCAGGTCGGCCTCGAGGGCTGCTTTGGGCTTGGCGCCGATGATGGTCTGTGCCACCTCGCCACCCTTGAACACCTTGAGCGCAGGGATCGAGGTGATCTGGTACTGCATGGCGAGGCCGGGGTTCTCGTCGACGTTCACCTTGACGATGTCGAGCTTGTCGATGTTCTCGGTGGCGATCTGGTCGAGGATCGGCGACACCATGCGGCAGGGACCGCACCATTCGGCCCAGAAGTCGACGAGGACCGGGCGGGCGCTCTGCAGAACCTCTTTGTCGAAGGTGCTTTCGGATACGGCGCGTGCTGACATGGGTTATCTCCTTTGTGGATGGATCGAAGTTTAGACGGATGCCGCGACAGCTGCCGCGATCTCCGGGTTGTGGTTGGCTTCCTGCTCGAGGCTGGCGAGGAAGTGTTCTGCGTCGAGTGCGGCGACGGTACCCGATGCGGCGGCGGTGACCGCCTGACGGTAGGTCGGGTCGATGACGTCACCAGCGGCGAAAACACCGGGCAGGTTCGTGCGCGAGGACCTGCCGTCGACCGCGATGGTGCCGTCCTTCGTGAGCTCGAGCTGCCCGTGGAACAGGTGTGTGCGCGGGTCGTTGCCGATCGCGACGAAGAGGCCGCCGAGTTCGAGGTGGCTCTCGGTTCCGTCGACGGTCGACTTGAGCGTGACACCGTCGACGGCGTTCTCACCGGAGATGCCGACGACTTCGGAGTTCCAGATGAACTCGATCTTGTCGTTGGCGAAGGCGCGGTCCTGCATGATCTTGGACGCCCGGAGGGTGTCCTTGCGGTGAATGACATAGACCTTGGACGCGAAGCGGGTGAGGAAGGTTGCCTCTTCCATGGCTGAGTCGCCGCCGCCGACCACCGCGATCGTCTTCTGCTTGAAGAAGAAGCCGTCGCACGTGGCACACCACGAAATCCCGCGGCCGGAGAGGCGCTCCTCGTCGGCGAGTCCCAGCTTGCGGTACGCGCTGCCGGTTGCGACGATGACGGATGCCGCCTCGAAGTCGCCCGAGTACCCGGTCTTCACGGTCTTGACCTCACCCTCGAGCGAAACCTCGGTGACGTCGTCAAGGATGACCTCGGTCCCGAAGCGTTCCGCCTGCTCCTGGAACTTGGTCATGAGTTCGGGACCCTGGATTCCTTCAGGGAAACCGGGGTAGTTCTCGACCTCTGTCGTGTTCATCAATTCACCGCCGGCTTCGACGCTCGAGGCGAGAAGCAGCGGGTTGAGGTTGGCCCGAGCCGCGTAGATAGCGGCGGTGTAGCCGGCCGGACCGGACCCGATGATGATGACGTTGCGCACAGAAGCTCCTTGGAAAATGTCAGTCGCTGAGTGGAACACATCTTAGTTCGACGATATTCCTCGCGGGATGTGTGCCTCGCGTTGAAGCACAGGGCTCGCCGGCGCGGTGGCACGGCCGGCGTGGGTTCCAGCGCGCACGTGCCAGGCAAATCGGCCCGCGAGCGGCCCCAGGACGCTCCGATGGATCAACGGCGGCGCAGGCGTCGCGTGATCGGGGCGATCGCCTCGCGCAGCTCTGGTGAGCGCATGGCGATCAGGGTGCCGACATAGACAAAAGACATGACGGTGGCGACGACAGCCATGGTCACCAGGGCGCCGATGACGGAGGCAAGGGCCCAGCCCCCTGTGTAGCCTCCCAACAGCCAGACGAGCCCGCCCCCGACGAGAACGGCGGGGACCGCCGCGGCCGAGTAGATGACCAGGCTCCGCACGATGCGGGCGATCTCAAGACCCGAGATCCGCCTGCGCAGGAGGATGCCGGCGGTCACCATCTGCACAACGATCGAGATCGACATCGAGATGGCGAGCCCGATTCCGATGTACCGGAGCGGCAGCAGCGAGCACACCAGGGCGAGGGTGATGTAGACCGCGACCTGGACGAGGGTGAAGAAGAACGGGGTGCGGGTGTCCCCCAGGGCATAGAAGGTGCGCTGGAAGACGAACAGCACGGCGAACGGCACGAGGCCGATCAGGTAGGCGATGAGCACAAATCCCATCGCCGCCGTGTCGGTGAACGCCGCGGTGAACAGACTGGCGAAGGGGAACGCGAGCACGATGAGCCCTGCGGTGGCGAGCACGATGAAGAGGGTGATCTGGCGGATGGCGGCGGAGACATCCGTTTTCAACTCTTCAGCACGGTTCTCCCGCACGTGCTCTGCGAGTCGCGTGAAGTAGGCGGTGGCCACCGACAGGGTGATGACGGAGTGCGGCAGCATGAAGATCAGCCAGGCGTTCTGCAGCGTCGCTGTTGACGGCCCGTTTCCTGATGCGATCAGGGCGACGTTGCTCTGGATGAGCCCGGCAAGCGTCGTCAGAGCGAGCATCGCGAATGACCAGCCGGCCAGTTTGCCCGTCGCCCGCAGGCCGATGCCGCGCCAGCGGAAGTCCGGTCGGTAGCTCAGTCCGATCCGCCGCCAGAAGAAGAAAAGAACGAGCGCCTGCATAGCCACGCCGAACGTCGCTGTGCCGGCCAGCAGCATGATCATGTCTGGCGTCCACTCGGTGACGAGCCGGTTCCCGTTGGGGTCGGCACCGAAGAAGAGGATGAAGAGAACCAGTCCTGCCATGGCGACGACGTTGTTGATCACCGGCGCCCAGGTGAACGGCCCGAACAGCTTGTGTGCGTTCAAGATCTCGCCGAGGACCGTGTACAGCCCGTAGAAGAAGATCTGCGGAAGGCACCAGTACGCGAACGTGATCGCAAGCGCCCGCGCCTCAGGGTCGAGGCGAAAGGAGTAGAGGTGAACGAGGTACGGGGCGAGGACGACGGCGAGGGCTGTCGCTGTGAACAACACGACGAGCGTGATGGTCAGCAGCTTGTTCACGTAGGAGCGCCCGCCGTCGGCGTGCACGATCGAGCGGACGATCGATGGCACCAGGATCGCGCTGAGCACGCCGCCCGCGATGATGACATACAGAGTGTTCGGCAGCTGGTTGGCTACCCCGAACGCGTCGGCGCTCTTGCTGCTGACCAGACCGATGGTGGTCGCGAGCAGCATCGCCTTCACAAAGCCGAGGATGCGCGACACCATGGTCCCGGATGCCAGGAAGATGCTGGCCCGTCCGATGCTCTCGCTTTCGGTCGTTTTCGTCATCGCTCCCCCGCGTCCACGCTGTCGATCGCTGTGGCATCCGTGCCGGTCGCGGCACCGTCGTCGGATGGTTGACGCCGGTCGGCTCGGCGCTTGTGCACCGTGCGGATCAGTCCTCCGATGAACAGGAGGGTGACGAGCGTAACGAGGACGGCAGCGCCGATGCCCTCCCAATCCGCGCGCACGGTGACCGGGACGAGCGAGCTTTCGCCGATCACGGCGCTTTGGGGTGAATAGAGCTGCAGACGCACCGAGACGTCGCCGTTGCCCAGTCGGGCCTCGACGGGCACCCGCACCGACTCACGCGCGTTCGCCGCGATCTTCTGGGTGACGCTCGAGTCGACGCTGAGCTTCAGGCTCGAACTGGACGCCTGCAGGACCACCGTCACCGGCAGGTCGTATTCATTCCGTACCGAGAATGGAAGCGATGACTGGTTGCTCACCATGAGGATCGGGCTGGTCGCGGTGATCGATACGGACTGGAGGGTGGTCGTGGTCGCGGTGTCGTGAGCGTTGATGGCGCTCGTCCAGCCGTCGGTGTCCGAGCGCCAGCCGACGCCAAGCAACGAGAGAATCTCGGCGCGTTCGCGGCCGGTGAGCAGTTCCGGCTCGTCGAGCAAGGTGGAGAACTCAGCCAGGCTCGCTTCACGGGTGTGCAGGCGTTTCGCAACGGCAAGGCGATCGGGTGCCTGCGGTGCGTCGATGATCGTCACGGCAGTGGGCTCTTCCATGACCGCTGCGCTCAGCACCGTCGCGGCGACGGCCGGCATGGCAAGCAGCCCCGTGATCGCGTCGCTCAGGCGGGATCCCGACAACGGCCATCCGCGGTCCAGTGTGAGCAGGAGCGTGCGCTCAGAGGCGTCCTCCTCGGAGGCGAACACCATCAGCTGGCTGGCGAGGTCGGCGAGGGCATCCAGTTGCTCGTCAGTGGTGACGGCGGTGACAGCGTCGCGCAGCGCCTCGGATGCCCCGGCGTCCGAAACGAGGACGGATGTGTCACCCGCGGCGCCGGCAGCCCCCAGGGTGTAACCCTCTTGAGCGGTTACATTGCTGGACGATACGACGGTGGTGGTGGCGCCGGATGCGGTGAACACCGGCAGGTCAGCGACCTGGACCGTGTCGTCAGCCGGCCACACGATTCCCGTCGTTGTGTACGGCCACTCCGTCAGCTCAGCGAGTGTCGGCAGTGTCGGCTCTGCGGGCCCCTGGTTCGGCGACGATGTCGCCGTCGGGTCCGGTGTGGGAGTCGGTTCAGTGGGCGTGGCCGGGTTGTTGGGGTCGGTTGGGTCACCCGGAACCGCGGCATCGGCGAAGTTCTCCGGGTCCAGGCTGTACCGGAGCGAGATGGGATTCAGCAGCCCAGGCAGACCGGCCTGCGCCTGGACGGATGCGTCGGCGTCAGCGAATTGGAGGGGGAACGTCTCATTGGTGGCGCGGCTGAGGCGGTCGAGCCAGTTCACGGCTGACGCGGGCGCCGCGCTGCCCAGGGCGCGGATGGACGCGATGATCATCGGATCGATTCCCAGCGCGACAGGGCGGTCGATCAGCCCATCGAGCTGGCGGGTGAGCACGCCGGTCGGGGACGTGTAGAGCGCAAGGGCGTCGCCACCCAGAAGCCCGGTCGTCCCTGGCGGCGCGGTGATCGGAGCAGCCACCGCGACGCCGAGAGGGCGGTGGGTGGCATCCGGCGTGTGGACGATCGCCTCCGATGCGCCCACAACCGTGTTCCCGCTCGTGTAGCTCGCGTCGAGGGGGTACGCGCCCGCTTCGGCAGGCAGGCCGAGCAGAGCGGCGCTGACCGTGATCGGTGTGGCGGTGTGGCGCGCCCCCGGCTCGAGCACCGGAACGGGCACGCTCGTCAGTAAGCGATCGCTCGAGAGCTTGCCGGTCCCTGCCAGCCAGTCCGCCAGCGCTGTGCGCGACTCGATCGGCTCGATGCCGGACTCGAGCACGAGGTTCCCGGCGGGCAGCTCTGCCGCGGTGGAGTTGTCGATGGTCACTGTGAGCGTCATCGCCTCATCGGCGGTGAGGAAGCTCGCTGACTGGCTGACTTCGACCGTGATGTCCTCGATGGGAGCAGCGGCTGGTGCGGAGGCAGGTGCGGCGTGGTTCGTCACGGGGCGCGGTGAGGTGCTGTCGACCGCTGCGGCACCCGTCCCGGCGCCAAGGGACACCAAGCCGACTGCGGTGGCAGCGAGCACACGCAGCGTCTTCGGAAGTCGGTTCTTGGTCATAGGCTCTCGCTGGCTCGGGGCCTCGCCAGCATGAGACCTGATTCTACGGGGGGACGCTGGGCGGATGCCGCCAGCCACTCCGCGCAGCCGCCGGCCGGGTGGTCATTCACGCCCGCCGCCCTCACCCGCTCAGGTGATCCTTTGTCCAGCGAGTCCGATCGTGGAGCATGCCGCGGCGGGAATGCACCCGGTCCTGAACCACCCGGAGGGTGTTACAGTCCGATCTCGCCGATCATGGTCCAGACTGTGCGTGTGAGGTCCGGGTGCTCGAGCGCGATCTCCCTGAGAAGGTCGTACTCCAGCCGGGCGACGTTGTGGCGGTGGGTGTCGGCATCCGGTCGGTTGCTCCGAGCGGCATACCGGGCCATCGTGTACTGAGTGGTGAGGCCGCGAGCGTCGAGGGCGTCGGCCCTCAACTCGTAGACCACGAGCTCGTCGACGGTCGGCAGGTCGTGGATGAAGTCATACGGGTCTTCACCCGCTCGGCAGCGGTGCTCGATGATCACGTCGAGTTCGTCGCGGGCGTATCGGCGCATGCGGTCGAGGTCGAATGGTGTTGTGGTCATGTCGGCCCCTTCCGGATCGCGCTTGATGACCGTTAAAGGGTACGCCTACTCCCCCGCGGGAGCAGAACGGGCAGCGCGCCTGCGCAATTCAGGGAAAACTATGGGCCGCGTGCAACGATGAGTCATGGAAAACTCACGGTTGAGCACGGCAACACTGGAACATTTCCGGGCTGTTCTTGAAGAGCAGCGCGCTGAGTTGCTGCGGCAGCGGGAGAATCACGAGATTTCGCTGGCAGAGGTCCGAGTCGCACGGGACGGTGAGTCCGATGACGAGCACGACCCCGAGGGCCCCACGATCGCCTCCGAGTGGTCCAGACTCACCGGTCTCCAGGAGGAAGCGGCTCGGCAGCTCGTCGTGCTCGACAAGGCACTCGCCCGTGTCGATGACGGCAGCTTCGGGATGTGCGCACACTGCGGCAAGCCGATCGGCCGCGCTCGGCTCGACGCCCGGCCCGCCGCCGAACTGTGCATCGATTGCGCTCGGCTCGCCGAGAAGCGCTGAGCCTCACAGCGGCGTACGCTCGCAGAATGACCACCGCGCTCCCCGACCTCCCTCAGGTCTGCGTCTGCTACATCCTGCGCGAAACCGGATCAGGTGGTTACGACGTCCTGCTCGGCGAGAAGAAGAAGGGCCTCGGCCTGGGAAAGATGGTCGGACCGGGCGGAAAGCTCGAGCCAGGCGAATCGCCGGAGCAGGCCGTCGTGCGTGAGGTGCTTGAGGAGTCGGGCCTGCACGTGCGCCAGGCGGACCTCACGCCGCTGGGACGCATCCGTTACGAATTCCCGGATCGGCCGGCCTGGAGTCAGATCTCGTGGGTGTTTGCGACGCAGGTCTGGCAAGGCGAGATCGTCGAGTCCGATGAGCTTCTGCTGCGCTGGCACCGGGCCGACGACATCCCGTTCGACCGCATGTGGGACGACGCGAAACACTGGCTCCCCGCAGCGCTCGACGGCGAATACTGTGAGCGCCGCTTCGTCTTCGGTCCTGACCTGTCGACGGTGGTCGCCGGAGACGTGCCCGTTACGCCTGCACGGCGAGGCTGAACGGAAGCACAGCGGATGCGCCGGCGCCGCGGAGCAGACGGCCGGCGACAGTGATCGTCCAGCGGCTGTCGGCCAGGTCGTCGACCAGCAGAACGGGGCGACCGCGGTAACCCTCGATGGCGGTTACGAGCTCAGGGTCAAGGCCGAACCGGTCCCAGACGCTGGCGAGACGGTAGGCGCTGTTGCCGCCGGGTTCGCCGGACGGGCCGCCGTTCACGAGGCTGAGCGTGCCGAGGTAAGGCAACCGGCCGACGTCGGAGAGGGCACGGGCGACCGAGTCGATCAGTTGAGGTCTGTGCCGCGATGGGACGCTCACGACGGCGGCCGGCCGTTCCTCCCAGCCCCACTCCGCGAGCACTCGGATGCAGGCCTGGACAAGCGCGTGGCTGGCAGGGGCGTCCGGGGTCCCTGGCGAGAAGAGGTCACGGAGCGTTCCACCCCAGCCGAGGTCGGTCAGCCGGGCAAGGGCTCGCCCTGCTTCGACCCTGTCTGCGGGAGCAATCTTGCCCTTCACCGGCACGCTGAGCTTGTCCGCTCCGGTCGGCCACTGGGCGCGGGGCTCGATGGCCACGCCGACCCGGCTGAGAGACTGCCGCGCCTGGCCCGATGCCTCCTCACCCACGTCGCTCGGGTACCAGGCCGGCTGCCCGGCCGCAGCGGCGCAGCTGTCGCATCGACCGCAGGGCACGGCGGTGTCGTCGTCGAGAGCCCGCTGGAGGAATTCCATGCGGCATCCAGAGGTGCGCTCGTACTCGAGCATCGCGTTCTGCTCCTGCACGCGCGCCGCGGCGATGCGTTCGTAACGTTCCGCGTCGTACACCCACGGTTTGCCGGTCGACACCCAGCCGCCGGTGACCCGCTGCACGGCGCCATCGACGTCGAGCACCTTGAGCAACAGTTCGAGCGGTGTGCGCTTGAGGTTGACCCGTGCCTCCAGGGCAGGCGTCGACAGTGGGGCACCCTCGAAGGCGAGCTCCTCGATCACGGCGAGGGCCTTGTGCTCGTTCGGCATCGACGAGGTGGCGAAGTACTGCCAGATCGCCTCATCCTCGGTACCGGGAAGGAGCAGCACATCGGCGCTCGCTGTCTTTCCCGCTATCTTCGCGGCGCGGCCCGCCCTGCCGACCTGCTGGTAGTACGCGACGGGCGAGGATGGTGCTCCGAGGTGGATCACGAAGCCGAGGTCGGGTTTGTCGAAACCCATGCCAAGGGCGCTCGTCGCGACGAGCGCCTTGACCTGGTTGTTTTTGAGCGCTTGTTCCAGTCCTTCCCGGTCGCCGGCATCCGTTCGACCGGTGTACGCCTGCACCTCGTGCCCAGCCTCACGGAGCAGCCGCGCGGTGTCTTCGGCTGCGGAGACGGTCAGCGCATAGATGATGCCTGAGCCGGTCAGGTCGCCGAGGTGGCTGAGCAGCCAGCCGAGGCGCGCGCCGGCGTCTGGGAGACGCAGCACTCCGAGTCGGAGGGATGCTCGCGCCAGCGGCCCACGGATCGTCACGACAGGTGCGCCTCCTGCGTGCTCGAGCTGCTCGGCGACGTCGGTGACGACCCGGGAGTTCGCGGTTGCTGTGGTGGCCAGCACGGGTACGCCGTGCGGCATCTCAGCGATGAGGTCGCCCAGGCGCCGGTAGTCCGGCCGGAAGTCGTGACCCCAGTCTGAGATGCAGTGGGCCTCATCGACGACGAGCAGGCCCGTGCGCGGGATGAGCTTGGGCAGCTGGTCCTCGCGGAAACGGGGGTTGTTGAGCCGCTCGGGCGAGACAAGGAGCACGTCGACCTCGTCGTTGTCGAGTTTCTGCAGCACATCGCCCCACTCGTGCGGATTCGCGGAGTTGATGGCGACGGCGCGCACTCCTGCGCGTGCGGCGGCTTCGACCTGGTCGCGCATGAGGGCAAGCAGGGGCGACACCAGCAGGGTCGGGCCTGCTCCCCGGCGGCGCAGCAGCAGGGTGGCGACGAAGTAGACAGCGGACTTGCCCCAGCCGGTGCGCTGCACGACCAGAGCGCGTTGTCGGTCGGCCACGAGCGTCTCGATCGCTTCGAACTGGCCCTCGTGGAAGTCGGCGTCTGGCGAACCGACGAGGGTGCGCAGGATCTCGAGGGCGTTAGCGCGGGTGTCGGTACTGGTGTTCGTCATGTGCCCAGCTTCGCAGGTGCTCCTGACAGGCCGCATCCGCCCCCGGCGGAGCGGACCCGGGGGTGACATTGCTACGCGCGGGTGCCGTTTCGGCAGCGTGAAGCAAAAGGGCGAGCGCGAACCGCGCCGGGTGCTCACGGAGCCGGAGTTTTGTGAGCATAGCTCCGCCAATCCGGCCGTGATCGGGCAGCGGGGGCGGGTTCAATCCGACGGAGCCGGGATATGGCGGAATTATGCGCAGCCACACGGTGCCAGACTGGGAACCGTGACTTCTGAGCTCGTGCACCGCCTTAGATCCGACCTCGACTCCGCCAGGTTCACGGTGACCACCCTCACCGGCCTGTGGGGCGACGAAGCGGATGCTGCGCTGCACCGCAACGAAAGGGTTCCTGCTCTGCGTGCGCTCGCGCGGAGACGCGCGGAGACGGGTGTCGAGGCATCCGCAACGCTCGCCCGGCTGTTCATCCTCGGCCTCGGGGTCGACCGCGATGACGCCGCAGCGGCCCTGCCAACGCTCGGCGTCGCAGGCGCGACGGAGCTGGGGCTGGTCACCGCGGACGGCGCTGAGGTGCGGCCGCTCCTCGACCTGCGCCCGTACAGCTTCGTCGACGCCGCTGGCGCCGGCAGCTGGTGGATCGTATCCGACCTCGGCGAACTGGCCCTCGGCCGGCCCCTCGGTGAGGAACACGTGCTCGGGGTCGGCGGCGCGTCGATGACCCTCAGCGGCCTGATGATGCAGACCCCGGTCGGCAGCGTCCTGGACCTCGGGACCGGATGCGGCATCCAGGCGATGCACGCAGCCAGGCACTCCGTATCGGTCGTCGCCACCGATATCTCCGAGCGTGCCCTCGCTCTCGCGCGGATCAACGCCGAACTCAACGGCATCAACAACATCGAGTTCCGGCACGGCGACCTCTTCGAGCCCGTGCGCGGTGAACGATTCGACCAGATCGTCTCGAACCCGCCCTTCGTCATCACACCGCGGAGCGACGGTGTTCCCTCCTACGAGTACCGCGACGGTGGCATGGAGGGGGACGCGCTCGTCGAAGCGGTCATCCGTGGAGCGGCGGCGCACCTGCACCCCGGCGGCGTTGCCCAACTGCTCGGCAACTGGGAGTACCGCGTCGGCCAGGATGCTTTCCGCCGCGTCGGCGGCTGGGTCGACGGCACCGGCCTCGACGCCTGGGTCATCGAACGCGATGTGCAGGACCCCGCCCAATACGCCGAAACCTGGATCCGCGACGGCGGCACCCGCTCGGGCACGCCGGAGTTCGAACGGCTCTACACCGCATGGCTCGACGACTTCGCCGCCCGCCGCGTCACCTCGGTCGGCTTTGGTTACATCACGCTCCGGATGCCACTGGACGGCTCCCCGACGCTGCGTCGGCTCGAGCGACTCCACGGCGCCCTCGGCTCCAACGAGACGGGCCTCGGTGTGCATCTGGCGGCCGCTCTCGCCGGGCATGACTGGCAGGCGGTCCGGTCCGATGAGGAACTCGGCCTCGCGCAGCTCATCGCCGCCCCGGATGTGACCGAGGAGCGTCACTACTGGCCGGGAGCCGAGCATCCGACCGCTTTGATGTTGCGGCAGGGCGGTGGTTTCGGCCGCACGGTTCGCATGGACACGGGGCTCTCCGCCCTGGTCGGTGCCAGCGACGGCGACCTCTCAGTCGCCGCGGTGGTCGCGGCGATCGCCCAGCTGCTCGACGCCGACTACCTGGAGTTGCGTGAAGAGTTACTGCCGCGTGTGCGTGCCCTCGTCAGCGACGGGTTCCTGCTGCCGCCGGAGTAGGCCCGCCGCACGCTCAACAGGGTCGAACCGCTCGGGCGCGCCCTTAACAGGACCAATCGCCCGTTCCGGCCTGCCGTCCCCTGTCGAATGCCCGCCTAAGGCGGCGCGTGCCCACGGCACGGAGCACAGATCAAGGGCATGGCAGCAGACCCCGATTTTCGGCCGACCAGCCCGCTCTGGGCCACGGTGATCGACGCCGAGCTCTCGGGATCGACCGGAACCGGCAGTGATCCCGAAGACCTGCACTCGTAGATTCCTGACCGCGGATACCCCCAGCTGACCTACCATGAGAGATCAGACCCGTTTCCCCCAGGGGAGGTTGCCATGGTTCAGGTTCGCATCGTCGGCGTCGCGCTGGACTCTCGCGGCCAGCCCCTCATCTTGTTGAAACCGCTGGATGCTGCCGGTGGTGAGCGGATGCTTCCCATCTGGATCGGCGCCCAGGAAGCGACATCCATCCTCATTGCCGTCGAAGGCGCTGAAGCGCCGAGGCCGTTGTCGCATGACCTCATGAAGACACTGCTCGCGGCGGTCGGCGCCACCGTCGAACGAGTTGATGTCACCAAAATCGAGGATGGCACCTTCTATGCAGAGATCACGCTCCGCACGAGAGAGGGATCGCTCGCGATCGATTCTCGCCCGTCGGATGCGATCGCCATCGCTGCGCGTGTCGACGCACCCATCTGGGTGAACGACGAGGTCCTCGAGGAGGCGGGCATCGTCGACGAAGGCGACAGAACGGATCCTGTGGACCAGGAAGAACGGGTGGACGAGTTCCGGAAATTCCTGGATGAGGTCGACCCTGAAGACTTCCAGGGCTGAAGCGCCCGTTATCGAATCGATCCCCGACAAGCGGCGCTCCCGCGGAACAGAAGTTACAGTGACTGCACCCACATGAGAACGATCCCACATGGGAGTGCATCGAGTTCGTTCCCAGTGTTGTCCTGACCACCTCATGTAGCGATTGTTGGCTTCTGGCATGTGCACGCCGCCGGCTACGCCACCGAGATCCTGAACCACACCGAGATCCTGAACCACGAGGGTGCCCGGCTTCAGAGCTGCCGCGGCCCGGCGGTCGAGCCGCGCGGCCGGATCTGAGAACCGAGCACCACAGTCACGGGGTCGGCATTCGGGTGTTCGATCCGTTCGAGCAGGCGGTCCATAGCGGTGCTGCCGAGCGCGACGGCATCCTGTGCCACGGCGGTGATACCGGGAGTGACCATGCTCATCCATTGCGCATCGTCGAAAGACACCAGGCTGAGATCCTCGGGGATGCGGAGTCCAAGATCGGCCGCCGCGCGCCACACCCCCTCGGCGAGCACATTGTTCGCCGCGAACACCGCCGTGGGGTGGTCCCGTCTGGCGAGCATGTTCACCGAGGCCCTGCGTGCGTCGTCGACGCCCCAACCCGCCGACACGATCAGGGCAGGGTCGGCGGGGATGCCGGATTCCTCGAGCGAGCGCCGGTAGCCGGCGAAGCGCTCAGCACCCGTGGTCCGGTTCGTTTCATCGATGAGGAGTGCGATGCGGGTGTGGCCCAGGTCGAGGAGGTGGTCTGTCACCCGTTTGGCGATGTCGGCATTGTCGATGATGACTCCGTCGCACCGGTCGGCGGAGAACTGGCGATCCACTTCCACCACCGGAATGTTCTGCTTGAGCAGATAGGCGGAGACGACAGCAGACAGCGGCGTCACGATCACACCGGCCGCCCTCGTGGCGACGAATGCTTCAGCGGCGCCCAGTTCCACGTCGGTGAGGCCCTCGTCGTCGACAAGCATCATCGTGTAACCCTGGCTGCGGGCGCGGCCCGCGATCCCTGCCGCGAGGTCGGCGTAGAAGGTGTTGCGCAGGTTTGAGACGAGCACCCCGATGGAACGGTTGACTTGCTTCCGGAGGTTGCGGGCCATGGCGTGCGGAACATAGCCGAGGTCATCCGCGGCCGCGAGGACCCGCACGCGGACGGCCTCGGCGACGTAACCCTCACCACTCATGGCGCGGGAGGTCGTCGACTGGGAGACGCCTGCCGCTCGCGCCACGTCCTTCAACGTCGCGCGATGGGCGGGTAGTGCCGCCCCGGATCCAGCCATGAACATGCCTCTCGGTTGCGGCCGGCGCGAACACGACAGAACGGCCGACGAGCCACAGGATAGCCCGGCGGCGAAGCGCATAATAGCCGGTTCGCGACTCTTGCCAATGGTCTTGTAGGCCTACCGCTTCGGATTTATAGTCCCCCTGTGGCAACGATGCCACACCTCGGCGCTCAGCTTCTCGCGAGATGCGGAACCGTGACAAGGGGAATGCGATGAAACACAGCGACGTCCGTGACCAGGGCTCTCCGCCCGGGGTGCATCAGTGACTACCGCCGTCAGGCGTGACGGCCCCGCCCCGGCTCCGGTGTCCAGGCGTGTGAAAAGGAAGGCGGCGTTCAGATCGAAGTACAACCGGCGTGAGTCCATAGCCGGTTATCTGTTCATCGCCCCGTGGATCATCGGATTCCTCGTCTTCACGCTCGGCGCGATGGTTTACAGCCTCGTCATCTCATTCAGCGACTACAACCTCGCACGAAACACGGCCACACCGGTCGGCTTCGCGAACTACGCGCAACTCTTCGAGGACCCGAAGGTCGGACTCTCGCTGATGAACACCCTGGTGTACGCGCTCATGGCCGTTCCACTCGAAATCGCATTCGCGTTGTTCCTCGCCATGCTGCTCGCCAGGGTCGGCAAAGGTGCCGGATTCTTTCGCACCGTCTACTACCTGCCGAAGATGACGCCGACCGTCGCGACGGCATCCGTCTTTCTCCTGCTTCTGAACGGCAACTCCGGCGCGATCAACAAGGGTCTCGAGGTGATCGGGATCCAGGGACCGCAGTGGTTGGTCGACCCGGCGTGGGTCAAGCCATCGATTGTGCTCATGACGCTGTGGACGGTCAGCGGAACCATGGTCATCTTCCTCGCGGCGCTCAAGAACGTTCCGAGGGACCTGTACGAGGTGGCGTCGCTCGACGGCGCCGGCCCGGTGCGGCAGTTCTTCGCCATCACGATCCCGATGATCTCGAGCGCGATCTTCTTCAACCTCATTGTGCTCACGATCGCCGCGTTCCAGACGTTCGACCAGGCTTACCTCCTGTTCTGGCGAGATCAATCGAACGCGTCCCCGGAGTCCTCACTGTTCTACGCGGTGTACCTGTTCCAGCAGGCGTTCCGGCAATTCAATTTCGGCTTCGCCGCCGCGATGGCCTGGCTGCTGTTCATGATCATCATGCTGATCACCTTCATCCAGATGAAGTTCGGGAACCGATTCGTGTACTACGAAGGGGATGACCACTGATGAGCCTCACCGAATCTTCACCTGAAGCGGTCCGGCTCAAAGGCCAGGTCATCGGTGAACAGGCAGTGACGGGGCCGCCGCCGCGTGAGGACCTGCCATCGCGCAAACCCGACCGATGGTACAAGCCGAAGAGCGTCATCGGCAAAATCGTGCTGTGGATCGCGTTGATCTTCTTCGCGCTGCTCTTCATGTACCCGTTCGTCTGGCTCCTCTCGGCAAGCCTCAAGCCACGCGGGCAGGTGTTCGACAACTCGCTGTGGCCGAGAACCTTCGTGCCTGACAACTACGTCGAGGTCTGGGATCAGTTGCCGCTGATCAGCTGGATGTTCAACAGCATCGCCATCGCCCTGCTGGCGGCGACGGCGGTAGCCGTGGCGAGTTCGGTGGTCGCGTTCGGGTTCGCCTACTTCACGTTCCCTGCTCGCAACCTGCTGTTCGGGCTCGTGCTCGCGACGATGATGCTGCCGGGCGCTGTGACCATGATCCCCCAGTACCTGATCTGGAAGGAGATCGGCCTCATCGGCACCTGGGTTCCGTTGTGGGGTGCGAACCTGTTCGGATCGGCGTTCTACATCTTCCTTCAGCGCCAGTTCTTCCTCGGATTGCCGAGGGAACTGTTCGAGGCCGCGCGCATCGATGGGGCGAGCTACTGGGGACTGTTCAGGCGGATCGCGATGCCCTTGTCGATCCCGTCGTTCATCATCGTGTTCGTGTTCGAGTTCCAGGCGAGCTGGAACAACCTCCAGGCGGCGCTGATCTACCTCAACGCCGGTTCGGTCGAGGAGTTCACCGCTCCGCTCGGCATCGCGTACGCGATGACGAAGTACAGCCCGACGGCCGGTGGGCACGGCGACTACCAGTACGTCATGGTGGCGTCGCTCATCATCACGATCCCGATGCTGCTGATCTTCGCGTTCGGTCAGCGGTACTTCATCGAGGGTGTGGCCACCCAGGGCCGCAAAGGTTGAGACGCCGCGGCGGCCTTTTCTCCGGCTGCGGACGGGTTCACCTGGCGCGCGGGGGGTGGATTCACGTGGTGTTCGGGCCAGGAGTGGGTGTACAGGCGGGCCGCATCCGTCACCGATTCACGTGCTGCGGACGGGAACACCTGGTGCCCAAGGGGTGTTCGGGTCCGGAGTGCGTGTACAGGCGGGCACAGAAGAGCGGGCGGCCCGCGAAGGGACCGCCCGCTCCCCTGTGCTTGCGTTACTTCTGCACCGCCTTGTCATAAGCCCGCATCGCAGCTTTCTGTGCGTCGTCGAGAGCTTCTTCGGAGGTCTTGTCACCGAGGAGCGCCGAGGTCACGGCGTTCTTCAGTTCGGTCTGGATCTCCTGGCCGGCTGGGGATGCGCCATATGACTCACCCTCACCCACGATGTCGTAGAAGGTCCCGATCGTCTGGTCGAACCCGGCGTTTCCGCTCTCCTTCACGAACTTGTCGCGGATGGCCTCGTCAGCGGCCGGGGATCCGGTGAAGAGGCCGGTGTTGATCGCGCCCGGCTCCGCTTCGATCGTCTTCGCCCGAGCTTCGCCTGCTGCCATCCAGGCGTCTTCCGACGTGAGATTGAGCGCCCACGCGCAGGCGGCATCCGCATTCTTCGCCCCTGCGGGGATCACGAACGAGGTTCCGCTGGCGACCGCGAACGGCTCGCCATCGGCGTTCTTGAACGGCACCGCCTCGATGTCGACCTGGTCGACGTAGGGGGTCAGCACGTTCACGTACCACTGAGCGTTCACCTGCGCGCCGACCTGGTCTGCGACGTACGGGTTGTTGTCACCGAAGGTGTCGAAGGAGTCCGTGAAGCTCTTGTACTTCGCGTATCCGCCCTGAGCATTGAACAGTTGCTTGAGGTAGTCGATGGCTTTGGCGTTGTTCGGGTCGTCGAGGGCAGGAATGCCCTCATCATCCATCAGTTTTCCACCCTGGCCGAGCATCCACAGACCGGCCTGGTTGACGCCCATCGAGTCGAAGCCGATCACGCTCGGGTTCCCACCGGACTCCTTGTACATCGCGCCGATCGCTTCGAGCAGCACGTCGGGCTTCGAGGTGTCCATCTGGTCGGAGGTGACGCCGGCCGCATCCATCACCCGCTTGTTGAGCATGATCGCCGGTGGCTGATAGAACTGCGGAACGGCCCACACCTTGTCGTCCCAGGAGACGTCGTCCATGACGGACTCGTAGTACTGCTCGTCAGGCTTGACTCCGTGTGCCGCGAAGCACTCATCGAGCGGAAGAATGAGCCCCTGCGCCGCGTAGGTCCCGACGAACTGCCGGTCCATCTGCACGACGTCCGGCACGTTGCCACTGGCGACGCGCGTCGTGAACTTCTGTGCATCGAAAGCTGTCGCATCGATCTTGATGTCGATGTCGCTCAACTCCTTCTCGGCGTAATCGAGCCGGGATGTGCCCACCTCGTCCGCGTTATCGAATCCCCAGGCCGAGAGGGCGCCGGTTGGACTGTCACTGAACGATGTGTCCTCGGTCGTTCCGGCGCCGCCTCCGCAGGCGGTCAGCGCGAGGACGGATGCCGTCGCTGTGAAGGCGAGAAGCATGTTCTGCCTCGTTTTCATGTGTTTTCCCTTCGATCAGAGATCAAGCTCGGCGTCGTCGCCGGTCGATGTGAACGAGGCTCCCCATAGAAGCTGGAATCCTTTCCACACGGGGCAAGCTAGTGCAGCACCCACCCGCAAACAAGGGGTTGCCAAGGCTGCTGGCCCGGCCGTGGCCATACCGTTACAGGGCGAACGTGGGTGCGGTCTGGTCGCCGTCGGTCGCTGTCGGCTACCGTCTGGAATCGTTCCCATGTCAACCCCGTTCCCGGGAGGAGAAGCGGCTCACGTGCACCGTGGAGCCGTGGGTCTGCCTCGGCTGGGAAAGGTGATCCCATGAAGCGTCGCACGGTACCCGTGCGCGTCCTGGGCCAGAGCGGCATGAATTCTGGTCGGCTGGATCCTCGCCGGGGCCTCCGTGCCGAAGGCGGTGAACTCGGCGATCCGACCGCTTCCCTCGACGAGGACGGAGAGCTCGACCCGGTTTGGCGTGCACAGCAGCCGGGTTTCGTGAAGTTTCAGGCGGTGCTGCTGAGGGCGGCACGGATGAGGACATCGTGGCCGACCTGGCTGGCGGTGATCGTGTGGTGGGCATACATCCACTCCGCGAAGGTCGAAGTCCGGCTCAAGCACGACGGGGTCCAGCCCGGTCTCCTCGACCGGTGCACCGTGATCCTGCGTGAGCGCATCCGCGGCAAGGATGGGACCGGCCGTCGGTGCGAGTCGCGCACGGATTTCGTCGAAACCGTACTCACGGTCGAGGAGGAATCCGGATGCCAGCGGGCCGAGAACATCCGCGACGTTCCGTTTGAAATCGATGAGGGCCCGGTCGGGCGGACGCCCGGCGCCTGCGGCGTCGAACATGGTTCGGAGGCTCTCGCGCGGATCCATCGCGACCATCGCGAGAGCGCCGGAAGGGCGGGCGATGCTCTCAAGCGTTGGCGGGGTCATCGCTCCCTGCCTTCGATGGGGGCGGGGGTACGGACGTCGCTGCCTCGACGAATGCCCCGAAAAGCTCGTCCGCCCGTGGATGGGGGTGTGACGGAAACGACAGAGATGGCAGTGCAACGTCAGGGGAAGCTGCGCCGCACAGCACAGCGGCGCGCAGGGCGGCACCTGAGGCGACCGGTTCGCGAGCCTCCACCACGGCCAGCGGAGCATGCAGAAGCCGGAACTTCAGTCGGTTCCAGGCCGCGTTGTGTGCGGCGGCACCGCCGACGATTCGCAGCCCGATCGGTGCTGAGCCGAGGATCCGGTTCTGGGTCTCTCCCATCCACCGCAGGTGAAGAGTCAGGCCGAGGAGAACAGCGCGAAGGTGGTCGGTCGTCGTCTCGGTTCTCCCAACGAGCTCGTCGCGAGGGGCCGGGTCTGGCTGCGGGCACTGGCGTCCGCCCGGATACGGCAGCACGAACGCGTCGCCGGGGCCTTCGAGTTCGAGAGCGCGGAACAGCACGTCGGCATCCTTCTCGGGATGGGAGGCGATCCACCGGGCGACCATCATTCCGCCGCTCGCTCCCGCGAGAAGGCATTCACGATTCCCGGCTACCGTGCGGGTGACGCTCATTCCGGCGGCCAGTGCGGCTCCGCGATCGACGGGTTCTCCGGCGACCCGGAGAAGCGCCTCCGTTGTGCCGAGCGAGTCGGCCGCCTGCCCGTCGTTTCGCACGCCGGCCGCCCACGCGGCAACCGCGTGATCGTGACCGGCGATGAAAACGGGCGTGTCCGGCGAGAGACCCGCGGCCTCCGCGGCGCCGGGCACGAGGATGCCGACGGGCTCCCCCGGCGCCAAGATCCGCGGCATCTGGTCGATCGACATGCCGACGAGGCTCAGCAGGTCGTCGTCGAAGCTCGTGCTCACGGGGCTGCCCGGTGGAGGGAGTCGGTACGCCATCGTCCGGCCGGCGAGCGTATGGTCGGTGGCGAGTTCCCGGGTGAGCATCACGCCGATGAAATCGGCCATGCCCGCCCAGCGGGCGAGCCTCTGCCAGCGATCGGGTTGCTCGGCCTGGAGTTGGTGCCAGGCCGCGAGCGGGGCTTCCGGCAGCGCAGGCACTCCGGTTGCGAGAGCGAGTGCCTCCCGCCTTGCAGAGCCGAGTTCGTCGAACAGGGCGGAGGTCCCCGCCGACGTCCAGCGCACGATCGGGCCGACGGGCCGTCCCAGCTTGTCGAGGATGATCCCGCTCTCCTCCATCGAGGCGATCCCGACGGCGACCGGGCGCCGATGTTGCGTCGACGTCAATCGGCGGATCGCGGAGAGAACAGCGCCGCCGAGTTCACCGGGCAGGTCCGGGGTGCGGAAGGATCGGACGCCGCGTTCACGGGCAACTCCGGAGCGATCCGCGACCTCGAGAAGAACCACTTTCGTGTTCGTGCCGATGTCGACACCGATCGAGGTGACCGGGCTCCCGTCCCGGCCGCCGAGGGCTGGAGGAGCCGCGGTGCTCATGCGTCAATTCTGTCCGTTGATCGGCGATCGCGCCACTGCTCCGAGCACCGAACCTCGCGGCTCCGCGACGTACATGTCACAGGATGCCGGCCCCGAGAAGGCGCATTCGCTCCTGGTGAGCGTCAACGAGCCTCAGCCGGCCCTGTTGAGCGTCATCGGCTCAGTTCGCTGTGGCTCCGCCTTCGGCGAGGAAGGCGAGCCGCTGGAGGGTCTCCGTGTTGCGGGCGTGGAGCAGGAGCTGGCGGAGCGGGCCGGGGATATAACGTCCGGGACCGCGAACGGCGTCCTCACGGATGCGGACGACGCATCCGCCCCTGCGCTCCTTCACGTCGAGAGTCACGTGGGCCTCGCCGATCGGCCAACCACGTGCCTTGACCTTCATGTGGGAGGGAGGCTCCCACTCGAGGACGGAGGTCGAGTCGTTGAGAAGGAACGGCCAGACGCCGAACGAGTGGAAGAGCCGGGCACCCTCCGCCGGCCAGGCATCGTCCACATCACGCATCCGGGAGGCACCGACCACCCAGCTTGGGTATAACCAGCCGTTCGCGAGGACAGCGAACACCTCATCAGGGGTGGCCTCGATGAAACGGTAGTTGACGGACATGGTTCTCCTACGGTTCGGGAAGGGAGTCGGGCGCGAGTGAGGGTGGTGTGGTCATGCCGAAGACGTCGTGCAAAGCGAGAAGCGCGGCGTTCCAGCCGGGCAGGCCGTGCACACCGGGGCCGGGAGGTGTCGACGAGGAGCACAGGTAGACGCCCTCAAGTGGAGTACGCCACGGCTGCGCGGAGAGAACCGGACGCGCTAGGAGTTGCACGAGATCGACGTCGCCCGCGGAGATGTCCCCGCCGATGTAGTTGGGGTTGTACTGCTCGTAGTCGGCTGCGCTCTTCGATGCTGAGGCGAGGATCAGGTCCCGGAACCCCGGAGCGAATCGTTCGATCTGGCGGGTGATGGCTTCTGTCCGGTCGACGGTCGACCCGCGGGGGACGTGGGTGTACGCCCACAGGGTGTGTTTTCCCTCCGGGGCGCGAGTCGGGTCGAAGTTGGACGGTTGCGAGACGAGGACGTACGGATTCTCGGGATGCTTGCCGCGAGCGACGTCCCGTTCGGCGCGGGCGATGTCGGCCCGGGTTCCGCCGAGGTGCAGGGTGCCGGTCTGGGCGAGATCCGGATGAGTCCACGGCACCGGGCCGGACAGGGCGAAGTCGACCTTGGCGACGGCGTTGCCGTAGCTGAACCGGGAGAGCCTGCGCCGGTAACCGGGCGGGAGTCGGTTCCCGGCGATCCGTTCGAGGCCGCTGGCGCTCGTGTCGAACAGCACCGCCCGGCTCGGCGGTAGCTCACGGAGGCTGGTCACCTCGTGGCCGGTGACGATTTCGCCGCCGTGGGCGATGACATCCGCCGCCATCACATCGACGATCCCCTGGCTTCCGCCTACCGGGATGGGCCAGCCAGAGGCATGGGCGTAACTGGCGAGCACGAGCCCGGCGGCCGTCGGTGCGAAACCGGGCAGGGGGCGGATGCTGTGCGCGAGCACGCCGGTCAGCATTGCGGGGGCGACGTCCTCACGCCAACGGGCGTTCCACAGCGGGCTGCCCTGCTCGAGGGCCCGCAGGCCGAATCGGGCGAGGGTGATCGGATGCTTCGGCACGCGAAACAGCGACGAGCCGGTGAACTGCGAGACAGCATCCGCGTGCTCGGACAACGGGGCGAACAGCCGCCGCCAGGCCGCCCCGTCGGCGCCGAGGCCGTCGGCGGTGCGGTCGAGCGAGCGCCAGGCCAGGCCGGCCCGACCGCCGTCGAGTGGGTGGCCGTAGGAGAGTTCAGGAGTCACGAAGTCGAGACGGTCGGCGAGCCTGAACTGCTGAAAGAACGCGGATGCGTATGCCATCGGGTGGACGGCGGAACAGATGTCGTGATGGAAGCCCGGCAGCGTCACCTCCGACGTCCTCGACCCGCCCCCGATGGTGTTTTCCCGCTCGTAGACGTGGACGGAGACACCCGCGCGAGCGAGGGTGACGGCGGCTGCCAGGCCGTTGGGGCCTGATCCGATCACGATTGCGTCTGGCGAAGTCATTGGTCGCCAGTATGTCACCGGCACAATCCGCCGGGCGACCCCTTGACGGCGTTCTGCAGCCCCGAACCGGGGGCGCCAGTAACCGGCGCGTCGCGTGCCGTTCATGGATCGTTCGGAATTGTCTGATCGAATACGTTGTTGACGAACATAGGTGTTGATCAGCAAACACCACCGCCAAACCCGATTGGACGGATTGTGACCACGCGAACGGCTGAGTACCCGAGGCCGGATCACTTCATACTTCACATCAGCGACACGCACCTTCTGGCGGGGGGCAACAAGCTCTACGACCAGGTGGACAGCGAGACGCACCTCAGGCAGGTTTTCACCGAGCTTGAGGCTTCAGGGGGGCGCCCCGAAGCGATTGTCTTCACCGGAGACCTCGCCGACCGCGGTGAACCCGAGGCGTACGAGCGCCTTCGCCGCATCGTCGACCCGGCCGCTCGGCGCCTCGGCGCCCGCGTCATCTGGGTGATGGGCAACCACGACGACCGCGAGGCCTTCAGGGCGGGGCTCTTCAACGAAGTGCCGACCCAACGCCCTGTCGACCGGGTGTACGAGATCAACGGACTCCGGATCATCACCCTCGACACCACCGTTCCCGGTCACCACTACGGTGAGGTCACCGGCGACCAGCTCGACTGGCTTGCCGAAGAGCTTGCCGTTCCTGCACCGGACGGCACGATCCTCGCGATGCACCATCCGCCGGTGCCGAGTGTGCTCGACCTTGCCGCCACCGTGGAACTTCGCGACCAGAAGGACCTCGCCGAGGTGCTCGAGGGCACTGATGTGCGCAGCATCCTTGCCGGTCACCTGCACTATTCATCGACGGCGACGTTCGCTGGAATCCCGGTGTCCGTGGCATCCGCCACCTGCTACACGCAGGATCTCACCGTTCCGGTCGGCGGCACACGCGGCCGTGACGGGGCCCGCGCCTTCAACCTCGTGCACGTGTACCCGAACACGGTGCTGCACTCTGTTGTGCCGCTCGGCAGCTTCCCGACGCTCGACTACATCGACGCCGACGAGAGCGCCCGCCGGCTCAGCGCCCTCGGCGTGCGGTTCGACGACGCCAGCGGCTTCGTGCAGCTCGACATCGACCCGATGGTCACGTCACAGTCGCCGCCGACCGAGTCGATCCCGGTTCTCACCTGACGGCTCTTCGCTGATCGAGTAGCGACCGAGCCCTCTTCGCTGGACGAGTAGCGACCGAGCGCAGCGAGGCTGTGTATCGAGATCCGGTCATCCGGTGACGGATCTCGATACGCTTCGCTACTCGATCACCGGGTTAGCCGGCATCCGTCGCTGGGGCGGCATCCGTCGAGTGCATCGCGACCACGGTCTCCCACGGCGCGGGGAACGGGAAGTAGTGCTCAAGGAACGTGGTGACCGCCTGGGTGCGCTCTTCCACCGAGATCTCGGGCTTGGAGCCGTCGTTGAGGCAGAACATGTCCTGGTCGCGGCGTTTGAGGAGCCGTTCCATCGACGGGATCGCAGACTTGAGGGTCGTCTCGATGTACTTGACGCGTGCGTTCGTCTGCACGACGGCCCGCCCGGTCATCAGCGCGTAGTAGTGGTACAGCGAGTTCGTCACCGAGATGTCGGTCGCCGAGCGGAACCGGCTGGCCGCCGTACGGGCGAAGTCCTCGGGGAACTCGCGCTCCATTTCGTGGAGCACGCTCTTGCGGATCGGCGCAGCGGAGTGCTCGAGGTGCCGGGTGGTGACCTTGCCGAAGCGCTCGCGAAGCAGCCGGCGGTTCACCCGCGCGGCGTTCTCGTACCCGCTTCGCGACGGGTCGCTCTCGCCGAGGCCGATCCGGGTGGATGCCTCGACGAACTTGGTGATCCCACCCGGCGAGAAGAAGACCTCGGGTTTGATCGGCCGGCCGAAGAACATGTCGTCGTTCGAGTAGAGGAAGTGCTCGGCTAGGCCGTCGATGTGGTGCAACTGCGCTTCGACGGCGTGCGAATTGTGGATCGGAAGCACGCTCGTGTCGGCGAAGTGGTCCTCGCTGCGAACAAGGGTGACGGCGGGATGCTCGGCGAGCCACTCCGGTCTGGGCGAATCGGTCACGATGAAAATGCGGCGCACCCAGGGGGCGAACATGTACACGCTGCGAAGGGCGTACTTCAGTTCATTGATCTGGCGGAACCGCGCCTCTGAATCATCGCCGTCGCCGACGACGTAGCTCTGCATGCGCTTGGCGCGAGCGCGCTGGAACTCGGCGCTGGAGCCGTCGACCCAGGAGAACACCATGTCGATGTCGAAGCTGACGTCGCTCGCGAGTTCGGCGAACATGTTCTGAAGCGTCGGCCAGGTCTGACCGAACATCTCCACAGTGTCCTCGAGGGCTTCGGAGCGCGGCAAATTGCGGCGCATGAGCGCATTCTCGACAGGCGCGACGATCTCGTCCTCATCGAACCGCCACAGTTCGAGCTGCACGGCAGTCTCCGGTCCGTACCGCAGCCGGCCGATCGGTTCGATGCGTGGGCGGTAGAGACGGAAGACGGATGCCTTGCGGAACGTCATCAACGCGCCGTCCGCGAGAAGCGCCGATGGGGCATCCGCTTTCTTCGAGCGCTTGCCGGAGCGGATGGCGGCGGGGTCAAGCTGCTTGGCGTAGAACGGCTCGTTGGCGTACGCGTCGCCGAAGGCAGCGGTCAGTTGCTTGCGGCACTTGCGGTCGACGGCGAGAACGAGGTTGTCTGAGCCACCGCGGACCAGCAGATACGGGATTTCGTGCCGTTCGAGCACACCGCGCAGAGAGAGCAGGTCGGTGATCATCGACTCGCGCGGGGTGAGGTGACCGTTGATCAGTGTGTACTCGCCTTTGCGGAGCACCACGTCGTCACGGGAGAAGCGGTTCGCGCGGGTGCCGCTCGAGAGGAGGACGAGTTCGGGGACGTCACTGATGATCGGCATCGAAGCGGTGATCGGGTCGTCGCGACGGAATGCGTCTGCTGACGCCTCGATCTTTGTTGCGTGATGCTTGTTAACTGACGTCAAATCGCCACCCTTCCCGAATGGTCGCCCTTGTGGGGCGGAGAATGCGCTGTGCGGAGCGCCAGCGGCACGACGGAGACCACCGCTGCCTGACCATTCTACGGGCGGAGGTTGCTGAGAGGGGCGGGTTGCTTCTTGCCCCGGCGGCCCGCGCTTCTGATGACGATGGCCCCGGCCCGTGGTAGCGGACCGGGGCCATCAGAACATGCTTGTGTCCTTACTTGATGAGTGCGAAACCGGCGGCCCAGGAGATCTTCTCTCCGGCGGCCAGGGTCAGCTGCAGGAAGCCGAGGGCTTCGAGCTCGCGGGCGCGCTTGAGCGAACCGGCGTCAACGGCGTTCAGTCCGCCGCCTTCGATGATGGCCGCGAAGGTGGCCTTGGCGTCCGCGTCGTCCCCGGCGATGAGCACGGTGGTCGTCGCGTCGCCGACCGAGCCGGTCGTCAGGGTGGCCGCGAAGTTGGTGTTGAGTGCCTTCAGAACGTGGGCTCCTGGCACCTGGGCGGCGAACTGGGCGGCAGCCGAGCTGTCGGCAGGCACGACGAGGTCATCGAAGGTGGAGAAGTCGAGCGGGTTCGTGAGATCGACGAGGATCTTGCCGTCGAGCTGTCCGGCGTAGGTGTCGAGAACCTCGGACACCGCCGGGTATGGCAGTGCGAAGACGACGACGTCACCGGTGATGGTGTCACCGACCACCCCGGCGGTTACCTGCGGGTTGACTTCTGCTTTGTCGGCCTCGCGGGCCAGGACCTGAACACCGTTGCCGCCGGCCAGGGCGATCCCTGCGACGGCCGAGCCCATGTTGCCGGCTCCGATGATGGTGACGTTCGTCATGGTGATCTCCTCAGTTGTCCGGGCGCCAGCCCGATTGGTTGTTGATACAAGCAACGCTAGCGATAGTTGGTTGTAGCGTCAAGTATTGGATAGAATGTATTCATGAATGACGTGCGCTGGCTCAATGCCGAAGAACTTCGGGCGTGGAAGAAGTTCGTCGCTGTGGTCGAACTCCTGCCAGGGTTACTCGACTCCCAGCTGCAGCGCGACGCCGAGCTGAGCCACTTCGAGTACTTCGTGCTCGCGATGCTCTCTGAGGCGCCGGACCGCACCCTGCGGATGACGGGGCTCGCATCGGCGACCAACGCGACGCTCCCTCGTCTCTCCCACGTCGTCTCCCGGCTGGAGAAGCGCGGCTTCATCGAGCGCACCCCCTGCGTCGAGGACCGGCGGGCCACGAATGCGCGGCTGACCGATGCCGGCCTGGGGAAAGTGGTCGACACGGCTCCTGGACACGTCACCAATGTTCGGGAGAACGTCATCGATCCGCTCTCGGCGGAGGATGTCGACGACCTCGACCGCATCATGGCCCGCATCCTGGGAACCATCGACCCGGAGCACCGATTCAACCCAGGGGCCCTCGCGCAGACCGAATCGAACTCCTGACCTGTCGTAGCCGACGACGGTCGGCAAGAATGGTCGCATGAGTGCGGCCGGGGAGTTCATCGACGCGGCCCTGCAGCGCGAAACCGCGTGGACTCCGCCTGTCGACGACCGAGGGGCGAGCGGTCTGCGGTCGTACGGCGCCTCGGTCGGTGCGGTGCGCGGCACCGTGCGGGATGCATCCCGGAAGTTCCGCGGAATGTCCCATGACGAGGTCACTGCCCTCGCCTCCGAACTGTGGGACGTTCCGGTGTTCGAGCGTCGGCTCGCCGCGGTCGTGTTGCTTCAGTCGAACGTGTCGATGCTCGACAACTTTGACCTCACCCGTATTGAAGGCTTCATCCGGGAGGGTCGGGTGCGCTCCCTCGTCGACCCGCTTGCCACCGATGTCGTAGGCCCGATGATCGAGCGGCTCGACGATGCAGGCCGCAGCCGGGCGCTGGCGACGCTCGATCGGTGGATTGCGGAGAACAATGTCTGGCTGCGGCGCGCCGCGATCCTCGCCCCGCTGCGGCCGCTCCGATCCGGTCAGGGTGACACTGAACGGTTCGCGCGCCGGGCGAGGGCCATTCTGGCCGAACCGTACGCGAGCGACATCGTCAACGAAGCCATCGATGCCGTGCTGGACGCGCTGGCGAAGTGACTCCGGGGTGCTTCGCCCTCCGCGGCATCCGCTCACCTGGCGCATAACGCCGCCAGAGTCACCGCCGTGCTGCAAGAACGCCTCAGTACGACGAATGGGGGCCCCGGATTGGCGGGGTTGTGCGCCCCAACCATGCAACGGTTAGTCGTTCCATGAGCAGTGCGTCAAGGGCCTTCGAACCCGGTGGATGCCCACGTAACGTAGCCAACCGGAAAGGAGCACCATGACAAACACGCTTTCAGGCAAGAAGGTCGCCTTCCTCCTCACGGACGGTTTCGAAGACTCGGAGTTGACCAGCCCATGGCAGGCGGTGACGGATGCCGGCGCGAGCGCCGTTCTCGTCGCCCCTGAGCTCGGAACGCTCACCGGCAAGGAGGGTCACACTCAGGAGGTCGACGTTCGAGCTGCCGACGCATCCTCGAACCAGTTCGATGCTCTCGTTCTGCCCGGTGGAGTGGTGAACGGCGACCACCTGCGCATGGACTCGGCTGCCGTCAGCCTCGCCCGCTCATTCTTCGAGGATCACAAACCCGTCGGTGTCATCTGCCATGGCGGCTGGTTGCTGGTCGAAGCGGACGTGGTTCGCGGTCGTGAACTGACCAGTTACCCCAGCCTCAGGACCGACCTGGTCAACGCTGGCGCGAACTGGGTCGACGAAGAAGTCGTCGTCGACAGTGGTCTGGTTTCGAGCCGCACGCCCGACGACCTGCCCGCGTTCAACGCGAAGCTCGTCGAGGAGATCGCCGAGGGCGAGCACGAGCGACAGACCGCGTAGTGCTGCGGGGCATCCGCGGTCATCCTGGGCTGCGGATGCCCGGCTTCAGCGCCCATGCACCGGGCGATCCTCATCACGCGGATCACCCGGTCTGCTGTGTCGGGCGGCGCTTCCTGGGTCGCCTTGCCGTACCGCTTGCCGTATCGCTTGCCGAGCCGCACGGAGAAGTCGCCGGTGGGGTCGTCCCGCACCGCAGCCAGTACGCCCCGTACCGCGATGTGACTCTGCGGATTTTCTGGGTCGACAACGGCAAGCGCCATCGACGGGTTCTTCTGCAGGTTGCGGAACTTTGCCCGCTTCGACGTGTGGGTGAACGGCAGGCGCGCGCCGTCGTACTCGAGCCACATCGGGTTCACTGGGGCCGTGGTGTCCTGCCGCACGGTGGCGAGGCTGCCGAAGTTCGGCTCGGTGCGCAGGTGCACGAGGTGTGCGGGGATGTCTGCGGTCATGCTGCCGACCTGAACGGAGTTGTCCACAGGCATCCGTTTCTCCACAGAAACACGGATGCGGCTGGCCGGGACCGGCGCGTTCGTCACGATGGTCAGCATGACCGACATCAGCGCCGAAACGGCGAGAAACGTACCGCTCGTCACCGACGAGCTCATCGAGCAGCGCGTGCAGGCGCTGGTGGGGCGCGCGTGCACCCGGCAGGTGTGGATGCTGTTCCTCTACGCAGACCATGTCCAGGTGCCCCTGGTCATGCCGATCGCGGATTATCCGGAGTCGCCGGGCGGCGGGAACGCCGAGTCTTTTGCGGCGAGCCTGAAAGAGATCGCCGACGTTGCCAGAGCGACGCAGGTGATCTTCGTCTGGGAACGCTACGCGAGCGACAGCCTCACTCCCCATGACTGCGCCTGGGCGCGGCACCTGCAGCGCGCCTGCACCGGGGAAGGTCTCCCGGTGCGCGCACAGTTACTCAGCCACAAACGCGGGGTTCGCTGGATCGCCGCCGAAGACTACCTGGTGGCCTGAGCCCAGGGAGTTCTCTAGAGGTCCACCGACTTGTTCTCGCCGACATCCGGTTGGGAATGCGTGACGATGGCTTTGGCGATCTTGAACGCCGTCACCACCCCCGGTTCGTTCGATGCCCAGTATTCAGCCGACTCGGCTGTCACCTTGATGAGCGCCACTGTCGGGTCGTCCTTGCCCTCCGGGAACCAGGCTTCCACGGCGGGGGTCCAGAGCTCGTCGACTTTGTCCCTGTCGTGGACGACGCTCGCGGTCCCGGCGACCGAGAGGTATCCCTTTCCCGATTCGAATGCAGCGTTGACCTGGTTGTTCCTGCGGATGTCTTCGACCTTCGAACTCGGATCCTGCGTGAAGAACCACAGGTCCCCGTCGAAGTCGATCTCCTGGGCGGCCAGCGGGCGACTGTGCAGGTGACCACTCGCGGTAATGGTCGTCACGAGGGCGATCTTCGCTGATTTCACGAGGCCGGCAATGGTCTTCATATCCGCGTCGTCGGCGGGGATGAACGTGTTGGTTGGGACTGTTCGTGTCGCGGGAGTTGCGATTTCGTCGTCGCTGAACGTCATAGCGACCCTCCTTGAATTCGTGAGAACGGCGTGGTCGGAGAAGCCCTAGCGTTGGCCGAGCAGGTTTTGCAGATCTGTCTTGTTCAGACGTGAGAAGCCGGAGAGCCCGGCCGACTTCGCCTGTGCCCGCAACTGGAGCAGCGTTGGTTCGGTCGACTTGCGCCGTCCTCTTTTCGCGGTCACCGGTGCCGATGACGAGGCGGTCGAAGGCGCCGTCAGCCTGGAAACGATGGCCGTCTTGGCTTCACGGGCGGGCTTTGTGCCCTGCACCTTCGCGGCGGTCTTGCTCACCTTCGCTTCCTTGCCTGGCTTGGCGTCTTTACCCGACTTCATGTTCTTGCCCGGCTTGGTGGCGTTCGCCTTGAGCGTCTTGTCTTTGCCGGCGAGCTTGCCGAGTTTCGCCTCTTTGCCGAGTTTCGTGGACGCCGCGCTCGTGCCCTTGTCCTTCTTTGCAGACTTGGTCTTCGTGGCATCCTCGGCCGCCTTGGTGCCCTTGAGGCCCTTGGCTTTGGCGCCAGCGTCTGCCTTCTTCACTGTGGCGGTCCGCTTCGGTGAGGCGGCGAGGCCCTTCTCGAGTGCTCCCTTCAAGCCGCCGGCATCCTTACGCGCACTCTTGTTTGACTTCTGGGCAGCCTTGGTTGCGGCTTTGATTGCCTCGCGGGCATTCTTCAGCGCGTCTTTCGCCGTCTTCTCGTTCTTGCTCACTCGTGCCATGACGTGTCCCTTCCGGGCGGTCAGGAAACCGATCCCGATTTCGTCGATGATGGCACTGACGCCGGCTCGAGGGCTACCTCTTCTCGTTCGAGCGTTTTTGCGAGAGGATACGGTCGATTCCTCGCCGGAACCCGTCGCGGCCAGGGGGATGCCCGCGCTGAACTCAACCCGTTGAAGCGGAATCGCCACGGGTCTACCGTCGGCTTGTGATGGAGTGGTTCGCCGCCGAGGACTATGAGCTCGCCCGCCAGGTCCTTCAGCGTGGCATTGCGGCGCTGTACCTGATCGCGTTCGTGTCCGCGGCCAACCAGTTCCCGGCGCTCCTGGGCGAACGGGGGCTGTTGCCGGCGCCGTGGTTCCTGCGTCGCGTCAGTTTCAAGCAGTTCCCCAGCCTGTTCCATCGCGGCTACAGCGACGATCGCCTCCTCGGTGTCGCGGCCGTCGGCGCGGGTATATCGGCGACCCTCATCGCTGGTCTGCCGCAGTCCGGGCCGCCATGGCTTCCGATGATCGCGTTCCTCGTGGTGTGGGCGTTGTATCTCTCGATCGTGAACATCGGCCAGACGTTCTACGGTTTCGGCTGGGAGAGCCTGCTCCTCGAAGCGGGATTCGTGGTCGCGTTCCTCGGTTCGGACCAGGTGGCGCCGCCGTTGCTGGTGATCCTGTTCCTGCGCTGGCTGGTGTTCCGGCTCGAGTTCGGCGCCGGCATGATCAAGATGCGCGGCGGGCGCGAATGGCGTGACCTCACCGCCCTGATGTTCCACCATGAGACCCAGCCGATGCCGAACCCGGTCAGCTGGTTCGTTCACCACCTGCCGAAATGGTTCCATCGCTGTGAGGTGCTCGGCAGTCACTTCGCGCAACTCGTCGTGCCGTTCTTTCTGTTCGCGCCGCAACCGGTGGCATCCGTTGCGGCGACGTTCATCGTCCTCACCCAGTTGTGGCTTGTGTTCACCGGAAACTTCGCCTGGTTGAACTGGATCACCATCGTGCTCGCGTTCTGCGCGATCGACGACGGAACGATTCGCACGGTGTTCGCCTTCGACGGCCTGAAAACCGAGTATCCGCTGACGCCGGTGTGGTTCGACGCGCTCGTGATCGCGGTGACCGCATTCCTGCTGGTGCTGAGCTGGCGGCCGCTCGCCAACCTGTTCGCCCGGCATCAGCTGATGAACGCGAGCTTCAACCGGTATCACCTCGTCAACGCGTATGGAGCATTCGGCACGGTGACGAAGGTCCGCATCGAGATCGTCGTCGAGGGGTGCTCGGATGAACGGCCGGGGCCGTCGTCGGAGTGGATCCCGTACGAGTTCAAGGGCAAACCGGGTGATGTGAAACGGATGCCGCCGCAGGTCGCGCCGTACCACCTGAGGCTTGACTGGTTGATGTGGTTTCTCGCGCTCGGCTCGTCGGACGCCCGGTGGTTCCAGATGCTCGTCGTGAAACTGCTCGAGGGCGACAGGCGCACGCTCCGGTTGATGGGCAGGAATCCGTTCCCGGATGCTCCGCCCCGCTGGATCCGAGCCCGCGCGTTCCGCTACCGCTACTCCACACCGGCCGAACACCGGGCTACCGGCGCGTGGTGGGTGCGCACGCTCACCGGAACGCTCCTCGACCCGGTGGCACTGCCGCGGGGAGGGGCGGCAGGTGCCGCGTGACGCATCCGGAGTACGTCATCACCCGGTTCGGACGCGGTCATGCGGCGCACCACGTGAGTGCGCCCGAACCGGGCGCATCGGCGCCGCTACTGCGGGCTCTCGTCCGGCGACTGGCCCGTGTTCCCGTTACCGTCGCCGAGTCCAGTGCCGTCGCCGATGCCCTGGTCGTCGCCGAAGCCGGCGTCGTCGACCGAGTCTCCGGCGTTGGAGAGGCCTTGCTCGCCTGGTGCT
>NZ_JAODMP010000009.1 GCF_025464835.1 Mycetocola sp. | reverse complement strand
TCGCTCTCGCGTTGCTCACCTCCCCGGGTGAGCTGGGTGCTGACATCGCGGTTGGCACCAGCCAGCGACTCGGAGTTCCGATGGGCTTCGGCGGACCGCACGCCGGGTACATGGCCGTGCGCAAGGGGCTCGAGCGCCAGCTGCCCGGGCGCCTCGTCGGTGTCAGCCAGGATGCCGCGGGGCACCCCGCGTACCGGCTCACGCTGCAGACGCGTGAGCAGCACATCCGCCGCGAGAAGGCCACCTCGAACATCTGCACCGCACAGGTGCTGCTCGCCGTCATGGCGTCGATGTACACCGTGTATCACGGCCCCCATGGCATCCGGAGGATCGCCGCGGAAACCGCCGCCCGCGCCGACGCCCTGGCCACCGTTCTCACCGGTTACGGCCTGACGCTGGAGAGTGACACCTTCTTCGACACGCTCCGGGTGCACGTGGCGGGGGCGGCGTCGACGATCGTCGAGCGCGCGCGTGAACTGGGGATCAACCTGCACCTCGTCGATGACGCGACCGTCGGGATCTCGGTGGACGAGACCACAACCGCCGATGAGCTCCGCGCTGTCGTCGCGGCGTTCGGTTTCTCCGCCGAGGGATCCTTCGCGGAAACGGGCGACGCAGGTTCCACCCGGATACCGGAGGACCTGGTGCGGACGAGCGAGTACCTCACCCACCCGGTGTTCAACACACACCACTCCGAGACCGCCATGATGCGCTACCTCAAGCAGCTGGCCGATCGGGACTACGCGCTCGACCGGGGCATGATCCCGCTGGGCTCGTGCACGATGAAGCTCAACGCGGCAACCGAGATGGAAGCCATCACGTGGCCGGAGTTCGCGTCGCTACATCCGTACGCTCCCGAAGCGGACGTCCTTGGCTACCTCGGCCTGATCGAACAGCTCGAGACCTGGCTCGCCGAGGTCACCGGGTACGACTCCGTCTCCCTGCAGCCGAACGCCGGCAGTCAGGGGGAACTTGCCGGGCTGCTCGCCATCCGTGGCTACCACCGCGCGAACGGCGATGCGGACCGCACCGTCTGCCTGATTCCGTCCAGCGCACACGGCACAAACGCGGCATCCGCTGTTCTCGCCGGCATGAAAGTCGTCGTCGTCGCCTGTGACGAGAACGGCAACGTGGATCTCGATGACCTCAGGGCGAAGGTCGCGCAGCACGCCGAGTCGCTCGCCGCTCTCATGATCACCTACCCGTCGACGCACGGCGTCTACGAGCACGAGGTCACGGCGATCACCCAGGCCGTGCACGATGCGGGCGGCCAGGTCTACGTCGACGGCGCCAACCTCAATGCGCTGCTCGGCTACGCCCGGTTCGGCGACTTCGGCGGCGACGTCTCACACCTCAACCTGCACAAGACGTTCTGCATCCCGCACGGTGGAGGCGGGCCCGGTGTCGGTCCCGTCGCGGCGAAGGCGCACCTCGCTCCGTTCCTTCCCGGGCATCCGATGACGCAGCGCGACGACCACGGGTCGTACACGCACACCGGCGGACCGGTGTCGGCGGCGCCATACGGCAGCCCCAGCATCCTCCCGATCTCGTGGGCTTACGTGCGCATGATGGGCGCGGAGGGTCTGAAGCAGGCCACGGGTGCGGCCGTGCTCGCGGCGAACTACATCGCTGTGCGGCTGCGGGAGCACTTCCCGGTGCTTTACACCGGCGACAACGGGCTCGTCGCCCACGAGTGCATCCTCGACCTGCGTCCGCTTCGGGAAGCCACCGGAGTGACCGTCGACGACGTGGCCAAGCGCCTCATCGACTACGGCTTCCACGCACCGACCATGTCGTTCCCGGTCGCGGGGACGCTCATGGTCGAACCGACCGAGAGCGAAGACCTCGCAGAGATCGACCGGTTCATCGACGCGATGATCGCGATCAAGGCCGAAGCGGATGCCGTCGGCGCCGGCGCGTGGCCCGCGAACGACAACCCGCTGGTGCACGCACCACACACCGCCCAATCGGTGATCGAAGGGGAGTGGGATCACGCCTATACCCGAGAGCAGGCGGTGTACCCGGTCAAGTCACTGGTGCGGACCAAGTATTGGCCGCCGGTGCGCAGAGTCGACAACGCATATGGGGACCGGAACCTCGTGTGTGCCTGCCCGCCGCCTGAAGCTTTCGAGTAGGCAAGTAGCGGGCGCTGGAGCATTGTGCTCCTCAGCTCGAACAGTGAGGGGGTCGACGGCCCTCCGGACCATCGACCCCCTAAAACTCGACACCCCGCAAAACGCTCCAGCGCCCTGCGGGGTGTTGGGATTTCGGCGTTGTTAGCGAGACCCGAACGTGCGTGCCCAGGCGAAGAAGTCCGCTGTGGTTCTCGTCGACGGCGTGCTGGCGACCGGCGCGGGGGCCGGTGTCGTCGCCGGGGCGCTTGACACAGGCGCAGAGGAAACCGAACCTGCGGGGTTGGTGGCGAAGTTCTGCGTGAAGTACAGGCGCCCGGAACTGTCTGCAGCGACCCCGATGCCCAGTGTGTTGGCTGAGGCCTGCGTGATGTTGCGGTAGTGCCCGGGTGACGCCTTCCA
>NZ_JAODMP010000031.1 GCF_025464835.1 Mycetocola sp. | reverse complement strand
CGGATCAACGCCCTCGAGCTTGGCGGCGGCGCCCTCCTCGACCTCGGAATCTACCCGATCTCCTTCGCCAGCTCCGTCTTCGGAACCCCGGCGCAGGTCACGGCATCCGCCACGTTCCGCGAGACCGGAGCCGATGCATCCGTCGCCACCATCTTCACCTACGACGACGACCGGATCGCCACGACGCTGTCGGCGAGCGACGCCCACGGCCCCAACGTGGCGAGCGTCATCGGGACCGAGGGGCGCATCGATATCGACTCTGTCTGGTACTCGGCGAGCTCGTTCACGGTTTACAACAACGCCAACGACGTGCTCGAGTCGTACACCTCCAACGTCGTCGGCCGGGGGATGCAGTTCCAGGCCTTCGAACTCGAACGGCTGGTCGCCGCCGGTGAACTGCAGTCCGACGTGCTGCCGCACTCGGAAACGGTGTCGATCATGCACACCCTCGACGACATCCGCCGTCAGATCGGCGTCGTCTACCCGAGCGAATGAACCGCCACCGCTCGCTCCTGGGCGGGTAGCATCGCCGCGTGCGGAACTCCGTTCCCGGCGAGCCGGGTGAGAACCAGCTGGCCGCTCCGTTCCCGGGAACGGATGCGACCTCGAGCGCGCGCGTGATCGCCCACCGACGAGGCGGCATCGGCGCGCGGCGACACCGCACCGGATGGCTCGTCACCGCTTCGGTCGCTGCCTTCGCTCTACTGGGCGGAGGTGCTGTCGCGGTCGGAGCAGCGACAGCACCAACCGCACCGGTGGTCTCGCCCGTCGTCGCGGCACCAGTCGCCCCGACCCGGACCGTGCCGCCCCGCCCGGCGCCGACGGCGGAACAGCCCCCGTCGCAGCTGCGCACGTGCTCGGTCGCCTGGCTGCTCGGCGACAGCCGGTTCGGGAAGCTGCAGGCGCAGGTGCTCCAGGCTGACGGCCAGGTGCTGTTCGAGCGAGACGCCGACACCGCTTCGCAGACGGCGAGTTCGCTGAAAGTCCTCACCGCGGCGGCGGCGCTTTCCGTGCTCGGGCCGGACTTCCGGGCATCCACCCGTGTGGTCGCCGGAGCGGAACCCGGCACCCTCGTGCTCGTCGGCGGGGGAGACCTCACCCTGACCCGGCTGCCCTCCGGGCAGGAACCGGTCTACACGGGCGCAGCCCACCTCGACGAGCTCGCCGCGAAGACCAGGGCCGCGTGGGAGGCACGGTACCCCGGCACACCGATCACCCGGATCGTTCTCGACTCGAGCTACTTCGGCGGCAAGACCTGGGGCGACACCTGGCCGCCCACCGAGCGCGGCACCGGCTGGCTCTCCCACATCACCGCGCTGCAGGTCGACGCCGACCGCTCGAATCCCCGCGTCTTCCTGTCCCCGCGCGGCGACGACCCGGTCGGCCGGGCAGGGGCGGCGTTCGGCGCATACTTCCCAGGAGCCGCGGTGGAACACGGCGCGGCGCCTGCGGAAGCCGGCGAACTGGCATCCGTTTCGTCGCAGCCGCTGTCGACGTTGATTGCGCAGTTCCTGATCCCGTCCGACAACTCGCTTGCCGAAATGGTGGCCAGACACGTCGCCATCAGGCTCGGCGTGGGGAACACGATCGACGCCCTTGCCGTGGCGATCCCGCAGGCGCTCGACGTGTACGGGATCGACACGTCGGGGCTGCGGATTGCCGACGGTTCGGGGATGAGCCGTAACAATGCCGTCGCCCCGTCGTATCTCACGTCCCTGTTCCTCCAGATCTCTGCCGGCGAAGGCACACTCGGGATCCTCCGCGATGGGCTGCCCGTCGCCGGGGAATCCGGAACCCTCAACTACTCGAACCGGTTCTTCGGCGATAACGCCGTGGCGCGCGGGCACGTGCGTGCGAAGTCAGGGTCCATCTCGTCGGCGTACACGCTGACCGGCATGATCGATGCGGGCGACGGCTCGAGGCTGGTCTTCGCCATTTTCGCCACCGGACAGGTCGGTACGAACGCCCGCACAGCCATCGACACCCTGGCGACGGCGTTCTATCGCTGTGGCGAAAGGTTGTCCAACACGTAGCCGTGCACATTCGACAGGAGACGCGGGCCCGGAGGCGCGCATTCCTCCTGTTGAGTGTGCCTCCGGTGTGGGTCGAGCGTCGAGCGTCGAGCGTCGAGCGTCGAGGGCACAGACACCGCAGCCGAAGACCGGGCAGACAGCGCCCGAACCCCGGCGGTACGCTGGGTTCGACTGCTCAGACCGGGAGACCTCCATGACCAAGGCGCTGTTCATCATCGACGTGCAGAACGATTTCACCGAGGGCGGTGCGCTCGGTGTCGACGGCGGTGCCGCCGTCGCCGCTCACCTGACCACCTTTCTGGACCGTGCCGCGGACACCTACAGCCTGGTGATCGCGTCCCGTGACTGGCACAACGCCGCCGGCGACAACGGAGGCCACTTCGCCCCCGTCGGCGAGGAACCGGACTTTCTCGACACCTGGCCTCCGCACTGCGTCGCCGGCACGCCGGGCGCCGAATACCACCCCTCCCTCGACCAGTCCCGGATCACGATGCACGTGAAGAAGGGGCAGGGTGAACCGGCCTATTCCATCTTCGACGGCCATGTCGACGGCGGGGCCTCTGACGGCGCCACCGTCACCGAAGTGCTCGAGGAGCATGGTGTCACCGAGATCGACGTAGCCGGGATCGCCACGGACTATTGCGTGCGGGCATCCGTCCTGGACGCTGTCGACCACGGCAGGCATGTGCGCGTCTTCACCGACCTCATCGCCGGAGTGGCGCGGGAGACGAGCGACGCGGCGATCGCTGAGATGGGCCACGCCGGCGCCGTCCTCGTCTCGAGCGACGGCGACTGAGGGGCACACCCGCTCGTCCCACCACGAGACGCGGATGCCGCAAGCTACAGCGTGTCGCCGAGTGTGAAGCCCTCGTTGACGTCACCCTCCCGGGTGTATGAGAAACCGTCGGCGCCGACGGTGACTGCCAGCTCGCTCGGTGATCCGCGCGATTGATCGAGCGGTCATCGAAGGTCAGCGAAGGTCATCGCTGTCCGGGGGAGTCCGTGCGCTCGCTAAACTCGCGGAGTGCCCGTTTTCGAGATCTCCGACCTCGCCGACCCCCGGCTCGTGGATTACGCCCACGCCACCGACGTCGCCCTGAAGAAGGCTCGGGGCACCGGGCACGGCCTGTACCTGGCCGAGTCTCTTCTCGTCTTCGAACGTGCACTCAGGGCGAGCCACCGGCCCCGGTCGGTGCTGGCGCTCGGCGGCACCGTCGACGCCGCGCTCGAGCTGCTCGGCGACACCGACGTGCCCATCTTCGTCGGCCCCGGCGAACTCCTCGCAGAACTCACCGGGTACGTCCTGCATCGCGGGCTTATCGCGTCGATGCATCGCCCGGCGCTGCCAGACCCGGACGAGCTGCTCGCCGGCGCTCGCCGCGTCGTGATCCTTGAGGACGTCGCCGACCCGACCAACGTTGGAGCCATCTTCCGGTCGGCCGGCGCGATCGGCGCGGATGCCATCCTGGTCACTCCCCGGTGCTCAGACCCGTTCTACCGCCGGTCGATCCGGGTGTCGATGGGCACCGTGTTGCAAGTGCCGTGGACGCGGGTGGGGGACTGGGCCGACACCCGGGCGCTGCTCACCCGGCACGGATTCCACGTGGCGTCGCTCGCCCTCACCCCGGATGCCGTCAGCCTGCGCGACATGCACAGCGCCGACCACGAACGGCTGGCTCTCGTGCTCGGCGCGGAGGGAGACGGACTCACGGATGCTGCGATCGCGGCATCCGACACCGTCGTGAGGATCCCGATGAAACACGGCATCGACTCGCTCAACGTCGCCGCCGCGAGCGCTGTGGCGATGTGGGCCTTGGGCGGTTAGCGGGCTGGACTGCGGCAATCGTGGCGCGCGAAACCGAGCCCCTTCGGCCGGGGCGTCAGCTGGTCGGGTCGCTCGGCCGCACCGGGGCGTCATCGGCGATGTCGATCCGGGTCGCGCCGTTCTCGCCCTCGCTGACCTCGATCCGCGGGGCGGCGTCAGCTTCAGTCGACTCCGGGGCGCTCGTCAGCTGGTCGTGGCGGTTCTCTTCGTGAGTGGGTTCCTGCGCGTTCTCGGGCATGCCGCGACCTTAGCACCGGGGGATCAGCGATTGTAAGCAGGCATCGGCCTGCGGAGGTCGTCAGCGACGGCATCCGCTGCTGCTGACAGGTCTGCGGGGAGCGGGCCCCGACCGAACGCCTCGATGTTCTGGCGAAGGTGCGCCGACACGTTCGGCGGCTGACGCCTCGTCCGCGGTGTCGCCGAAGGTCATCGTGCCGAGGATCAGGGGCGGGATCCAGGTCTGCATGCCCCCGATTTGCCCGAGTGCTGGTGGTGTCAGCTCCCGCTGTGTCGCTCGAGAAAGTCGTACACCTCGCTGTCGTCGACACCGGGGAAGGTGCCGCTCGGCAGGGGCGAGAGAACGTGGGCGTGGAGCCGGGCGCTCGGCCATGCGTTGCCGAGCCAGCGCTCCGCGAGTTCGCTCGGCGGGCGTCGGCAACACGACGGATCCGGGCACGAAGAGGCCGCGCGGTTGGTGGTCTCCCTCCCCCGGAACCACTTCGCCTGGTTGAACGGGACGCCGACCGAGATCGAGAACTCACCGGCGCTCGTGGTGCCCGTCTGCGTCGCGCACCAGTAGGTGCCGACCGGAGTGTCGGTGTACTGGTAGAGCTCCGTCGTGCGGTTGGTGCGCTCGAAAGCGCTGCGCGCGCTCCACTTGCGACACACCAGCTGCCCTTCGATCCCGCCGGTGACGTCCGCGGGCAGGGGGAGGCCGTCGTTCTCATAACCCTTGGCGAGGGACCCGTCTTCCGACACCCGCAGGAAATGCAGCGGCATGTCGAGGTGGTGCGTCGCGAGGTTCGTGAAGCGCAGCGCGGCCGCCTCATGGGTGACGCCGAAGGCATCCCGGAAGTCTTCGACGGCCAGGTTCCTGTCGCGTTTGGCCTGGCTGAGGAAGCCAACCGCTGCCTCCTGAGGCATGAGGCAGCAGGCGGCGAAGTAGTTGATCTCGAGACGCTGGCGCAGGAACGCCGCATAGCTGGTCGGCTGCGCGTGATCGAGCAATCGGTGCGCCATCGCCTGCAACGCCATCGACCGCAAGCCGTGCCCGCCCGGGATCGACGCCGGTGGGAGGTAGATGCGTCCGTTGGCGAGGTCGGTCACGCTCCGTGCGGAGTGCGGCAGATCGTTGACGTAGATGAGACTGAAGCCCAGTTGCTCGGCCATGATGCTCACGGTGCGGTGGGTGACCGCGCCCCGCACGTGCCCAGCCGCGCGGATTCTCGTCTCGGCCAGGTCCTCGATCTCGGGCAGGTAGTTGTCTCGTTCGCGCATCCACTCCCGAAGTTCGGTGTTCGCACGGCGAGCTTCCTCCGGGGTGGCGATGGCCTCGGTCGCCTTGCGCTGCAGCTCGCGGTGCAGGCCGACGAGCGCGAGGAGGGCTTCGTCGGTCATGCCCTTGTTCGGCTTCACCGCTGGGAGCCCGAGTTCGGTGTACAGCGGTCGTTGCTGGGCCTGACGCAGCTCGATCTCGAGGGCCGCACGCGGGTTCGGTGGCTCTGCGGCAAGGAGATCGGTCAGCTCGACGTCGAGCGCGGCGGCGATGGATTGCAGCGTCGAGAGCTTCGGCTCCCGTTTGCCGTTCTCGATGAGAGAGAGCTGGCTGCCGGCGAGGCCGACCCGTTCCCCGAGCTCATCAAGGGTGAGGCCGCGCTGGGTCCGAAAGTGGCGGATGCGATGCCCCAGCGTCGAAAGATCGGACCCGGTTCGATTCATTCCTTCACGATATAGCAAAAACTGCGATTCTTAACACCCGGAATCGCGTTATCTCCGCCGATTTCTGCGGCATCGTGGAAGCACGCCCAAAGGACAGAGGAGCCCAGAGGATATGAGCATCGCCGAAATCAGCCGTGAGACCGAGACAACGACCGGCCATGCCGAAGCCATCGCCCCGCGCGAGACGCTCATTCCCAACGGAACCCCGGACGCCGCATCCGCACCCCTGCAGGCCCTGCGCGACTGGGTCGACTCGATCGCGGCGCTCACCCAGCCAGACGCTGTCGTCTGGTGCAACGGGTCACGGCGTGAAAGCGACCTGCTGACGAAGCAGATGGTCGCCGAGGGCAAACTCATCAAACTCAACCCCGAGTGGCGCCCCAACAGCTACCTGGCCCGCAGTGCCCCGAGCGACGTCGCCCGGGTGGAAGCGCGCACCTTCATCTGCTCCGAGAGCGAGGAAGACGCTGGCCCCACCAACAACTGGCAGGCACCGGACTCCATGCGAGAAGAACTCGACGGGGTCTTCGCCGGCAGCATGCGCGGTCGCACGATGTACGTCGTCCCGTTCTCGATGGGACGCGTCGGCGGCCCGCTCTCGCAGCTCGGGGTGCAGATCACCGACTCGGTTTACGCGGTGCTCTCCATGGGGATCATGACCCGAACCTCCGATGCCGTTCTCGACCTCATCGCCGACGGCGAATCGTGGGTCAAAGCGGTGCACTCGGTCGGCGCCCCGCTCGGCACCGGCGATGAGGATGTGGCGTGGCCGTGCAATGACACCAAGTACATCGTCCAGTTCCCCGAGTCACGTGAGGTCTGGTCATTCGGTTCCGGCTACGGCGGGAACGCGCTCCTGGCCAAGAAATGCTTCGCGCTTCGGATCGCCAGTGTCATCGGGCGCGACGAAGGCTGGCTGGCCGAGCACATGCTGCTCGTGCGGATCATCTCCCCGGAGGGTAAGAAATACCACGTCGCTGCGGCGTTCCCCTCGGCCTGCGGCAAGACCAACCTCGCGATGCTCCGCCCGACCGTTCCGGGCTGGCGGGTCGAAACTCTCGGCGATGACATCGTCTGGCTGCGCCCGGGTGAAGACGGCCGGATGTGGGCCATCAACCCAGAGGCCGGGTTCTTCGGGGTCGCCCCAGGGACAGGCGAAACGACGAACGTCACCGCCGTTGAGACCCTGTGGGGCAACACGATCTTCACCAACGTCGCCCTGCGCGATGACGGTGACGTCTGGTGGGAGGGGCTGACCGAGAAGGCCCCGGCGCACCTGGTCGACTGGCAAGGCAACGACTGGACGCCGGACTCCGGCCGCCCAGCCGCCCACCCCAACTCCCGGTTCACCGTCGCCGCTGCCCAATGCCCGCAGATCGCCGAGGACTGGGAAGAAGCGGTTCCGCTCGACGCCATCCTGTTCGGTGGACGCCGGGCCACCAACGTGCCCCTCGTCGTCGAGGCGACCGACTGGAGCCACGGAGTCTTCATGGGCGCCACCATCTCCAGCGAGAAGACGGCCGCAGCAGAAGGTACCGTCGGCGAACTCCGCCGCGACCCGTTCGCCATGCTCCCGTTCTGCGGTTACAACATGGCCGACTACTGGGGTCACTGGCTCACGGTCGGTGAGAAGCTCCGCTTCGACCGTGCACCGCGGATCTTCCAGGTGAACTGGTTCCGCAAGGACGACGACGGCAGCTTCCTGTGGCCGGGCTTCGGTGACAACTCCCGCGTGCTTGAGTGGATCGTTCGGCGCATCGAGGGCCGCGTGTCCGCGAAAGAGACCCCGGTCGGTCGCATCCCTCTGGCCGGTGACCTGAATCTCGATGGCACGGATGTGACCGAGGACGCGCTCGAGAAGCTCTTCGCCATCGACCCGGGGTCGTGGCTGGCTGAGGCCGACCTGACCGAGGAGTTCTTCGCGCAGTTCGGCAAGAAGGTTCCACCGGCGATGAACTCCGAGTTGGCGTCGCTTCGATACCGGCTTCGCACCTCCTGACCTGACCCGGACGCGCCGCGAGGTGCCTGGAAGTGGTTCGAGATACCTTGGCGGGATGTCTCGGAGCACTTCCAGGCACCTCGCGGTGTTTCGCTGAGTCGGGTGCCCCTCAGCTCAACAGGAGTAGCGGGTCTGGTTTCTCCTGTTGAGTGTGCGACACGGGGGCTTTTTCGTGTTGGGCAGACGTCGCCAGCCTGATTGCGTCCGTCAGACCAGCAACTGGTGCTTGGCAAGGTCCCGGTAGAGCGGCACGGATGCGACCAATTCGGAGTGCGTACCGGTTCCGACGACCCGCCCGTGATCGAGCACGACGATCGAATCGCTGTCCACGACGGTCGACAGTCGGTGCGCGATGACGATCAACGTCCGGTCCTCGGCGACCGCGTCGATGGCGAGGCGCATCTTCTGCTCGTTGACCCCGTCGAGCGACGACGTCGATTCGTCGAGGAGAAGGATGGGCGGTGCGGCGAGCAGGGCGCGTGCGATCGCGAGGCGCTGGCGCTCCCCGCCGGAGAGCATGATGCCGTCCTCTCCGACCGCGGCGTCGAGCCCACTCGGGTTGCGGTCGAGCACCTCGGTGAGGTTGACGGCGTGGAGCACCCGGATGCAGTCCTCGTCGGTCGCGTCAGGGGAGGCCAGGAGTAGGTTGTCGCGGAGCGACCCGGCGAGCACAGGCGCATCCTGCTCGACGTAGCCGATCTGCGAGCGCAGGGTGGTGCGCGGCATGGTGCGGATGTCGACCCCGCCGAAACGGATCGCCCCTGCCTCCGGGTCGTAGAAGCGTTCGATGAGGCCGAGGATCGTGGATTTGCCCGCCCCTGACGGCCCGACGAGCGCGGTGCGCTGGCCGCGAGCGGCGGTGAAGCTCACGCCTCGGAGCACCGGTTCGCCGGCCGCGGGAACGGCCGTCTCGGTTTCTTGTCGCTGATCGAGTAGGCCGCTTACGGCCTTATCTTCTTGTCGCTGATCGAGTAGGCCGCTTGCGGCCGGGTCTTCTTGTCGCTGATCGGGTAGGCCGTTTGCGGCCGGGTCTCCTTGTCGCTGATCGAGTAGGCCGCTTGCGGCCGTATCGAGATCCTCATCGGCCTTCACCGCTCCAGACGGGTACGCGAACACGACGTCGTCGAACTCGATCGCTGGCGCGCCCGCCGATGCGATTCCGGGAGTCGGCACCGACGCAGCGATCTCGGCATCCGAGGAGTCCTCGAGCGGGAGGTTGATGATCTCCTGGATCCGGCCGAGGGCACCGAGCGCCTGGTTCGTCGCGGAGATCGCGCCGAAGGCCTGGCCGAGCGGCATGATCATCATGAACAGGAAGAGGATGAACGCGACGAGGCTCGCGATGGTGATCGCGCCGCTCGCCACCCGGAAGCCCCCGACGCCGAGCACGACGAGGAACGACACCTGCATGGCGATGCCGGCGACGGGGACGACGAGGGCGGAGATCCGGGCGACCTGGATGCCCATGTCCCACGCACCGGTGGCGTCGGCGTCGATCGTGGCGATCTCGCGGGTGGTGGCGTTGGAGGCACGTACCGTGCGGACGGCGCTGATCGCGCGTTCGACGCTCGCCGCGAGGTCTCCGACCTTCGCCTGGGCGCGCTGGCTGGCCACGCGGATCCGGGTGGAGAGCAGGGTTACGGTGACGATCGAGACGGCAATGACGAGGGAGGTGAGTCCGAGTAGAACGGGATCGATGATGAGCATGGCGATGAGCGCGCCGAGAAAGGTGATGCTGCCGCCGACCGCCTCGACCAGCCCCTGGGTGAGAACGGCTCGGAGCAGCGTCGTGTCGCTTCCGACGCGGGAGACCAGGTCGCCCGTGCGGCGGGTGTCGAATTCCGAAATGGGCAGGTGCAGCATCCGTGCCACGAGCCGGCGCCTGCTCGAGAGCACGACGCCCTCGCCCGTGCGCTGGAGTAGGTAGTGCTGGTAGCCGGCGAGGATGCCGGAGAAAATGACGAGGGCGATCAGCCCCCAGACCAGACCGCCCAGTGAAGCGCCCCGTTCGACGACGCCGATCACCTGGCTCACGAGGAGCGGCTGGGCGAGCGAGGCCGCCGACCCCAGGATGCTGAGCCCGATCACGAACCAGAGCACCCGCTTGTGCTCGAAGAGGTAGGGGAGCAACTCGCTGAATCGTGCCCGTGGCCCGTCCTCCGGGCGCGCTTTCGCGAATGGCGAGCGGCGTTTGGCGCGCGTGGTGGTTGGGGATGACATCCGGGTCCTCACGGGGAACGAGTGGTTACTTTCGGCCGTACTTCTTGTGGACGGCCTGCCGGCTCACGCCGAGTGCAAGGGCGATCAGCTGCCAGGAGGCGTTCGCGTTGCGCGCACGGCGCACTGCGACTGCCTCGGCGCGATCGAGTTCCTTATGAAGTTTAGCGATCGCCCGCAGGGCTGTGTACGGGTCGTCAGACCCGGCTTCGGCGGCGAGGGTTCCGATCGTTCCTGTAGTCATGCGCGTCAACGTTAGTTGACGCGCATCCCTCTGTCAATCGATGTTGACAGACGTGCCGTTGAGCCGTCCCGTCGGAGGTGCATGATTATGCTGGCTCTAAGCCTTTCTAAGGAGACCAGTATGGGTTCGATCATCGGCGACATTCTCGCGAGTGCGCTCGGTATCGCCCTCAGCCCCATTCCCCTGCTCGCCGCGATCACCCTGGTGCTCTCCCCACGTGGCAACGCTGCCGGTCTCGGGTTCCTCGGCGGCTGGCTGCTCGGCGTGATCGTGCCCGTGCTGGTGGTCACTACTCTGGCCGGTCTTCTCCCCGAGAGCACGGTTGGTGCCTCCCGTCTGGTCGGAGGGACGATTCTCCTGCTCCTCGGCGCTTACCTGCTTTACCTTGCGGTTGGCGAGTGGCGGCTTCGCCCGCAGCCGGGCAAGGCCCCGGTGCTGCCCCCGTTCGTCGCGGCCCTCGACACAGTGACAGTCCCCCAGGGGCTCGCGCTTGGGTTCGGCCTCGCAGCCCTGGCGCCGAAGAACCTCGCGCTCGCGGTCGGCGCTGGGCTCACCGTCGGCGGAGCCCACTTCCCGTTGCGCGAGGCCATGCTCGTGCTGCTCGTCTTCGTGCTCATCGCCGCGTCGAGCATGCTCGTCGTCGTCGTCGGGGGGATGGCGGCCGTCGAGGCCTGGCGCCGCCCGCTCGTCGAGCTGCGCGACTGGCTCGGCCGGAACAGCCCGACGGTGATGACCGTGCTCTACCTTGTGCTCGGTGTCACCCTCGTCGGCGCCGGCATCAGCGCGTACTGACCTCCGCCCTTCCCCGGGTCCCGAGGCTGGTCCAGGGTGAGGGACTGTGCCGGCAGCAGTCGTCACAGCGGAGAACCTCGTCAAGAAGTACAGGGACTTCGCGGCGGTCGACGGCATCTCGTTCGAGGTGCAGCCGGGGAAGGCGTTCGGTCTTCTCGGGCCGAACGGTGCAGGCAAGTCGACGACGATGCGGATCCCTCATCCGACACTGTTCATCGCGGGAGGTGCTCACGTCGGATACCTGGTCGTGATGTTCGTGCCCGGTTGGGTGTGGGCGCGCCGCGTGCCCGTGCGGAGGCTGGCGGAATGACCGGGACGATCGTGCAGGCATCCGCCGGGATCGTCCGCTCGGCGCGCTGGATGCCGGCAACGCCCGCTCGGTGATGCTGCGCGGCTGGCGGGCCACCCGGTCGACCAACTGGCTGGTCGTGGTGTCCGGGTTGCTCGAGCCGGTGTTCTACCTTCTCTCGATGGGGTTCGGGCTTGGAGTGCTGTTCCTCGACTGGCGCCGCAGTGCAGGCCGACCTCAAATTCAGCAAATCCTTGCCGACACGCCGTACGAGAGCGCTCCCGGCCCGGCGTGTCGCAAGGATGTGCTGAATTTGGAGTACGGCAAAAGCGCAATCCCCACGGAAGGATGCGACCGCCTCTCACCGCGTACGTGAACGGTGGTCCCCGCGCTCTATCGCGGCAGAGATGGTCGCGAGCACGGTCGGCCAATCGAAGAGCACCTGGTAGTACGTGAATCGCAGGATGATGAACCCAACCCCGCTGAGGAGCGCGCCACGAGCGTGATCAGGTTCGAATCTGTCCGCTCCGTGGTACTGGAGCCCGTTGATCTCGATGAGGAGGCGGTCTCCGATGACCACATCCAGGCGGAAGGCATCCAGCGCCAGCACCTGTATCTTGCAGGTCAGCCCGGCCAGGTGCAGCCGAACCCGAAATATGCTTTCCGGGAAGCTCTCCGCACGGCCGTCGAGTAACTCGGCAACGGCGTGCAGCCGCACCGGCCAACTGGAGATCAACGAGGCAAGCGAACTCGCCGAAATCTTGTGGCGGTGAAGCGCCGAGTCAAAAATCGCCACCGCATAATCCAGCGGCATGCACTCCGCGATCTGGAAGAGCGCGAGGTGCAACGGAAGCACGAGCGTGTGCCGCGAGACGCCGTGCAGCCGGTTCCAATGCAGGATGGCGCTACGGTCGGTCGATGGTTCAAACCGGACGTGTTTGTCGCTCGGTGCCCTGAATCGGGATGAACCCGGTCGTACCCACACGTGCAACGGGTTTCCCGGAGGCGTTGCCAGACCGTGGCGACCTGCCGCGCTGACGCAGCCGAGGCATCCGCCCAGCCGAACCGCCTTGACGGTGTCCGAGTCGGCATCCGGAAGTGCGTACCAGCCTTGCATCGGACGGAACAACGAACCGCGTCGAACCGCGGTGAGGAGAGCGGATGCCGGTACACCGAGGGCGAGGATGCGCTGCTTCTGAGCGACGCCGCCGAGCCTCGCGACCGCTTGAGTGGGATCGAGCATCCGGAAACGATGGCAGGTGCTTCTCGTCTGGAT
>NZ_JAODMP010000016.1 GCF_025464835.1 Mycetocola sp. | reverse complement strand
GTGCGTGGCCCGGTCAGCACCTCGGCTGCCTGATCCCCCGCCTCGAGCGAGAACGGTGGCGCGAACAGATCGCTCCCATCGTCGGTGAGGGCGATGCCGAGCGCCACCGTCAGCCGCGCGGGGCCCTGAGCGAGATCCTTATCGGAGCGGGAGGTGGTCCGACGTGCCCGCGCAAGCTCGATGCCCTCGACGACCTCCCCTGCCCGGATCAGAATCCCGGATGCCTCACCGTTCGGTGAGCAGACCATGTTGGCGCACACATGCATGCCATAGGTGAAGTAGCAGTAGAGATGCCCGGGCTCACCGAACATGCTCGCGTTGCGTTTCGTCTTGCCGCGGAACGCATGGGAGCCGGGGTCGATGCCCTGCCCGACATACGCCTCGACCTCGGTGATCCGCACGGCGACCGTGCCCTCGTCGGTCCGGTGACGAAAAATCGTCCCGAGCAGTTCAGGGGCCGCCTCGAGCGCGGGTCGCTCGAAGAACGCGCGGTCGACCACGGCAGCGTTACGCCCGAAGCGCCAGCGACAACAGCCGCACTCGCTCGGTCAACGCGAGACGCTGTTCGGCGACCCGGTCCGGCGCCGTTCCTCCGGCGCCGTTGCGGGAGCTGATCGACCCGGCGACCGTGAGCACATCGCGGACCGCCGGCGTGAGGTGCGGCGATAGGCTCGCCAGGTCCTCATCCGACGGTTCGTGCAGTTCCAGCCCCCGCTCCTCGCAGAACTGGACGAGTTCGCCCGAGATCTCATGGGCATCCCGGAACGCGACGCCCTGCTTGACGAGCCACTCGGCCACGTCGGTCGCGAGAGAGAATCCCTGCGGCGCGAGCAGCGCCATCCGTTCGATGTTGAAGCGAAGAGTGGCGACCATCCCGGTGAATGCCGGCAGGAGGACTTCGAGCTGTTCGACGGTGTCGAAGACAGGTTCCTTGTCTTCCTGCAGGTCGCGGTTGTAGGCGAGCGGCAGTCCCTTGAGCGTTGCGAGCAGCCCGGTGAGGTTGCCGATCAGCCGCCCGGATTTGCCGCGGGCCAGTTCGGCGATGTCCGGGTTCTTCTTCTGGGGCATGATGCTCGACCCTGTCGAATAACCGTCGTCGAGGGTGACGAAGTCGAACTCGCGCGTGTTCCAGAGGATGATCTCCTCGGCGAAGCGGGAGAGGTTGATGCCGATCATCGCTGTCACGAACGCGAACTCCGCGACGACATCCCGGCTGGCGGTCGCGTCGATCGAGTTCTCGGTCGGGCGATCGAGTCCCAGTTCGGATGCGACGAGCTGCGGGTCGAGCCCGAGCGAGCTCCCGGCAAGCGCCCCGGACCCGTATGGGGATGCCGACGCGCGCTTCGTCCAGTCGGCAAGCCGTTCGAGGTCGCGGACCAGAGGCCAGGCGTGTGCCATCAGGTGGTGGGCGAGCAGCACGGGTTGGGCGTGCTGCAGGTGGGTGCGTCCTGGCATCGGAGCGTCGCCGTGCACCTCGGCCTGCGAGGCGATCGCGTCGATGAGTTGGACGACCAGATGCCCGATCAACCGGGAGTGGTCGAGCAGATACAGTCGCACGAGTGTGGCGATCTGGTCGTTGCGGCTGCGCCCCGCGCGGAGTTTGCCGCCGAGCTCGGCGCCCGCTCGCTCGATCAGCGCGCGTTCGAGCGCAGAGTGCACGTCCTCATCGGACTCCGAAGCGGTGACGACACCGGATGCCACATCGTCCTGCAGGCGCGACAGTGCGTCGAGCATCGCCTCCAGCTCCGCGTCCCTGAGGTACCCGGCTGCAGCGAGCGCCTTGGCGTGTGCGCGTGAGCCGGCGATGTCGTACGCCGCCAGCTGCCAGTCGAAGTGTGTCGACTTGCTCAGCCGGAGAAGTTCGGGTGACGGTCCGCTGGCGAAGCGGCCGCCCCACAACGCCCCGGCCTCACCGGCGCGATTCTCGTCACCCGACATCCGTCTACTCCTGGCCGGCGTCGCGGCGCGCCGAGATCTTGCTCGGCAGCGACCACAGTTCGATGAAGCCCTTGGCCAGCGACTGGTCGAACGTGTCGCCGGTGTCGTAGGTGGCGAGGTTGTAGTCGTACAGGCTCGCGCTGCTCTTACGCCCGGTCACGACGGCGGTGCCGGCGTGGAGCTTGAGGCGGATGTCGCCTGAGACGTGCTTCTGGGTCTCGTCGATGAAGACGTCCAGCGCCTTCTTCAGTCCGGAGAACCAGAGTCCGTCGTAGACAAGCTCCGCCCACTTGGACTCGACGGTCCTCTTGTAGCGAGCGAGGTCACGCTCGATGGTCATGTTCTCGAGTTCTTCGTGCGCGGTGATGAGTGCGATGCCGGCGGGCGACTCGTACACCTCACGGCTCTTGATGCCGATCAGCCGGTCCTCGACGATGTCGATGCGGCCGACGCCCTGGTCTCCGGCGATCCGGTTCATCAGTTCGACTGCTTCGAGCGGGGTGATGGCGTTGCCGTCGTAGGCAACCGGCACACCCTGGTCGAAGGTGATGACGATCTCGGTCGCGGCGCCCGCGTCTGCCGGGTTCTTCGTGTACGTGTAGAGGTCTTCGATCGGTGCGTTCCACGGGTCCTCGAGGAAGCCGGTTTCGACGGCGCGTCCCCAGACGTTCTGGTCGATCGAGTATGGGCTCTTCTTCGACTGCGCGATCGGCAGGTTGTTCTGCTCTGCGTAGATGATCGCCTTGTCGCGGGTCAGCGCGAGGTCACGGACCGGCGCGATGCTCGTCAGTTCGGGAGCGAGGGCAGCGACGGCCGCCTCGAAGCGCACCTGGTCGTTACCCTTGCCGGTGCAGCCGTGTGCGACGCTGTTCGCGCCCAGTTCCCTGGCCGTCGACGCGAGATACTTCGCGATGAGCGGGCGGCTCAGCGCGGAGACGAGCGGGTACCGCTTCTGGTAGAGCGCGTTCGCTTTCAGCGCCGGCACGATGTAGTCGTTCGCGAACTCGTCTCGGGCGTCGACGACGACCGATTCGACAGCTCCGCAGTCGAGGGCACGCTGGCGGATGACCTCCATGTCCTCGCCTTCCTGGCCGACGTCGATCGCGAGCGCGACGACCTCTTTGCCGGTGGCATCCTTCAACCAGCCGATTCCCACCGAGGTATCGAGGCCGCCAGAGTATGCGAGTACGACGCGTTCCGCCATGAAGTTCTTCTCCTTGATTGCTGTGTTGTTAAGTGTAGTGAAACCGGGTATGCCGCTCGTGCGTCAGGCGCGTTCGAGCAGCCAGGTGAGCAGCGCCTTCTGGGCGTGGAGGCGGTTCTCCGCCTCATCCCAGATGACCGACTGAGGTCCGTCGATGACATCGGCAGTGACTTCGAAGCCACGGTCGGCCGGGAGGCAGTGCATGAACACGGCGTCCTCCGTGGCCAGCTCCATCATTTCCGCGTCGACCCGGTACGGCCCGAGCGCAGCGACGCGATCCGCCTTCTCCTCTTCCTTGCCCATCGACACCCAGGTGTCGGTGACGAGGATGTCGCTGCCGACGGCAGCTTCGCGCGCGTCGGTGAAGAGGGCGATGGAACCGCCGGTGGTTGCAGCGATCGCAGTCGCATCGGCGACGACGACCCGGTTCGGGGTGAAACCGGCGGGCGAGGCGATGCGCACGTTCATACCGGCGGTTGCACCGGCGAGGAGGTAGGACTGGGCCATGTTGCAGGCCCCGTCACCGACGAAGGTGAGGGTGAGCCCGGCGAGTGCACCCTTGTGCTCACGGATGGTGAGCAGGTCGGCGAGCAGCTGGCACGGGTGGAAGTCGTCTGACAAGGCGTTGACGACGGGAACCGTTGTTCCCTGCGCCATCTCCTCGAGCCCTGCCTGGCCGTAGGTGCGCCAGACGATCGCGGCGACCTGGCGTTCGAGCACGCGCGCGGTGTCTGCCGCGGTCTCCTTGCCGCCGAGCTGGCTCGACGCCGTTGAGATGATCAGCGGAACGCCGCCGAGGTCGGCGATGCCGACCGCGAACGACACCCGGGTCCTCGTGGACGATTTGTCGAAGATGACGGCAACGGTCTGAGGGCCCTCGAGGGGACGCCGGCCGAATCGGTCCTTCTTCAGCTCGAGGGCGAGGTCGAGGATCTCGGACTGCTCAGCGGGGCTGAGGTCGTCATCGCGCAGGAAGTGTCTGGTCACGGTGTTCCTTCGTTCGGGGTGCCGGCCTCGATGGCGGCGAGGGCGGCTCGGAAGCGTTCGTCGAAAGCCCGCAGCTCGTCGTCGCCGACGATGAGCGGCGGGGCGAGGCGGATGGTCGTCGGGTTCGGCGCGTTGATGATCAGCCCAACGGCGAGGGCGGCGCGCACCAGGTCGCCGGCCACCGGCTCGGCGAGGCCGATGCCGAGGAGGAGCCCCTTTCCCCGCACTTCGGTGATCAACGGTGAACCGATGCCGAGGACGAGGTTGCGGAGCTGCTCGCCACGCACGCGAGCGTTCTCGACGAGACCGCTGTGCTCGATTTCTCCCAGCACCGCGTTTGCGACTGCTGTGCCGAGCGGGTTACCGCTGAAGGTGCTTCCGTGGGTACCTGGGGTGAACAGGTCGGATGCCGCGCCGAAGGTCACAAGCGCGCCGATCGGGAAACCGCCGCCGATTCCCTTCGCGAGTGTGATGGCATCCGGAACGATTCCTGCGCGCTGGAACGCGAACCAGCTGCCGGTGCGCCCTGCGCCGGTCTGCACTTCGTCGAGAATGAGCAGGGCGCCGTGGCGTTGGGTGAGTTCGCGGGCACGGGCGAGGTAACCGTCGGGGAGTTCGACAACACCGGATTCGCCCTGGATGGGTTCGACGATGAGGGCGGCGACGCTGTCATCGAGTGCTGTTTCGAGCGCGTCGATCGTCGCGTCGATGTGCGTGACACCGGCGGGCAGCGGCGCGAAGTCGGTCTGGATGGACGGTTTGCCGGTGAGCGCGAGGGCGCCCATCGTGCGACCGTGGAACGATCCGTTCAACGCGAGGATTCGCGTGCGTGTTCCTCCGCTGTTGTTCAGCCGGGCGAGCTTGAAGGCGGCCTCGTTCGCCTCGGCGCCCGAGTTCGAGAAGTAGACGCGTCCTCGCTCGCCTGCCCCGGTGAGGCGCTTCAGCCGTGCGGCCAGTTCCAGTTGGGGCGGGGTGACGAAGTAATTGGACACGTGGATGAGTTCGGCGGCCTGGCGGCTGATCGCGTCCACCATGGCGGGGTGGGCGTGGCCGAGCGCATTGACGGCGATGCCGCCGAGGAAGTCCAGGTATTCGGTTCCGTCAGAACCCCAGACCGAACAACCGAGACCGCGGACGAGAAGCGCCTGGGGCGCCCCGAAAACCTGCATCATGTCGGCGTTTGCAGCGTCGTACCAGTCGGTCATGATCCATCCTCGATTACCTGGGTTCCGATGCCCTGCCTGGTGAACACTTCGAGCAGGAGAGAGTGCTCGAGCCGGCCGTCGATGATGGCTGCGTTGGTCACGCCACCGTCGACCGCTTCCAGACAGGCCGTCATTTTGGGAATCATCCCCGATTCGAGCGACGGCAGCAGCTCCCGCAACTCGCTCGCGGTGATGACCGAGACGAGCGACTCGCGGTTCGGCCAGTCGCTGTAGAGCCCGGCGACGTCGGTGAGGATGAGGAACTTGTCCGCTTTCAGCGCGACGGCGAGGGCGGATGCCGCGGCATCCGCGTTCACGTTGAGTACCTGGCCCGGTGTCTCGGCGTCTGGCGCGATCGAGGAGATCACGGGGATGAGCCCGGCCTCGATGGCGGCGACGACTGCGTGGGGGTCGACCGCGACGACGTCGCCGACGAGGCCGAGGTCCACCGTTTCGCCGTCGATGTCGACGCCGCGCTTCCGGCCGGTGAACAGATCCGAGTCCTCGCCGCTCAGGCCGACGGCGAAGTCGCCGTGCTCGTTGATCGAGTCCACCAGTTCCTGGTTCACCTCACCGCGGAGGACGTCGCGGACGACGGTCATCGCTTCAGGCGTGGTGACCCGGTAGCCGCCGCGGAATTCGCTGGCGATGCCCAGTTCCTTCAGACGCGCTGAGATCTGAGGGCCACCGCCGTGCACGACGACCGGTTTGAGGCCGGCGTGGCGGAGGAACACCATGTCTTCCGCGAACGCGCGGGTAAGTTCGGGGCTGACCATGGCGTTGCCGCCGAACTTCACGACGGCGATGGCGCCGTGGTAGCGCTGAAGCCAGGGCAACGCCTCGATCAGAACCGATGCTTTCGCGATCGCTTCGGCGGTGGATGCGGGGAGGATTGTCGGCATCGTCTAGCTCGAGTACGCGCTGTTCTCATGCACGTAGTCGTGCGTGAGGTCGTTGGTGAGGATTGTTGCGAACCGCTGGCCCTCGTGGAGGTCGATCAGCACGTGCACCTCACGCCCGGTGAGGTCGACGAGGTCGCGGGATTGGTCGGGTGCGCCTGCGTGGCAGACCCGGATGCCGTTCATGGTCACGTCGACGGCGTACGGGTCGAACGGCGCCTCGGTGGTTCCGATCGCGGCGAGGACACGGCCCCAGTTGGGGTCGTTTCCGAACACCGCCGCTTTGAACAGGTTGTTGCGGGCGACGGACCGGCCGACCTCGACCGCATCGTCCTCGCTGACCGCGCCGACGACCTCGATGGTGATGTCGTGGGCGGCGCCCTCCGCGTCCCCCTGCAACTGGCGAGCGAGGTCGAGGCAGATCTCACGCAGCGCCTCGGCGAAGACCTCAGCGTTGGGTTCCACTCCTGAGGCGCCGGAGGCGAGAAGCGACACCTGGTCATTGGTCGACATGCAGCCGTCCGAGTCGAGCCGGTCGAAGCTCACCCGGGTTGCCGAACGGAGGGCACGGTCGAGCTGGTCGGAGGCGAGGCTCGCGTCGGTGGTGAGGACGACGAGCATGGTCGCGAGTCCTGGGGCGAGCATGCCTGCGCCCTTGGCCATGCCACCGATGGTCCAGCCGTCGCGCTCGATCACTGCCGTCTTGGGGTGACTGTCTGTGGTCAGGATCGCTTCTGCGGCATCCGCTCCCCCGTCCGCGCCGAGCGCGGCGGCGGCCGCGGCGACGCCAGGGAGCAGCTTGTCTGTGTCGAGCTGTTCGCCGATCAGGCCGGTGGAGCAGACCAGGACGTCCCCGGCTGAGACGCCGAGCTCCGCTGCGACCGCTTCAGCTGTGGCGTGCGTCGCCTGGAAACCTTGCGGGCCGGTGAAACAGTTGGCTCCGCCCGAGTTGAGCACGATGGCGCTGACCGTGCCGTCGGCGATGACCTGCTTCGACCAGAGGATGGGGTTCGCCTGGGCGCGGTTGCTGGTGAACACCGCCGCCGAAGAGTACCGAGGGCCGCGGTTGACGACGAGGGCGAGGTCCTTGCCCCCTGATGCCTTCAGGCCGACGGCGATGCCGGCGGCTTCGAAACCCTGAGCTGATGTGACGGTCATGGTGCGACTCCGTTCACCGGAAGGCCGGTCGATTCGTTCAGGCCAAGAGCGATGTTGGCAGATTGGATGGCGGCACCTGCAGTGCCTTTGGCAAGGTTGTCGACGGCGGTGACCACGACGACGCGGCCTGCGGCCTCATCGACGGCGATCCCCATGAGCATCGAATTCGAACCGAGGACATCTGCGGTGCGCGGGAACTCCCCCGCTGGCAGCAACTGCACGAAGGTCTCGCTGCCGTAGGCGTCCTGCCAAGCCCCGCGGACGGCATCCGCACTGGTCCCAGGCACGATGCGGGCAGTCGAGGTGGCCAGGATGCCTCGCGACATCGGCACGAGAACGGGGGTGAACGAGATGCTCACATCGGCGGCCCCTGCACCACGGAGCGCCTGGGCGATCTCGGGAATGTGCCGGTGCGTCCCGCCGACGGCGTACGGGTTCGCCGACCCGAGGATCTCGGAGGCGAGGAGGTTGGTCTTGAGCGCCTTGCCTGCACCGGACGGACCGACGGCAAGGACGGTGACGACGTCTGTGGTCTCGATCACGCCGGCGGCAACGCCGGGGGCGAGCGAGAGTGCGACGGTGCTCGCGTTGCAACCGGGGGCGGCGATCCGCCGTACACCGGCGAGCTTCTCCCGCTGCTTGGCGCCGCCAGCTCCGACGATCAGCTCCGGCACGCCATACTCCCACGCTCCGAAGAACTCGCCGCCGTAGAACGACGCCCAGTCTCTTTCGCTCGTCAGCCGGTGGTCAGCACCGCAGTCGACGACGAGGCTTGCCTCGTCGAGCTGAGCGGTCACCTCACCGGACTTGCCGTGCGGCAGCGCGAGAAAGACGACGTCGTGGCCGGCGAGGTTCTCTGGCGTTGTCTCGGCGAGAGTGAGGTGGGCGAGGGAACGCAGATGCGGCTGCACGGATGCCAGCTGCTGGCCGGCGTTGGAGTGTGCGGTGACGGTCTGGATGTCGAAGTCGGGGTGCGCCGCGAGCAATCGCAGCAGCTCGCCCCCTGCGTAACCGGATGCGCCGGCTACCGCTACAGAAAAGGACATGGCTCTACCTTATTGAGGAAACGATCGGTGGGAGGTTCGGCGGCGCCTGTCGGAATCGTGCAGTGCACGGGTCGCCTGGCGTCGCCTATCGTCGCTCGGAGGTACGGCGTCGACGCAGGGCGCACGGGGAGAAACCCTGTGCACGAACGCTGCTGTCGGAGATGGCCATGCATCGACTGTAGTGGCTCGCCCGTGGCATCCGCTAATCGAGGCCGATGCTACAACCGGTTGACGCCGGTGACGGTGACGACGGCGAAGCCCTGCTCGTCGGATTCGGCGAGGTCGATGGTCGCGCTGACGCCCCAGTCGTGGTCGCCCGCGGGATCGTCGAGGATCTGGCGAGCGGTCCATACCGGTCCGCTCTCGTCGAGGATCAGGAGCGCCGAACTGCGGGCGTCTGGGCCGGTGAGGATCTGGTCGTATTCCTCGAAGTACGCGTCGAGCGAGTCCGCCCAGCGGTCGCCGTCGAATCCGGATGCCGCGTCGAGTTCGCCGAGAGCGTCGTAGTCTTCGAGGGCGGCGAGCTGCACCCGGCGGAACAGTTCGTTGCGGACGAGGATGCGGAAGGCTCTGGTGTTGCCGGTGAGCCGCTTCGGGGCGGGCGGGACGATGTCGTGGGCGTGCTCGGCGTGCTTCTCGGGGTCCGGGTGGCTGAGTTCCTCCCACTCGTCGAGCAGGCTCGAGTCGACCTGCCGTACGAGCTCACCGAGCCACTCGATCAGGTCGAGGAGGTCCTCGGTCTTGACGTCGTCCGGAATGGTCTGCCGGGCAGCCCGGTAGGCATCGGACAGGTAGCGCAGCACGACGCCCTCGGAGCGGGCGAGCTTGTAGAAGGCGATGAACTCACCGAACGACATGGCCCGTTCATACATGTCCCGCACGATCGACTTGGGGTTCAGTTCGAAGTCGCGGATCCACGGCTGGGCCGCACTGTACGTCTCGAAGGTGACGGTGAGCAGTTCCTCGAGCGGTTTCGGGTGGGTGATCTGCTCGAGCAGCTCCATCCGCTGGTCGTATTCGATGCCTTCAGCCTTCATCGCGGCGACCGCTTCGCCGCGCGCCAGGAATTGCTGCTGGCTGAGAACGGCCCGCGGGTTGTCGAGGGTCGCTTCGACGATCGAGATCATGTCGAGGGCGTAACCGGGGTCTTCAGGATCGAGGAGCTCGAACGCGGCGAGCGCGAACGGGGACAGCGGCTGGTTGAGAGCGAAGTTCGGCTGCAGGTCGACGGTGAGCCGGATGGTGCCGTCCGCGGACTGCTCGACGATTCCCGATTCGCGCAGGGTGCGGTAGATGCCGAGCGCACGGCGAGCCAGCTCGAGCTGGCGTTTGAACGGCTCGTGGTTGTCGAAGACGAGGTCGTGCACATGCCTGTACACGTCTCCCCCACGCCCGATCACGTTGATCAGCATCGCGGAGGTGATCTGCATGCTGGAGGTCAGCGTCTCCGGCTCGGCGGCGACGATCCGCTGGAACGACGGTTCACCCCACGACACGAACCCGTCCGGGGCCTTCTTGCGGATGATCTTGCGCTTCTTCTTGGGGTCGTCGCCCGCCTTCTTGATGGCGTTGAGGTTCTCGGTCTCGTGCTCCGGCGCCTGCACGACGACGGTCCCTGCTGTGTCGAAACCTGCGCGGCCGGCGCGACCGGCGATCTGGTGGAACTCACGGGCTTTGAGCTGGCGCATCTTCGTGCCGTCGTACTTGGTGAGCGCGGTGAACAGCACGGTGCGGATGGGCACGTTGATGCCGACCCCGAGCGTGTCGGTGCCGCAGATCACCCGGAGCATCCCCCGCTGCGCGAGTTGCTCGACGAGTCTGCGGTACTTCGGCAGCATGCCGGCGTGGTGCACGCCGATCCCGGCACGGATCAGCCGCGACAGCGTCTTGCCGAAACTCGTGGTGAAGCGGAATTCGCCGATCAACTCGGCGATGGCATCCCGTTGTTCCCGCGTCGCCACCTTCATGCTCGACATCGACTGGGCTCGCTCCATGGCGGCGGCCTGCGAGAAGTGAACGACGTAGACGGGCGCCTGCCCCGTGGTCAGCAGCTCGTCGACACTCTCGTGGATCGGTGTCGTCTCGTAATAGAAGTGCAGGGGAACGGGTCGTTCGACCCCGGTGACGAGCGCCGTTTCCCGACCGGTACGCCTGGTGAGGTCTTCGGCGAGCGCCGTCACGTCTCCGAGGGTCGCCGAGAGCAGGATGAACTGCACCCGGGGCAGGCACAGCAGCGGAACCTGCCAGGCCCAGCCACGCTCGGGATCGGCGTAGAAGTGGAACTCGTCCATCACCACCTGGTCGACCTCGGTGTCCTCCCCGTTGCGGAGGGCAAGGTTGGCGAGGATTTCCGCCGTGCAGCAGATGATCGGCGCGTCGGCGTTGACGGAGGAGTCTCCGGTCATCATGCCGACGTTCTCCGGCCCGAACACCTCGACGAGGGCGAAGAACTTCTCGCTGACGAGGGCCTTGATCGGTGCGGTGTAGAAGCTGCGCTTGCCGGCGACGAGGGCGGCATAGTGCGCGCCGACGGCGACGAGGGACTTGCCTGTTCCGGTGGGGGTGCTGAGGATCAGGTTCTGCCCTGACACGATCTCGATGATCGCTTCATCCTGAGCCGGATACATCCGGATGCCTGTGGCCGTCACCCAGTCGGAGAACGCGTCGTAGACGGCATCCGGTTCCACGGTGTCGCCGATTCTCTCGCGGAGGGCGTGCGGGTCGAGCTTCGGCTGGGCTGTCATGGTCCTTTGATCATGCCACGGTGCGTCACTGCACAGACCCCGCTGGCCTGGACATCCATCAGCGCCCCGAGATACCAATAACGGTCGGGTATCGGATGCCGCGGGTCGGTTAGCAAACCACTTTTGGCTTCTCGCGAGGCACTCCGGGTCAGCGCCGCCGAGCCCGAGCCCGAGGAACACCCGCTAGACCTGGCGTCCGGCCTGGCCGAGCAGGTTCACCGGGTTCGGGGCGCCGAAGACCGCACCGAGGAACACTGTGAACAACAGCACGTTGCCGACGATGCCCACCGGCCACGCCCACACCTTCCGGTGCATCCCGCCGACGGCGCTTGCCATGCCGAACACGGTACCGATCACCTCCCGCCAGAGGATGGTGGGGTCTGTGATCACCAGTCGCGCGTCGAACAACCCCTCGATCGGGTTCATGCGGCCATCGTTTCCCTGCGGTGACCGGCGCGGTTACTGACCGGGCGTACCGATGACCTCCGGTAGAATCGCCCAAATGACCGCCGCCACACCCGACCCCGCTTTCCTCGGCGACGGGATCGACCCCACCGAACTCGAGACCACCCTCCGCGTCCTCGCCTCGATGAACACCCTCGATGAGGAACACCCCGACTACGTCACCGTCCGCCGTGCGACCGCCGCCATGTTCAAGGCCGTGAAGCGCACCCGGCGACGCGAGCTGCGCGACGAGATCGCCAACGCCGACAAGGCCGTCATCGCTGCCACCGCCACCGGGGCATCCGACCGGATCGACGACGAGACCCGGGGCATCCCGCTCGCGACGACGGTCGAGGCGCCGATTGCAGGTGAGCTGCTGAAGCCGCGCAACTGTTACATCTGCAAGCAGCCGTACACGCTCGTCGACGCGTTCTACCACCAGTTGTGCCAGGACTGCGCCCGGTTCAGCCACGGCAAGCGCGACGCCCGCACCGACCTCACCGGCAAGCGCGCGCTGCTCACCGGCGGTCGCGCGAAGATCGGCATGTACATCGCCCTCCGGCTGCTGCGCGACGGCGCCCATACGACGATCACGACGCGGTTCCCTCGGGATGCCGTCCGCCGTTTCGCCTCACTGCCCGACTCTGCCGACTGGCTGCACCGACTTCGCGTCGTCGGTATCGACCTCCGTGACCCCGCCCAGGTGATCGGCCTCGCCGACTCGGTCGCCGCGCAGGGCCCCCTCGACATTCTCATCAACAACGCTGCCCAGACGGTACGCCGCTCCCCCGGTTCGTACTCGCTGCTGGCGGATGCCGAACGGCAGCCGCTGCCTGACGGTCCGCTCCCCGAGATGGAGACTTTCGGGCACACCGCCGACCAGCACCCGGAGGCGCTTGCGGCATCCGTGGCGGCGCATCCGCTGCTCTCTGTCGCCTCGCTCGCCGGGACGGTCGCCCAGTCCGGCTCCCCTGCCCTCACCGCGGCGGACCTGTCGAACCTGGCCATGTCGCCCGGCTCGTCGTCGCTCGCGAAGCACGCCGACGGCACCGCCATCGACGCGGGCGGGCTCGTGCCCGACCTGCAGACGACGAACAGTTGGGTGCAGAACGTCGAGCACGTCGACCCGCTGGAGATGCTCGAAGTGCAGCTCTGCAACACGACGGCGCCGTTCCTGCTGATCAGCCGGCTGCGGCCGTCGATGGCTGCGTCGCCGGCTCGTCGCAAATACGTGGTGAACGTGTCTGCGATGGAGGGCCAGTTCTCGCGCCGTTACAAGGGGCCTGGGCATCCGCACACGAACATGGCGAAGGCCGCCCTCAACATGCTCACCCGCACGAGTGCCGGCGAGATGCTCGAGAAGGACGGCATTCTGATGACCGCCGTCGACACCGGCTGGATCACCGACGAACGCCCGCACCCGACGAAGGTGCGCCTCGCCGAGGAGGGCTTCCACGCCCCGCTCGATCTCGTCGACGGCGCGGCCCGCGTGTACGACCCGATCGTTCGCGGCGAGGCCGGCGAGGACCTGTACGGCTGCTTCCTCAAGGACTACCAGCCCGGCGCCTGGTAGCGCTCGGCGTCGTGCACGGGTCTTGCTGCGCACACAACTCCGCCTGAACGCCACCGAAACGGCCCGGAACTCTTCCACAGCGACGCTGGCCGTCAGTTTGGCGGAGTTATGCGCTCCCTCGCCCGTGCTATCGGAGGCGCAGCTCCCCGCCCGTGCGAGTGGGCACCCCGCGCCTCTCCGCCCTGCTGCTGCGCACAACTCCGCCTGAACGCCACCGAAACGGCCCGGAACTCCCGTACAACGACGCCGGCCGTCAGATTGGCGGAGTTATGCGCTCCCCGCCGTTGCGAGTGGGCACCCGCGCCTCTCCGCCCTGCTGCCGCGCACAACTCCGCCTGAACGCCACCGAAACGGCCCGGAAACCTTCCGCAGCGACGCCGGCCGTCAGTTTGGCGGAGTTATGCGCTCCCCGCCCGTGCTATCGGAGGCGCAGCTCCCCCTGAACGCCACCGGCCCGGAACCCACAGGGGCCCGGGCCGTCAGATTGGCGGAGCTACGCGCGGCTTAGTCGCGGATGTGCGCCCCGAAGCGCTCAGCCGCGAGGGCGGAACCGGCGAGCTTTGCCTCGGAGGCCTCCGCCGCCGTGAGCGTGCGATCCGGCGCCCGGAACCGCAGCGCGAAGGTGAGGCTCTTGGTGCCGTCGGCGAGGCCGGGGCCGCGGTAGTCATCGACCAGTCGGATGTCTTCAAGCAGCGAACCTGCACCCTCACGTACCGCGGCACCGACGGCAGCGGCAGGCGCGTCCACCGAGACCACGAGCGAGAGGTCCTGCGTAGCGGCTGGGAGCGTGCCGATCACCCCGGCGGTGAAGGGCACGTCCGTCGACTCGAGCAGCGCATCGAGGTCGAGTTCGACGACGGCGACGACGCGCGGCAGGTCTGAGTCGAGCGCGAGCCGCGGCAGCAGTTCACCGGCAAAGCCGATCGACCGGTCGCCGATCCGCAATTCGGCGGTCCGCCCCGGGTGCAGAGCCTTGTGGCTGCCCTGCACGACCTCGATCGTCGCACCGGTCGCGAGCCCGATCTGGGTGACAGCGGCGAGAGCATCCGCGATGCCGGACGGGACCGCTGGCTGCCCTGGCTGCTTCGGTACGGCGTTGCCGAGGATCAGGACCCCGACGTGGCGCGGCTGCGGCGGGATGCCCGTGTTGAGCTCGGCGAGCTGTTCGTCGGTCGGCAGGGTGACACCGGAGGGCAGCTCAGCCTGGCCGTAGCTTTTCCCGGCTTCCGGGGTAAAGATCAGTCCGACCTCGAACAGCGACAGGTCGGTCAGGCCGCGGGCGAGGTTGCGCTTCGCCGCTTCGATCAGCCCGGGGATCAGGGTGGTCCGCAGGTACGGCGCGCTTGCGTCGAGGGCGTTGGCGACCTTGATCGCCGGGACTTCCCCGTCGACGGGCGAGCCGTACAGGTCGTTGTCAGTGGCACCGAGGAACGGGAATGCGAGGATCTCGGTCGATCCGGCCGCTGCGAGCGAGTCGGCCACCGTGCGGCGGATGCGCTGCGAGCGGGTCAGCCCGCGCCCGGCGGGAGCCACCGGGAGCACGGACGGGATCCGGTCATAGCCCACGATGCGGGCGACCTCCTCCGCCAGGTCGGACTTGTCGAGCAGGTCGGGGCGCCAGCTCGGCGGGGTGACGAGCAGCGCACCATCGGAGTCGGCGATCGTTGCACCGATCTCTTCGAGGGAACCGCGAATCTCGTCGTCGGTGTAGTCGACGCCGATCAAAGCGGAGACGTACCCGCTCGGGAACCGAATCGCAGAGGGCTCTTCGGGTTCACCGACGAGGCCGGCGACGGCATCCGCTGTGCCGCCGGCGAGGGTGACCATGAGCTCAGCCACCCGTGCCGCTGAGGCGACGGCGATGCGAGGATCGACCCCGCGTTCGAACCGCCGGGAAGCCTCGCTCGGTAGCTTGTGCCTGCGAGCGGTGCGGGCGATCGACACAGGGTCGAAGTTCGCCGCCTCGATGAGCACGTTCGTTGTCGTTGCGCTCATTTCGGTGTGCGCGCCGCCCATCACTCCGGCGAGGCCGATCGCGCCTGAACCGTCGGTGATGAGCAGGTCCTCACGGTCGAGAACGCGCTTCTGCCCGTCGAGCGTCTCAAGCGTCTCGGCCGCGATGGCCCTGCGCACGACGATGCCGCCGGTGAGCGAATCGAGGTCATAACCGTGGATCGGCTGGCCGAGTTCGAGCATCACATAGTTGGTGATGTCGACGAGCAGCGAGATCGATCGGATGCCGGCGAGCTTCAGTCGCGACACCATCCACGGCGGTGTCGGTCGTGTTGCATCGACGCCCCGCACAACACGGGTCGCGAAGACGCTTGCACCCTGACGTCCGCGGATCGGGGCGATGTCGTCGATCGCGACGGGGTAACCGTCGCCGATCGGTGTCTCAAGCTCCTGCCGGGCGGCAGGGTCACTGAAGGCGACCCCGGTAGCGTGGGAGTACTCCCTGGCGACACCGCGGATGGAGAACGCATAGCCGCGATCCGGGGTGACGTTGATCTCGACCGCTGCGTCATCCAGACCGAGCAGCGTGATGGCATCCGTACCGACCTCGGCGTCGACGCCGAGCGTTGACAGGCGGAGGATGCCGTCGTGCTCGTCACCGAGGCCGAGTTCACGCGTGGAAGCGATCATTCCGTCGGAGACATGGCCGTAGGTCTTGCGGGCGGCGATCGGGAACGGGCCGGGCAGCACCGAACCGGGCAGGGTCACGACAACCTTGTCGCCGACGAAGAAGTTGTCGGCTCCGCAGACGACGCCGTGGATGGCGGGGCCGCCGTCAGCGGCGAGTTCGCCGTCCGGCGCGACCCGCACCTGGCACCAGCGAATGGTCTTGCCGTTCTTCTGGGGTTCCTCGACGAACTCGAGAACCTCCCCGACGACGACCGGTCCTGTGACGTCGAAGGCGTGAACGTCTTCCTCTTCAAGGCCGACCTTCACCAGTGCGGCGTGGACGTCTTCTGTCGTCGATCCCGGTGCGAGATCGACGTATTCGGCGAGCCAACTCAGAGGCACCCGCATGCTAAACCACCATTCCAAACTGCTGTGAGAAGCGCACGTCGCCCTCAACCATCTCCCGCATGTCCTGGACGTCATTGCGCAGCATCAGGCCACGCTCGATTCCCATGCCGAAGGCGAAACCTGAATACTCGTCCGGATCGATCCCCGCGGCACGGAGCACGTTCGGGTTGATCATGCCGCAGCCGCCCCACTCGATCCACCTCGGACCGTGCTTGAACGTCGGATGCCAGAAGTCGAGCTCGGCGCTTGGCTCCGTGAACGGGAAGTAGCTCGGGCGCAGGCGGATTTTCGCCTCGTCGCCGAAGATCGACTTCACGAAGTGGTCGAGTGTGCCTTTGAGGTGCGCCATGGTCAGGCCCTTGTCGACGGCGAGGCCCTCGAACTGCATGAACACCGGCAGGTGCGTGGCGTCGAACTCGTCGGTGCGATACACGCGGCCGGGGGCGAGCACGTACACCGGGAGTTCCCGGTCGAGCAGCGACCGGACCTGCACCGGTGACGTGTGCGTGCGGAGCACCAGGTGGGACTCGGGCGGGTCGATGAAGAAGGTGTCCTGCATGGCGCGCGCCGGGTGGTCGGCGTCGAAGTTGAGAGCGTCGAAGTTGAACCACTCGCTCTCGACCTCGGGGCCTTCGGCGATTTCCCATCCCATGCCGGTGAAGATCTCGCTCACCCGGTCCTGCAGCAGGGTGAGCGGATGCCGCGCGCCCGCCCGGTAGCGGCTGGCAAGCGCGGTCACGTCGACGGTTTCTGCGGCGAGTTGCGCGGCGTTCTCCGCCTCGACGATCTCCTGCTCACGGGCGGCGAATGCTGCGTTGACCCGGCCGCGGGCCTGGCCGACCAGTTTGCCGAGCGGCGCCTTCTGGTCGGGGGCGACGGAGCGCAGCATGCCGTTGAGCTTCGCCAGCGGCGAGGACTCACCGGTGTGCTCTGTGCGCACCTGCTTGAGGGCGGAGGAGTCGGCGGCAGCGGCGATGGCCTCGAGCGCGGCCTCCACCGCAGCGTTCACTGTGGTTTCGGAAATTTCGGGAGAGTCGGACACGGGTCACAAGTCTACCGAGTGGCGAAGCTAGACCCCGCCTTCGCCTTGCTGCCTGGCCGTGATCGACGCTTGGGCAATGGCGAGCCCCGGATCCACGGGGACGTCCTTGCCTGCTGCTTCACCACGCCGCGCAGAGTCGGTGCGCTTCGACAGCCAGCGGGCGACCCAGGAGAGAGACAGGTTCATCGCGAGGTAGATGATGAGGGTGACGGCGAAAAGTGAGAAAAGGTACCGGCTCCCGTAGAAGCTCGCCAGGTTGTTCATCGTTGACCGGAGGAGTTCGAAGTATCCGACGATGAACCCCAGCGACGTGTCTTTGAGAAGCACGACGAGCTGCGCGACGATGATCGGCAACATCTGCCGGAACGCCTGGGGGAACTCGATGAGCATCTTGGACTGCAGCTCGCGCATGCCGAGACTGAGTCCGGCTTCGCGCTGGCCTCGGGGCAGAGACGCCAGCCCGGCTCTGAGCGCTTCACCGATGATCGCGCCGTTGTAGAGCCCCAGGGCGAGGACGACCGCGAGGTAGGAGCCGCTCGAGAACGCCAGGAGGATGAAAAGCATCATCAGAAGGACGGGCATGCCCCGGATGAATTCGAGGACGACAGTCGTCGGGATTCGGATCCAGGCGGTCTTCGCCGTCCGCAGCAGCGAGAAGATGACGCCGATGACAAGGGCGAGGACCGCGGCGGCCCCTGCCGCTCGCAAAGTCCCGACCACTCCACTGCCGATGAAGGTCCACACCTCAGGGTCACTGAAGATGTTCCACCGGCTGGGGTCGAACATCCCCGGCAGCTTCAGGCCACCCGCCGCTGTGCGGGGCGCAGCGAGGATGCTGTAGAGAAAATACAGCCCGACGAGCAGGAGCAGCCCGACGACGACGGACAGGATGATTGAGAGACGGCGAGCCTTCGGCCCGGGTGCGTCGAAGAGAACGGAACCGCTCATCGGGTCACCACCCATTTCTTTTCGAGTCTTGCCGCAAGGATTCCGAGCGGGATGGTGATGATCAGGTAGAACGTCGCAACGCCGAGCAGCACAGCAACGACGGCGTTTCCGTTGGCGTTGGCGAGTTCCTTACCGATGGTGAAGAGCTCGGCGACGAAGAAGCCGCCTGCCACAGACGTGTTCTTGGTCAGCGCGATGATGACGTTGATCAGCGGCGGGATGACCATCCTGAAGGCTTGCGGGAGCACGACGGTACCGATGGTCTGACCAAATCCGAGTCCGAGGCTCCGCGCGGCCTCCGCCTGGCCGATGGGAACGCCGTTGATCCCCGACCGAAGGGCCTCTGCGATGAACGGTGACGTATAAACGGTGAGGCCGATCGTCGCGAGTGTGGCGAAATCGGTACGGACGCCGAGGTACGGCACGACGACGGCGCAGAAGAACAGGACGAGCGTGAGTGGGGTGTTTCGAACCAATTCGGTGTACACCGTCGCGAAACCGCGAAGGGAAGCCACCGGGGAGATCCTCATGGCTGCGATGAACGTGCCGATGATCAGGGCGCCAATCGCTGCGATCACCAGCAATTGCAAGGTCATCCCGAAGCCTGAGAGGTATCGAGGCAGGTTGTCAATGATGACGTCCATGTGGCCTCATCCGTTTCTATGAGTGCAATGCTCACAAACGGGGCGGGAGAACTCCCGCCCCGTTTGTGTCTGGGTTGTCTAGTAGCGGTCTACAGCGGGCGGCTCGACGTACTCGAGCACGGTACCGGCCGTGTTGTTCCAGGCTTTTTCGTATGAGCCGTCTTCGTAGGACTCTTCGAGGACGTCATTGATCCAGTTACGGAAGTCAGTGTCGTCCTTGGCGAGGCCGATACCGTATGGCTCTTCGGTGAAGGGCTTACCGACGACCTTGAACTCGCCCTCGTTCTGCGCGGCGAGGCCGGCGAGGATCACGTTGTCGGTCGACACGGCGACGACCTGTCCGGTGCGCAGCGGCTCCAGGCAGTTCGAGTACGTGTCGGTGAGAACCGGAGTTGCCCCGATCTCGGCAAGCTTGGCCGCAGGGGTCGAACCGGTGACGGAACAGACAGGCTGCCCGACCAGGTCCTTCTCACTCTTGATGTCCTTGTTGTCTGCCAGTGTCAGGATCGACTGGCCGGCCATGTAGTACGGTCCGGCGAAGGAGATGACTTCCTTGCGCTTGTCGTTGATCGTGTAGGTGGCGATGACGATGTCAACCTCACCCTGCTGGATGAACGGCTCGCGGTTCGCCGAGACGGTCTCCTTCCACTCGATCTTGTCCTCAGCGATGCCGAGCTTCGCGGCGATGATCTTGCCGATTTCGACGTCGAACCCTTCCGGCTCGCCGCTGGGGCCGACGAGGCCGAACAGGGGCTGGTCGAACTTGGTTCCGATGCTGATGCTGCCTGCCTCAGCGAGCTCCGCCATGGTGGTGCCCGCCTCGAACGTCGGTTTTTCTTCCGGCTCGGGTGCCGCGCCGCCGCCGGCATCGCCGCCCGCGCAGGCGGAGAGAGCGAGCAGCGCTGCTCCTCCGAGAGCGATTAGGGATAGCTTCTTACGCTTCATCAGCTTCTCATTCCTTTGTGTGGTGCTGTGTCTCGACCGCCGTGGACGGTCAAGGGTAGACGGGCCGGGACTTCGCCCCAGCTTCGGTGGTTCAGTGTTCGAGGATCTTCGAAAGGAAGTCCTTCGCCCGCTCCGACCGCGGGTTGGTGAAGAACTGCTCGGGAGTCGCCTCTTCGACGATCTCGCCTTCGGCCATGAAGAGCACGCGGTCGGCTGCCTTGCGTGCGAAGCCCATCTCGTGCGTGACGACGATCATCGTCATGCCCTCCTTGGCGAGACCAACCATGACGTCGAGAACCTCGTTGATCATCTCCGGGTCCAGCGCGCTCGTCGGCTCGTCCATGAGGATGAGCTTGGGGCTCATCGCCAGCGACCGCGCAATCGCCACTCGCTGCTGCTGCCCGCCCGAGAGCTGGGCGGGCATCTTGTTGGCCTGGTTGGCGACCCCGACGCGCTCGAGCAGCGTCATCGCGCGCTCCGTCGCATCCTTCTTCGACATCTTCTTCACCTTGAGCGGCGCGAGGGTGATGTTCTCGAGCACCGTCTTGTGGGCGAAGAGGTTGAATGACTGGAACACCATGCCCACGTCTGCGCGCAGACTGGCTAGCGCGGCGCCCTCCTCAGGCAACTTCTTGCCGTCGATGGTGATCGATCCACTGTCGATCGTCTCCAGCCGGTTGATGGCGCGGCACAAGGTCGATTTGCCTGAACCGCTTGGGCCGATGACGACCACCACCTCGCCGCGCGCGACGGAGGTGTTGATGTCCTTCAGGACGTGCAGCTCACCGTAGTGTTTGTTCACTCCGTCCACGACGACAAGAGGCTCGCCGCGTTTGGCAACGGGCACGCTCGTGGTGTGCGGGATCAGGGTTGGTTCCATGGAATCCAACGTAGGGGACTCCATGTTTCGCGCGTATGACGGAGCAGTCCCCGTTACTCAGTTGTAACGTAATGTTTTACTGGGCTGAGGACGCGGGAGAGCGCTGCGCGAACGCCGATTCGTACAGGCAGACGGATGCCGCGGTGGCGAGGTTCATGGACTCTGCGTGACCGTAGATGGGTACCGTGATCGCGGCATCCGCCAGCGGCAGCTGCTCGTCGGTGAGCCCATGGGCTTCGTTGCCGAAGAGCCAGGCAGTGGGGGCGGCCAGAGTGCCGTCCGCGCGGGCGTCGAGCAGGCTAGTGCCTTTGACGTCTGCGGCAAGGACGGTGAGTCCTGCGGCACGGGCGCGCTGGATCACATTGGACAGTTCAGCACCGACCGCGATGGGCAGGTGGAACAGCGAGCCGGTGGTCGAACGGACGACCTTCGGGTTGTACAAGTCGACGGTACGGCCGGTCAGGATGACGGCGTCGGCTCCGGCGGAGTCAGCGGCACGGATGATCGTGCCCAAGTTGCCCGGGTCACGCACTTCTTCGAGGATGGCGACAAGTTTGGGGCCCGCCGCGAAGATGTCCTTCATCGACGTCGGGAACTGGTGCGCGACAGCGATGAATCCCTGCGGGGTCACGGTGTCGCTCATCACATTGAGCACCTCTTCGGAGACGTACTCGATCTCGACGTCGGCGGCAGCAGCCTTCTCGGCGATGTCCGGGTAGCGTTCGAGAGCCGTTGGCGTCGCGAACAATTCGACGAACAGTTGCGGCCGGAAGGTCAGCGCCTCGGCGACCGCCTGCGGGCCCTCGAGGAGGAACAGTCCTGTCTCAGCGCGACCTGGTCGTTTGGCGAGTTTGGCGACCGATCGGACGCGCGGGGAACGTGGGTTATCAAGCACGACCCCAGTCTACGGAGCGGCGCCTGAGAGCTCCGAGAGGCTCGCCACGAACGCAACAACGGGCATCCCGCAAAAGCGGAATGCCCGTTGGGACAAGCAGGAAAGACTACGCCGCAGCGTCGACCTTCGGAGCCGACGTGTCGGCCGGGAGGGCCTTCTTGGCGCTCTCGACGAGAGCAGCGAACGTGGCGGGCTCGTGAACAGCCAGTTCGGCGAGGATACGACGGTCGACCTCGATACCGGCAAGACCGAGACCCTGGATGAGACGGTTGTACGTCAGGCCGTTAGCGCGCGATGCCGCGTTGATCCGCTGGATCCAGAGGCGACGGAAGTCACCCTTCTTCTGGCGGCGGTCACGGTACGCGTAAACCATGGAGTGGGTGACCTGCTCCTTGGCCTTACGGTACAGGCGCGAACGCTGACCGCGGTAACCCTCAGCCCGCTCGAGGATCTTCCGGCGCTTTTTGTGAGCGTTTACCGCCCTTTTTACTCTTGCCATTTGTCTATATTCCTAACGGGTCTGGTCTAGCGACCGAGAAGCTTCTTGATGTTCTTGGTGTCGGCTTTCGACACAAGCTGGTCGGTGTTCAGGCGACGCTTGCGCTGGCCGGACTTCACCTCGAGGTTGTGACGCATGCCCGACTGCTGCTTCTTGATCTTGCCGGAACCAGTGAGCTTGAATCGCTTCTTGGCGCCGGAGTGGGTCTTCTGCTTAGGCATTGTTTTCCTCCTGCTTCGCTGCCTTATCGGCAGCACGATGTGCGTTGGCCTCGGCCTTGGCCTCTGACTTGTTCTTCAGAGGGCCGATAACCATGACCATGTTTCGACCGTCGATGGTCGGAGAGGACTCAACAGTGCCCAACTCCGCAACATCTTCGGCAAATTTTTGGAGCAAGCGCACACCCTGGTCGGGGCGGGACTGCTCACGGCCGCGGAACAGGATCATTGCTTTGACCTTGTCGCCACCCTTGAGGAAGCCCTCAGCGCGCTTAACTTTCGTCTCGTAGTCGTGCTTGTCGATCTTGAGGCGGAAACGGACCTCTTTGAGGATCGTGTTCGCCTGGTTGCGCCTGGCTTCCTTGGCCTTCTGCGCAGCCTCGTACTTGAACTTGCCGTAATCCATGATCTTTGCGACCGGTGGCTTGGAGTTCGGGGCGACCTCGACGAGGTCGAGGTCGGCGTCCTGCGCCAGGCGCAATGCCACCTCGATTTTGACGACGCCGACCTGTTCTCCGGCGGGACCCACGAGGCGAACCTCGGGGACGCGGATACGGTCGTTTGTACGGGGATCGCTAATGCGTAACTCCTATAACTCAAATCTCGTGACCACTGATCCAGACGGATGCCTGAACCGGGCGAGAGAGGAGAAATCACACATCGCAACCATGACAGTTAACTACCATCACAGCGGCTCGTACCCTGACTACCTCGACATGGGAACCATGCGTCTGGCGGAGTACAACAACCCGGTAACCTTAGTGAAGCGGTCAAGCGCGGGTGGGAAATTTCCTCTTTCGTACCAGGACATAGTCCCGGAGCCGTCTTAGAGTCTAGCAGAGGTTGGCATTGAGCACTAACGAATCCCCCTACGACAACATTGAAGACGCGGCAGCGGATGCCACACGCGACATCGCAGACGTCGGCGCCGTCGAGGTCATCACCACGACGGCCGTCCACCTGATGAGCGCTGCGGCTGTGAAGTGCGGTCTGGCCGACGATCCGTCGACGCAACAGGACCTCGACGAAGCCCGGAAGCTCATCAACGCGCTTGCTGGCCTCATCACCGCTGGGGCACCAGAGATCAGCGACATGCACGCCCGCAGTCTGCGCGACGGGCTGAGGTCGCTCCAGCTGGCGTTCCGCGAGGCATCCGTCATCCCGGACCCGATCGGTAAGGGGCCGGGAGAAAAGTGGACGGGGCCGGTTAACTAGCTTCACTGGGGCGGCGGGCGGCGGCATCGAGCACCGGCGCCCATGGGCGCCCGACCACACCCTCGGCACTCGATGCCGTCGCCCGCCTGCTCGAAAGTTAACAACGGCAGGGGTTCTGGGCGCCCGACCACACCCTCGGCACAATAAGTCGTCGCTCCACCTCCGCGCCCAGTTCACTACGGCTGGGAGCGCTGGCGCCCGACCACACCCTCGGCAGCCGATGCCGTCGCCCGCCTCGCTCACGGGCTAACTGCGGCGGGAGGCCCGGCGCCCGCCCACACGCGCGGGAAGCAGCCGTTCAGCGGACGCGTCAGTCCGCGAGCGGAATCACTTCGAGGCGAGAGCCAGGGCCCACGAGAACGAGCACTCGGTTTCCTGTGACTCCATCGAGCAGCTGTGCCACACGTTCCGGCGCCGGGGCTATCTCCGGCGCCACCCCGACCGCAACTGTCGGGGCATACGGGGCAGGAGCGACACTCAGATCCTCGATCGGCGGAGGCACCGGGAGTGGGCTCTGCGCACGCACACCCGGGAGCCCCTGTTCGACCCCAGGCAGAACGCCGGGCGCAGATGCCGCACGCCAAACGGTCACGGATGCCCCCGTCGCCGACCCGATCGCAGCGACAAGCGGCGCGGGGTCGGCTCCAGTGACGAGGATCACCTCACCGATCGTGCGCTGGCGCGGCGCCGGAGCTGACGCCGCGGCATCCGACCGGTCGTTTCGCCAGACCCCGAAGTGATAACCGGCCACCAGCGCGGTGGCAGTGAGCAGTCCAAGCGGAGCCCGGATCTGGTCGATGAGCCCTGAGCCGCCCTGCAGGAGAGCCTGGAATACCTGGAAGCCGATGACGAGAAGGGTGATCAGCGCGACGACGGCGCTGACGCCGAAGATGGCGATGAGGTAGATCCGACGCCCGGCGGCCGGCACGGACGCTCCCACAGGGCGAAGCGGTCTCCACGCCATCGTCCACGCGACGCCACCGACAAGAAGTGCGCTGAGTCCTCCGAGCAAGAGCGGTCGAAGCCCCTCCCCCGCCAGCGGCGTGGAAAGGATGCCGAGGGCGGAGTTGACGATGACACCCAGACCGGATGCCGCACCGACGAGGGCGACACCGCTGGCGGCCAGGGTGTTCGCGAAACGCGTGGCAGGCGACCTGTCGGCTGCGACAGTGCGATGGTAGGTCCAGACCACGGTACCGACGGCTGCCGCCGCGAGGGCGGGACCGACCGGAGACAGCAACTCGCGCAACGGATCGGTGTTGTCGAAGAGAAGTCGGAGCACGACATACAACGCGACGCCGATCCCGACGAGGGAGGCGATGCTGGCCAGGAAAATACCGAACAGGATGAGCGCGACGTCGGCGAGCCCGTTGAGCGTGGTGCGAGCACCCTCACGGTACCAATGCCAGACCCAGACCGCTCCCCCACCGAGAGTCCAGATCAGAGCGTGCAGCGCACCGGTCCACCACGGGCCGCCGATCGCCGGCGACCCCGAGAGCTCCATGACAGCGGCGCTGAAAATGCTGCCCAACAAGTTGATGGCGTTAGCAGCGCCGAGAACGAGACCGAAGGTCGCACCGAACAACACGGGCAGCGAGACCAGTTCAAGCGGCCCCCTAATCTGGTGGCGCCACATCCAGCGGTGCCACAGCCATACCCCGGCCCAGACCAGTCCGGTAGCGAAGGCCGACCCATCCCAGTCGCCATCGACCAGGGAGGCGATCGCTGTGAGCAGCCCGGTGCTGGATGAGATCAGTGCCACGATCAGGACTCCGGAGAGGTAGAGCCCCCAGCCGATTGCACCCCTTTCAGCCGGCTCGCTGAGCCGTCGCCATGCCATCCACCAGAGAAGCGCCGCAAGCGGGCCGGCGATCACGGTGAACGCCATGCCCTGGGCGATGCTCGCGGTGTTCTCGCCGACGAGCGGCGTGTTCGGATCGAGGACCAGGCCGAGCAGGGTCTGCACCCCGATGGCCGCGATGATCACCAGCACGAAAAGCAGCGTGTAGACGATGAGCCGGCGTACGGACTGCCCGGCCGACGAGACCGGGGATGCGTACGGCGCCTGGACGGAACTCACCGGATCTCACCGTCCATCGTGCACACGGTCAAATCCCACGGGACAGATTCGATCCGCCAACCGCTGTTTTCCTTGGCGAGCCGGAATCCCTCCTCGTAGCTGTAGTCCGAGCCGAATGGCCCGCCGGAATGCCTGCTCAGCTGCACCCGTACGTCTGCGGTGTCGTCGCGCAGGTCGGATGAGATGAGCGTGACGCGGAGATCATCCCCGTGTGTGTCCTGGACGGTTCCGCACTGCTCCTGCGTCCGCTCTGAGAGGTACTCGATTGCCGTGTCGTCGTTCCCGTCGAGAACGGCGGCCGCGTACCGCTGGACGACGCCTTCAGGCGTGGACTCATCGAGCAGCTCTGCCTCACCACGACTGAAGACCACGACAAACGAGACGATAACGAGCACCGCGATCACCGACAGAAGAACGACCAGATTTCGGCGGGCACCGGCCGCAGCGTGTGTCATGTGGTCAGTATGGCGTACCGGGCCCGGTCGGGGCACCCGGTGAAGGGGACGTCACAACGCGGGCGGGCGCTCCGTCTCAGGCGGACGCCTCGAGTTTCACTCGGAGTGAATCGACCCGGGTGGCGATGATGTCGTTCGCCGCCCAGCGCTGGGCGAGCCGGTTCAGCGTGGTGTCGAGTTCTGCCCGGGTAAGCCCGTCGATGAGTTCGAGCCGGACGATCACTTCAGGGCCGCCGAGGCGAGCGGACGGGTCGCCGGCCGCAAGTCGTACGTTCAGGACCGCAAGCTCGGATCGAACACTCGTGAGGAAGGCGTCAAGCACATCAGGGTTCGAATACCCGGGCTGCCAGGGTTGCGACTGGGCGATGGCCCAGAGCGCTGGCCGCCGGATGGCGAACTCCGTCGCACTCGTCGGGTCGAGCACGACGAGGTCGGTGTTCTCACTCGCCGCCGCAAGTGCGACGCGGACGCCGTCCGCAGGCACGGGGCGCGCCTTCGGGTTCCACGCCGACATGGCAGCGACCGATGAGAACACAGGAAGGACATTGCGGCCATCTGGGCCCTGCACCGTGACGATCGACAGCTCCTGCGTCTTGTCGACTCGCTGGCCGTTCGGCCCGATCCCCACATCGCCGGCGTGCGCGATCAGAGGAATCAGCAGCCGGGACGTGCGGAACGCGTCGACGACATCCGTTTCACCGGATTCGCCGCCGTGGAATCGTGCAAGAGCGCCGATCAGAAGTTCGGGCGCTCCCCCGTCGTCGGTCGAGGCCTGGGCATCACCGAACGAGCGGCCCTGCCACGGCTGGCCAGCGGAGTCAGCGGCGTTAGTCGGATGCGACATCCAGCGCCTCAGCGAGCGTGAAGGCCCCCGCGTAGAGCGCCTTGCCGACGATTGCGCCTTCGAGACCGAGCGGGACGAGCGAGCGCAACGCGACGAGGTCATCGAGGCTGGACACGCCGCCTGAAGCAACGACCGGGCGGTTCGTGCGCGCGAGGACTTGGCGCAGAAGATCGAGGTTCGGGCCCTGCAGGGTGCCGTCCTTCGTCACATCGGTGACCACATATCGTGCGCAACCGGCCTGCTCGAGCCGGTCGATGACCGTCCACAGGTCGCCACCCTCACGGGTCCAGCCCCGCGCTGCGAGTGTCGTTCCACGGACGTCGAGCCCGACCGCGACGGCGTCGCCGTACTGGCCGATGACGTTCGCCGCCCACTCGGGGTTTTCGAGCGCGGCGGTGCCCAGGTTGATGCGTTTGGCGCCGGTGGCGAGTGCCGCCTCAAGCGACGCGTCGTCACGGATGCCTCCGGACAGTTCCACCTTGACGCCGCGGACCTGCTTGATGACCTTGCGGATGACGCCGGCGTTGTTGCCGCGGTCGAAAGCGGCGTCGAGGTCGACGAGGTGGATCCACTCGGCTCCCTGCGCTGCCCAGTCGGCGGCCGCGTCGACCGGGTCGCCGTAGTTGGTTTCGGTTCCGGCCTCGCCCTGGGTCAGCCGGACGGCCTTTCCGTCGGCGACATCGACCGCTGGAAGCAGCACAAGCTTCGGGGTCGTGTTGAACTCACTCATGATTGTCCTTGTTTTCGGGCGCGGCAGCAGCGTACCGCAGGGATGTTCGTCAGTCGTTGGGGAGGGTGCCGATCCAGTTCCGCAGCAGCCGGATGCCTGCCTCCCCTGATTTCTCGGGGTGGAACTGGGTGGCGGAAAGGGGGCCGTTCTCGACGGCGGCGATGAAACGGGTGCCGTGCTCTGACCAGGTCACGCGGGGCTCGGGGAAGGGGTGCGTCGCTTCAAGCGTCCACTGCTGCGCAGCGTATGAGTGCAGGAAATAGAACCGTTCGTCGCGGAGCCCGGCGAAAAGCACCGACTCCTTCGGAGCGTCCACGGTGTTCCATCCCATGTGCGGGAGGACCGGGGAGTCCAGTTCGGTGACGGCGCCTGGCCACTCACCGAGCCCTTCTGTCTCGATCCCGCGTTCGACGCCGTGTTCGAACAGGACCTGCATTCCGACGCAGATGCCGAGCACCTTGCGGCCACCGGCGAGGCGTCGGTCGATGATCTCGGCGCTCCGGTTCTTGTTGAGCTGGTCCATCACCGCGCTGAACGCGCCGACGCCTGGCACGACCAGCCCGTCCGCTTCCATCGCACGAGCCCGGCTCCCGGTCAGCTCGACCGTCGCGCCGGCCGCTTCGAGGGCCTTGACCGCTGAGTGCACATTACCGCTGCCGTAGTCGAGGACCACGACGTTCGGGGAATTCTTTCCGGTCACAGCAAACCCTTCGTCGACGGGATCCCTGTCACCTCGGGGTCGAGCGCTTTCGCCTGGCGGAATGCGCGAGCGAACGCTTTGAATTCTGCCTCAGCGATGTGGTGCGGGTCGCGGCCGCCGAGAACACGGACGTGCACCGTCAGGGCCGCGTTGTAGCTGATGGCCTCGAACACGTGACGGATCATCGATCCGGTGAAGTGACCACCGATGAGGTGGAACTCGAACCCGGCGGGCTCCCCTGAGTGCACCAGGTACGGCCGGCCGGAAATGTCGACGACGGCCTGGACAAGCGCTTCGTCCAGCGGGACGAGGGCGTCACCGTACCTCGAGATGCCGGACTTTGTACCGAGTGCCTCTTTGATCGCCTGACCGAGTGCGATCCCGATGTCCTCAACGGTGTGGTGGACGTCGATCTCGGTGTCGCCCTTGGCGCGCACGGTGAGGTCGGTGAGCGAGTGCTTCGCGAAGGCTGTCAGCAGGTGGTCGTAGAACGGGACCGTCGTGTCGATGTCACTCGCCCCTGTGCCGTCGAGATTGACCGACAGGTCGATGCTGGATTCGCTCGTCTCACGCTGGATGCGGGCGGTGCGCTCTACGGTGCTCATGGTTTCGAGCCTATCGCGGCCATCGCCTCGAGGAACGCGGTGGTCTCCGCTTCGGTGCCGGCGGTCACGCGAAGCTGGCCGGGAAGCCCGATGTCACGGATCAGGATGCCACGCTCCAGCAGCGCCTCGAACAATCCGTGCGGGTTCTCCACTCCCCCGAACAACACGAAATTGCTGTGACTGCGGTAGGTGTGATAGCCGAGTTCAGTCAGCCCTGCTGTAATCCGGTCCCGTTGGACGCGGATGTCGTCCACCATGGCGAGCATCGCGCCGCTGTGCGCGAGTGCAGCAGTCGCTGCCGCCTGCGTGAGGGCGGAGAGGTGGTAGGGCAACCGGACCAGACGGAGGGCATCCGTGACCGCGGGATCCGCTGCAAGATATCCGACCCGGATGCCGGCGAAGGCGAAGGCCTTGCTCATGGTGCGGGACACGAGCAGTCGCTCCCGCCCTGGGAGCAGAGTCAGCGCGCTGGGGATGTCGTGCGGCGCGAATTCGACGTACGCCTCGTCGACGACGACGATGCCGTCTGTCGCCTCATAGACCGCTTTGATCGTGTCGAGCGCGAGCGGCGTGCCGGTCGGGTTGTTCGGCGAGCAGAGGAACACAATGTCGGGCTTCGCTTCGGCCACCGCCCTGGCCGCCGTGGCCGGTGACAGCTCGTATTCGGCGTCACGGCCCGCGGAGATCCAGGTCGTTCCGGTTCCGGATGCGAGGAGTGAGTACATGGAGTAGGTGGGCGTGAACCCCAGAAGCGTGCGACCGGGGCCTCCGAAAGCCTGCAGCACCTGCTGGAGCACCTCGTTGGATCCGTTGGCCGCCCAGATGTTGTCGCGGCTGAGACCGTGCCCGAGATAACCGGCGAGACTGTCGCGTAGCGCACTGAACTCGCGGTCGGGGTAACGGTTGGCGCCCAGAACGGCCGAAGCCAGTGCGGTCACGATGTCCCTGGCGACACCCTCGGGGATGGGATGCGTGTTCTCATTGACGTTGAGCGCCACGGGGACGGTCTTCTGGGGAGCCCCGTAGGGCGTCTTGCCGCGAAGGTCATCGCGGATGGGCAGGGACTCGAGAGAACTCACTCGGCAAGTTTACCGGTGGTGGCCACTGCCTCTGGTCGCGGCGGCGAGCCGGAGCGGACCCCGCTTCAGTTACCCGAGTATTGCTCCGGAATGGCAATGCGCTGCCCGGGTGAAACCGTCGAACTGTCGAGCTGGTTGAGCCTCATGATGTCGGCGATGACGTCACGGGGATCAACGTCAGGGGCGACGGTCGTCGCGAGCTGCCACAACGACTGATCTGACTCGATGGTTGCGTACTCGAAGACGACAGAGCTCGGGCTGGACGTGGCGACTGCCGGGAGCGCGTTGACACCGATCCATGCGGCCACGGCGACCAGCGGACCGGCAGCGAGCGAGGTGAAGACGGCGCGGCCACGGCGGGTGAGGCGGATGCGACCACTGGACTGCCTGGACGGGACTGCCGGGCTGATTGCGGTGACGGGCGACGGACGCATCGCCGCCTGCCTGGGCGGAAGTGCCGGGCGAATCGGTGTGATGACTGCTGTGCTCATGGTGTGTCTCCTGCGTGCTGAATGTGCTCGTGCTGTGCTTCGGAGTGTTCGTATCCGACTCCCGGCCGGGGGTGCCGGATACGAAGCTATGTTCCGAATATATATTCGATAGTCCGAACATTCAAGTATGTGTTCGTACTTTCGCAGAATTCTTTCCCGACACACTCGAACAAATGTTTGCCGCTGCGCGGTGCCGAGACTAGAGTTCTGCTACTGGTTGATACCCAATCAGCGACCACTGACATTGGCCGGCGCTGCCCGCCAGACGGGAGTGACATGACGCTCAGTAAGAGGGATGCCGCTGGAACGGCTGGGCCCGTCGGCACCGCCGCGAAAGCGAAGCGCGTGCTGGCAGACAAGCCGACCACGCGGCGACGCAAGAGCCTGAGCGAGAAGCAGCTGTCGATTCTCGACGTGATTCAGCGTTCGGTGAGTTCACGCGGGTACCCGCCGAGCATGCGTGAGATCGGCGACGCGGTCGGCCTGGCATCGCTTTCGAGTGTCACGCACCAGCTGAACCAGCTCGAGCTGAGCGGTTACCTGCGGCGGGACCCGAACCGCCCACGCGCGCTCGAGATCCTCATCGACCTTCCCTCGCCCTCCTCGGAGGTCGATTTCGAGAACACGACACCGGTCGGCGACGCCGCCATGGTGCCGCTGGTCGGCCGGATCGCTGCCGGTGTGCCGATCACGGCCGACCAGCAGGTCGAGGAGGTCTTCCCCCTCCCCCGGCAGCTCGTCGGCAAGGGCGACCTCTTCATGCTGAAGGTGTCAGGCGAGTCGATGATCGACGCCGCGATCTGTGACGGTGACTGGGTGGTCGTGCGCCAGCAGCAAACCGCGGAAAATGGCGACATCGTCGCAGCAATGCTCGACGGTGAAGCGACGGTCAAGGTGTTCCGTCAACGTGACGGGCACACCTGGTTGCTGCCGCGCAACTCGAGCTTTGAACCGATCCTCGGCGACGAGGCCGACGTCCTCGGCAAGATCGTGGCGGTGCTGCGGGCGGTCTGAGACGCGGCTGTCGTTCTGCCGCGCCAGAGCGCGCTGTTCCGATCCTGCTGAGCCGCAACCTGCGCGAAACGCCCACGGCTTCGAGAACCGCGACGCCCGTGACGTCGAGAACCGCGAAGCACCGCCGGAGGAATGGGACATGACTGAGTCCGCCGTTCTCGATCCGAGCGGAAACCTTCTGCGCATGGGCTCGCCCGCTCAGGACCCGCTGGGGCGGATCACGGCCTCCGAGCGAACTCCGCCACCTGTGCGGCGAGTTCTTCGGACGCCATCGCGCGCACGTGAGTCCCTTCCTCGAGGTAGTCGAGGTGGTCGACGCGTCCCCGCCGGTGCAGCATCGAGATCACGTCACCACGGTCGTACGGCACAAGGAGATCGAGTTCGACCGATGGACTCGGCAGAAGCTCGCTGAGCGCGGCCAGGATTTCGTCGATGCCCTCGCCCGTGCGCGCTGACGCGAAAATCGCCTTCGGCTCAAGCCCGCGCAACAGCAGGCGGTCGTCTTCGTCGACGAGATCGCTTTTGTTGAAGACGACGAGTTCGGGGATGTCACGGGCACCGACATCCCCGATGACGTCGCGGACGGTCATCAGCTGGGCAGCGGGGTCGGGGTGGGATCCGTCGACGACGTGCACGATGACATCCGCTTCACCCACTTCCTCGAGGGTCGACCGGAACGCTTCGACGAGTTGGTGCGGCAGGTTCCGCACGAAACCGACAGTGTCGGAGATGGTGTACAGGCGCCCGTCCTGCGTCTGGGTGCGACGGACCGTCGCATCCAAGGTGGCGAAGAGAGAGTTCTCGACGAGCACTCCGGCCTTCGTGATGCGGTTGAGGAGGCTGGACTTGCCGGCGTTGGTGTACCCGGCGATCGCAACGGACGGGACCTCGAAGCGGTGCCGGTTGGCGCGCTTTGCTTCGCGTGCGGGACCGAAACCCTTGATCTGCTTGCGGAGTTTCGCCATCCGGGTGTGGATGCGCCGACGGTCGAGTTCGATCTTCGTCTCACCGGGCCCGCGTGAGCCCATTCCGGCGCCGGTTCCACCGACCTGGCCACCGGCCTGGCGGGACATCGAATCGCCCCAGCCGCGGAGCCGGGGCAACAGGTATTCGAGCTGCGCGAGTTCGACCTGCGCCTTACCCTCACGGCTCTTGGCGTGCTGGCTGAAGATGTCCAGGATCACGGCGGTGCGGTCGATGACCTTGACTTTCACCACATCCTCGAGGGCGCGGCGTTGGCTGGGTGCCAGCTCCGTGTCGGCGATGACGGTGTCTGCGCCGAGGGAGGCGACGATCCCGCGCAGTTCCTCCGCCTTGCCTTTGCCGAGGTACGTGCTGGGGTCGGGGTTCGGGCGTCGCTGGAGCATACCGTCGAGCACAACGGCGCCTGCCGTCTCGGCCAGGGCGGCGAGCTCACGGATCGAGTTCTCGGCGTCCTGCAGCGATCCCTGCGAATAGATGCCGATGAGCACCACGTTCTCGATGCGCAGCTGCCGGTATTCGACCTCGGTGACGTCTTCGAGTTCGGTGGACAGGCCAGCTACCCGTCGCAGAGCCTGGCGGTCCTCTCGGTCGAGCTGCTCGCCGTCGTGGCCGTTGCCTGCTGCCGAGTCGAACTCGGTTTCGGTGTCGAGCGCTGCGGCCTTGCCTGAGCCGAAGAGGGAATACCCGGACGCGCGAGTTTCCGCGTTCTTGAGCACGCGAGTGACGGCGTCGTCGCCGTCTGGGACTTCTGAAGTGTCATCGGATGTAGTCATCAGAGTTAACCCTAACCCGTGCGGTCGAGTAACGTTCGGGTATGGCCAGCGATCATTATTTCACCGGGGTGCCCGGCACCGAACTCAAGCTGCGGACGGTGACGGTGCACCTCGCGGGCGCCGAGAGGGAACTGACCACGGCCAACGGCATTTTCAGTCCTGGCCGCATCGACCAGGGCACCCAGGTTCTGCTCAGTGAGACGCCGCGCCCCCCTGCGACCGGCAACATCCTGGACCTGGGTTGCGGGTGGGGACCGATCGCCTTCACCATCGCCTTCGCATCACCCGATGCAACGGTGTGGGCTGTCGACGTCAACGAACGCTCGCTCGAACTGGTCCGGCTCAACGCCGAGAAGCTCGGCCTCAGCAACGTGCGCGCTGTCCTTCCCGATCAGGTTCCCGCGGATCTCGCTTTCGACTCGATCTGGTCGAACCCGCCGATCCGGATCGGCAAACAGGCGTTGCACGACATGCTCGAGTTGTGGCTGCCCCGGCTCGCCCCCGGGTCGGACGCGTGGCTTGTGGTCCAGAAGAATCTGGGCGCCGACAGTCTTCACCGCTGGTTGCAGGAACGGCTGAGCGATGACTTCGACGTGACGCGTGAGGCGATCAGCAAGGGCTACCGCGTTTTGCGCGCCGCCAGGCACGACGGCTGAGTCAGCCCAGTTCGAGGGTTCCCGTGTAAACGAGTTCCGCGGCGCCGCTGAGCCCGACGTGCTCGCCGTCCTGAGTGGCGAACATCCGCACCCCCAGCGTTCCCCCTGGCACATCGACTCGCCACTGGTTCGGTGCCGCCGACCCAGCCCAGTGCCGGGTCGCCAGCGCCGCCGCGGCGACACCGGTGCCGCAGGAGAGCGTTTCGCCGCTTCCGCGTTCGTGCACCCGCATGGTGATGCGGCCGACACCGTCGATGATCAGCGGGTCGTGCGGAACGACGAATTCGACGTTGGCGCCGTCGATGGGCTCCGGCTCGATCCGCGGCACATAGCTCAGGTCGGCAGACGCGAGTTCGCTCTCGTCGGCGAGGGCGACGACCACGTGCGGGTTCCCCACGTTGATCCCGAGCCCCGGGCGAGCCACCTTGAGTTCCTTTGCCCGCACCAGCGGCTCCCCACCGTCAAGCATCCACCGGCCGAGATCGACCTGGAACCCGTTCGCGGACTTCTGCACGTCTCGCACCCCGGCTCGCGTTCCGATCGCGAGGGTGTCGCCGGATTCGAGCGTTGCAAGGCCCTGGTCGAGCAGGTACCGGACGAAGACGCGGATGCCGTTGCCGCACATCTCCGCGATCGAACCGTCGGCGTTGTGATAGTCCATGAACCATTCGGCGTTCTCGTCTTCAGCGAGGGCCGCCGCCCCGGCGTCGAGATTCGCCGAGCGCACCGCGCGAATCACGCCGTCTGCTCCCACCCCGAAGTGCCTGTCGCAGATCGCGGTGATCTGTTCCGCCGTCAACGGCCGGGTCCCGTCCGGGTCCGCGTAGAGGACGAAGTCGTTGCCTGTGCCGTGACCCTTGGTGAATGGGAGCGTGAATGCCATGCTCCAAGTCTACGGTTCGTGCTACGGCCGCTGAGGCAGCGGAGCGCCTCGTGCCCGTGAGGGGTCCCGTCCGGCTGTTGAGGAGGCATCCGAACGACCACGCGGGAGCGACGCGACAACCTGGGACTACCCACTGTGCATGCTGAGCAGGGCCGACGACTGGACCAACGGATCAGACGATGACGGATGCCTCAGCAGCGTCCACGAGGTGAGGATCGTCGTAGTCCAGCCAGACGATGTCGGCGTAGCGGCGGAACCAGCTCACCTGCCTGCGCGCATAGCGTCGGGTGAGCTGTTGTGTCTGTTCGATCGCCTCTGCCTCAGTCGCCGTGCCGGCGAGCTGCTGCAAAGCCTGGGCGTAGCCGATGGCACGGGATGCGGTGATCCCGCGCTCGAGACCCAGCGGCACGAGTTCGCGAACCTCGTCGAGGAGTCCACTCCGCCACATTCCGAGAACACGCTCGTCGAGCCGCGCAACCAGTTCATCACGGGGCGCACGGAGCCCGACGATCCGAGTCGGCCTCCAGTACACCGGCGCATCGGGCAGCATGCCGGCGACCGGGGACCCGGTGAGTTCCGCCACCTCGAGCGCCCGGACGAGACGGCGCGTGTTCTGCGAGCCGATCCGCGAAGCGATGGCCGGATCCAGGGCGGCGAGGCGACGGTACAGCGCACCGGCGCCTTCGGTCTCAAGCTCTGATTCCAGCCGGGCGCGGACCGTCTTGTCCGACGCCGGGAACTGGAAATCGTAGAGAACGCTTGCGACGTAGAGACCTGACCCTCCGACGAGAATCGGAGTGGCCCCGCGTCCGGCGATGTCCGCGACGGCCGCGCGAGCATCCGCCTGGTATTGGGCGACGGTGGATTCGGTGGTGACATCGAGCACGTCGAGAAGATGGTGCCGGATGCCGCGGCGGTCGGCGGGCGCAAGTTTGGCTGTGCCGATGTCCATGCCGCGGTACAGCTGCATGGCGTCGGCATTCACGATCTCCGCCCGCCGGCCATCAGCCGCGAGACGCTCGGCGAGGTTGAGCGACAGTTCTGATTTGCCGGTGCCGGTCGGGCCGATGACGCAGATCACCTCGGCCGGTGCGGGATTCAGCGCTGACCGTCCAGCTGATCGTAGATCGGCGTTGTGGCGCCGGAGACGGATGCCGGCGGGCCGACCCTGAGGGACGGCAGGCCGAGCGATACCCGGCCGGGAGTCGCCGACGCGGGCGAAGGAACACCACAGGACTCGGCCTGAGCCCGATCCCAGGCATCCCCCGCCGAGGTGCGGCGCACCCGGAGTGGCTGACCGTCCGCGGTGTCGGCGATCAGGTAGAACGGCGCAGCCTGGCTGACGCGAACGGTGACCACATCGCCGGGTCGCGGAAGCTCAGACCCTTCCGGGACGTCGAAGTGCACCAGCCGGGAGTCCTCCGCGCGGCCTGACATCCGGTGGGTGGCTGCGTCTTTCTTCCCTTCGCCGACGGCGACGAGCAGTCGCACCTCTCGGCCGATGACGGCCCGGTTCTCTTCGAGGCTGATCCGGTCCTGCAGGGCGGTGAGCCGCTCGTAGCGTTCCTGTACGACCGCCTTGGGGACCTGGTCCGGCATCGTGGCCGCGGGCGTTCCTGGCCGGATGGAGTACTGGAAGGTGAAGGCTGTCGCGAAGCGGGCCGCTTCGACAACGCGGAGGGTCTCCTGGAAGTCCTCCTCGGTCTCACCGGGGAAGCCGACGATGATGTCTGTGGAGATCGCCGCGTGGGGCATCTGTGCCCGGACCCGGTCGAGGATGCCGAGGAACTTCTCGCTGCGGTACGACCGGCGCATGGCTTTGAGGATCCGGTCCGAGCCGGACTGCAACGGCATGTGCAACTGGGGCATCACGTTGGCCGTCTCGGCCATGGCGTGGATGACGTCGTCGGTGAACGCCGCCGGGTGCGGGCTGGTGAAGCGGATGCGTTCCAGCCCCCGAATCTCACCGGCGGCACGGAGGAGTTTGCTGAAGGCCTGCCGGTCGCCGAACTCGACACCGTACGAGTTCACGTTCTGGCCGAGAAGCGTGACCTCGATCGCGCCGTCGTCGACGAGGGCCTGGATCTCGGCGAGGATCTCGCCTGGGCGGCGGTCCTTCTCTTTGCCGCGGAGGGCGGGAACGATGCAGAAGGTGCATGTGTTGTTGCAGCCGACCGAGATCGACACCCAGCCGCTGTAGGTCGATTCGCGCTTGGTGGGCAGCGTTGATGGGAACGTTTCGAGCGAGTCGAGGATCTCGATCTGGGCTTCGTCGTTGTGTCTGGCGCGTTCGAGCAGGCTCGGCAGCGACCCCATGTTGTGCGTGCCGAACACCACGTCGACCCACGGCGCCTTCTCGAGGATGACGTTCTTGTCCTTCTGAGCCAAACACCCGCCGACGGCGATCTGCATTCCCTGATGGCGTTTCTTGACGGATGCCAGGTAGCCGAGGTTTCCGTACAGTTTGTTGTCCGCGTTCTCACGGACCGCACACGTGTTGATGACGACGACGTCCGGTTCGACCCCGACCGCCTTGACGTACCCGGCGGCGTCGAGTGAGCCACCGAGCCGCTCGGAGTCGTGCACGTTCATCTGGCATCCGTAGGTGCGGACTTCGTAGGTTCGCGCCCGCCCCGACCCGTCGAGAGCCGCGGCTGACGGCGTGATGACGGTGGGCGTTTCCTGCAGCGTGCTCATGATCGTCCCAGTCTACGTTCGCGCGGCGGTACCCGCGACGAGATCACCCGTTCCGGACGAGGGCACGCAGCGCACCGGATGTTCCTGTCCGCAACACATGAACAGACGCGCGGGAGGGGTCAGGAACACATGAACAGACGCGCGGGAGGGGTCAGGAACAGAACCGGCTTGTGTCGGCCACGCTTGGGTGGCCGACACAAGCCGGTTCGGAACTGCGTTCGCGCCGAAGCTCAGCGGGAAAGCTCAGCGGGAAAGCTCAGCGGGAAAAGCTCAGCGGAAGAGCTAAGCGGAACATCCTCAGCGGAACCGCACGGTGGACGAGGCCGTACTCGATCGACCGGTGAGAAGGGGCGCTATCGCTTCGCGGACGATGTTGCCCGGGTATCCCCGCCGGGCGAGGAACCCGACGAGGCGCCGTTCGAGGGTTTGCTTGTCGAGACCGGTGAGCTGTGACGCCCGCTTCGCGGCGAGCTCGGTGGCCGCGCTCAGTTCGTCGCCCGAGTCGATGTCGTCGAGCACCTCATCGATGACCTCGCGGTCGATCGAGCGGCCGGACATCGCCCGGGCAACGACCGCTTTGCTCTGCCCTTTGCGCTCATACAACGCGTGTTTCAGTTGCTCGGCGAGCACCCGGTCGTCCACGTAACCCAGATCACGCAGGTGGTCGAGCACCAAGTTCGCCTGGTGGGCGGTGAGACCTTCGTCCATGCCGTACGACAGCACCTCGGCTTCGCTGAGCGCACGCCGCGCGAGCTTCTTGACGAGCGCCGCCTCGACCGACTCCGGGTCGGCGTCCGGCGTCGGCTCGGGAAACTCGTGCTGCGCCGTCGCCCCAGGCAGGTAGGTCACCGTCGCGAGCTTGTCGCCACCGGCCGGGCTGTCGCCCGGCTCGCCGGCGGGCGAGTCGTTCTCGTGTGGGTCGATGAATCGGACCATAAGCGAGACCGGCCCTAGGCGCCGCGCCGGGCGGCGAGCTGGTCTGCGGCGGCCTTGGCGGCCGCGGTGGTCTTGGCGGGTGCGGTGGTCTTGGCGGCTGCGGCCGGTGCCGTCGATTCGGCCGAGGCATCCGGCGCAGCGACCGCTCCACCGATACCAAGCTTGACCTTGATCTTGTGCTCGATCTCGTTGGCCACGTCCGGGTTCGTCAGCAGGAAGTTCCGGGAGTTCTCCTTGCCCTGCCCGAGCTGTTCACCGTCGTAGGTGTACCAGGAGCCGGACTTCTTCACGATGAGGTGCTCGACACCGAAGTCGATGAGGCTACCTTCACGGGAGATACCGGTGCCGTAGAGAATGTCGAACTCGGCCTGCTTGAACGGCGGGGCCATCTTGTTCTTGACGACCTTGACGCGCGTGCGGTTCCCGACGGCGTCCGTGCCGTCTTTCAGCGTCTCGATCCGGCGGATGTCGAGTCGCACCGACGCGTAGAACTTCAGCGCTTTTCCACCGGCCGTGGTCTCTGGGCTTCCGAAGAACACACCGATCTTCTCTCGCAGCTGGTTGATGAAGATCATGGTGGTGTTCGTCTGGCTGAGCCCGCCGGTGAGCTTGCGCAGCGCCTGCGACATGAGCCGGGCCTGGAGTCCGACGTGGGAGTCACCCATCTCGCCCTCGATCTCGGCACGGGGCACGAGTGCAGCCACCGAGTCGATCACGATGAGGTCGATGGACCCGGAGCGCACGAGCATGTCGGCGATTTCGAGTGCCTGCTCACCGGTGTCTGGCTGGGAGACCAGCAGCGCGTCAATGTCGACACCGAGCTTCTTCGCGTACTCGGGGTCAAGGGCGTGCTCAGCGTCGATGAAGGCAGCGATGCCCCCGGCCTTCTGGGCGTTGGCGATGGCGTGGAGGGTGAGAGTCGTCTTACCGGATGACTCAGGGCCGTAGATTTCAACGATCCGGCCGCGAGGGAGCCCTCCGACACCGAGCGCGACGTCGAGCGCGATCGAACCGGTGGGGATGACGGCGACAGGGGCACGCTCATCGCTGCCGAGACGCATGACTGAACCTTTGCCGAACTGGCGGTCGATCTGTGCGAGGGCGGTCTCGAGGGACTTCTCGCGGTCTGCTGGTGATGGCATGTCATGCCTCTTTCTCTGTCGATATCGGTGCGCCTGTAGGCTGTCGCGCCCGGGAAGTCCGGTGCTGTGACAAGGCTGAGAGCGGTTTCAGGAACGTTGTCGACTGTATTGTGCACCCCTGACATTGGTGTCTGGGGGAGGAAATCAGTGGGCAGGACGACCCGGAAAGGCTCTTGTGAAGGAGCCTAACCCAAACCGAACAGATGTTCGAGAGCCGCTCGGCGGCGTGTCGAAGTCAATTTCGTTTAGGGTGGCATCCGCCCGCCATCTCACTCCCCCAAATTCAGGAGTTCTTGTGCGACACGCCGGCTGGCGGAGCTCCTGGACGGCGTGTCGGGCCGAATCTGCTGAATTTGGGTGAGGTTGCTGAATTTCGGTGAGGTTGCTGAATCTGGGTGAGGTTGCTGAATTTGGAGTCGGAACAGAACGGATGCTCGCGCTATCGGCACGACGTACTCAAGGGCGGGAGCGAGCCTCCTACCTGCGGGCAGGCGGTACGGAAGCGAGCCTCCTACCTGCGGGCAGGCGGTACGGAAGCGAGCCTCCTACCTGCGAGCAGGCGGTACGGAAGCGAGCCTCCTACCTGCGAGCAGGCGGTACGGAAGCGAGCCTCCTACCAGCCGGCAGGCAGAACGGAAGCGAGCCCTCTACCTGCGGGCAGGCAGAACGGAAGCGAGGCTCCTACCTGCGGGGAAGCGGTACGGGATCCTACGTGCGGGGAGGCGGTACGCCGGCTCCGTGGCGGCGCGCCTCAGGGACATCCGTCTCGCGGCAGATGGCCAGCCAGACGGTCCGCGGCGACTCGCCCGCTGCCAGAGCGTCGTTGGCGGTCCGGCCGCCGAGTTCACGAAGGACGAGGTCGTTGGCGAGCACACGGCTGTACGCGCCACCGAACTCGGTGGTCATCGCCGTCCTGAACTCGCTGAGCTTCACGGAATCAAGCGTAATGGCCGCAGACAGCGAAATACCCCGAAACGGATGCGCTTCGGGGTATTTCGGAAGGAGCGGCCGGCGTCAGCGGCTGACGAGGTTGGCGTCCAGTTCCGCGACGAACGAATCGGGAACGGTATCGGGTATCGGTTCGATGTTTTCGAGAACCGCGAGGCGGTCACCGACTTCGCGCATGATGACGGAGATCGGTGTTTCCAGCGCTTCGGCAACAGAGGCGAGGATTTCACTCGATGCCTCTTTCTGCCCGCGCTCGACTTCGCTGAGGTAGCCAAGGGCCACACTCGCCTTGCTTGCAACCTGGCGAAGAGTCCGCCCTTTTTGCAGCCGGAAGTCACGAAGCACGTCGCCGATTTCTTGACGAACAAGTATCATTTGACCCCTCCTTCTCTGCCGGTCAGTCTCACCGCCGGTAAGTCTGTGGATGGCTACTTTACTACACCGTTCCATGCACAAACCCTAGTGTCGCTGACTGATCTTTTCTTGTGAGTCTGTTCGATGCAACGACGGGATGATTCCTGGTATTCCGTCGTTCCTGAACAGTTTCTGCGCTCAAGAACCGCCGGTAACCGCGCCGGTGATCCCAATCAGATAGTCGACCGCCGCAGTGACGGTGTCACGTCGGACGGTGTCCCTGTCGCCGCTCAAGGTGAGGCCGATGGAGCGGGTGCCGCCAGCCATCGACAGACCGAGGAACACCGTGCCCGGTTGCTTGCCGTCCTGAGAGTCAGGTCCGGCCACTCCGGTCGTCGCGATGCCGATGTCGGGTTCACGCCCGTCGACGCTGAGGACGCGGCGCACCCCGGCGGCCATCTGTTCGGCCACGAGCGGGTAAACGGCGCCATGCTCGGCGAGGAGTCGTGTGTCGACACCGAGCAAGGACCCCTTCACAGCGGTCGCATAGGCGATCACTCCCCCGCTGACGACAGCGGATGCGCCAGCAGGTCGGATCAGCTCGGCGGCGAGCAGCCCGCCGGTCAGCGACTCGGCCACAGCGACGGTCAGTCCGCGCGCCGCGAGATGACGGATCAACGCGGCTGTTCGATCCACCTCGCGCCCGCCGACCACGCTCATGGTCGTCGAGACGCTTTCACCGCGGTGAGCACGTAGTCGAGCCCGCTCGCGATGGTGAGGAGCACGGCGATGGTCATGAGAACGCCGTTGACCCAGAAGACCCAGTCCCCGAGCACAAGGTACAGCGGGGTGAGCGCCATGGCGATCGCGATCGCCTGGGCGAGGGTCTTGAGCTTGCCCATCCATGCCGCGGCCACGACATGGTCGGTCGCCACGATCATCCGGTGCACGGTGATCCCGATTTCGCGGACGAGGACGACGACCGTCACCCACCAGGGCAGCTCGCCGAGAAGCGACAGCGCAACCAGTGCGCCGCCGGTGAGGATCTTGTCGGCGATCGGGTCCAGAAGCTTGCCCAGCTCGGTCACGAGGCCGTGCTTGCGCGCGATCGCGCCGTCGATGCCGTCGGTCGCGATGGCAAGGATGAACAGCCCCGCCGCCGCCCAGCGGAGGGTGCCGTCAGCCCCGTCGTCGGCCAGGAGCATCCAGATGAAGACCGGGGCGAGAAGGATCCGGACCACCGTGATGGCGTTCGGCACGTTCAGGTTGGCTGAGCGGGGACGCGCGGCGCTGGGAAGAGCCATGGTCTAATCCTTGCCGGTGAGGTGCCAGGCGTCCTCGTCGGATTCGCCCTCCACTACATCGTAACCGGCGAACTGGTCTTCGACCTTGTCGCCGTCATAACGATCGTCCGGCTCCGACGCCGACGCTGGGGCGAAGGACGGACCGTCCTCGCCCTTGAGCTTCGCCAGAAGCCCTGGCAGCTGCTCGGCGGTGACGAGAACGTCCCGCGCCTTCGACCCCTCCGATGGGCCGACGATCTCCCGCGACTCCATCAGGTCCATCAGGCGGCCGGCCTTCGCGAACCCGACTCGAAGCTTCCGCTGCAGCATCGACGTCGACCCGAACTGGGTGCCGACGACGAGCTCGGTTGCGGCGAGGAGCAGATCGAGGTCGTCCCCGATGTCGGCGTCGACCTCCTTCCGCTCGGTGATCGCCGCCACATCCTTGCGGTATTCGGGTCGCGCCTGCTGGGTGACGTGCTTGACGACCTTCTCGATCTCCGCCTCGGACACCCAGGCGCCCTGCACACGGATCGCTTTGTTCGTTCCCATCGGGAGGAACAGCCCGTCGCCCTGCCCGATCAGCTTGTCGGCACCCGGCTGGTCGAGGATGACGCGGGAGTCGGTGACGCTCGTCACGGCGAAAGCGAGCCGCGACGGAACGTTCGCCTTGATCAGCCCTGTGACGACGTCGACAGACGGTCGCTGGGTGGCGAGGACGAGGTGGATGCCGGATGCTCGCGCGAGCTGGGTGATGCGGACGATCGAGTCCTCGACGTCACGGGGCGCGACCATCATCAGGTCTGCGAGCTCATCGACGACGACAAGCAGGTACGGGTATGGTTTGAGCACCCGTTCGCTGCCTGCGGGAAGCACGATCTCGTCGTTCACGACAGCCTTGTTGAAGTCGTCGATGTGCCGGAATCCGAAGCTGGCGAGGTCGTCGTACCGCATGTCCATCTCCTTCACCACCCACTGCAGCGCTTCCGCCGCCTTCTTCGGGTTGGTGATGATGGGTGTGATGAGGTGCGGAACGCCGGCATACGAGGACAGTTCGACGCGCTTCGGGTCGATCAGCACCATGCGCACGTCGCTCGGTTTGGCGCGCATGAGCAGGCTTGTGATCATCGAGTTGATGAAGCTCGACTTACCCGAACCGGTGGAGCCGGCCACGAGGAGGTGGGGCATCTTGGCGAGGTTCGCGACGACGAACCCGCCGCCGACGTCCTTGCCGACTCCGATGGTCATCGGGTGGACGCTCTTGGTGGCGTTCCCCGATCGGAGGACGTCGCCGAGGGTCACGATCTCACGGTCCGTGTTGGGGATTTCGACGCCGATGGCGCTCTTGCCGGGGATCGGAGCGAGGATACGGACCTCGTTGGAGGCCACGGCATAGGCGATGTTGTTGGTCAGCGCCGTGATGCGCTCGACCTTCACGCCCGGGCCGACCTCGATCTCGTACTGGGTGACGGTCGGCCCGCGGGAGAACCCGGTGACCTTGGCGTCGACCTTGAACTGGGTGAGCACGCTGGTGACGGCGGCGACGACTTCGTCGTTGGCCGCCGAGCGGGTCTTCGCCGGATCGCCTGCGCCGAGGGTCGAGGCGGACGGAAGGCGGTAGGGAGCCGTCGGGGCTGTCGGGCGGGTCATCCGCTGCGGGCTGGTGTCGTCCATCAGCCCGAGGCCTTCCATGCCAGGAAGCGCCTCGGTCTGCCCGCCGGGGCCGTCGTCGTGCAGCCCTGAGGTGGGTTCGCCCGTCGCGTTGAACGTATCAAGAGCGGCCTCGGCGGCGGAGAGGTCGCCGATGATCTCGGTCATCCCCTCATCGTCGACATCGTCGATCGGGTTGCCGAAGACATCGAGGTCCTGGCCCTCGAGCGCCGAATCGAATTCTCCGTTGCCGCCGCGCGGGCCGCCGAGCAGTTCGCTCACGTCGTCGGTCTCGAGTGCGGAATCGAACGCGGGATCGATCTCGCGCTGGCTCTTGTTGCGTCGCCACCATGGCAGGGAATCGTCGGTCTCTTCGTCGTCGGACTCGAGGCCGTCGAGCCCGGACAGTTCGACCTGCTTCGTCCGTTCGAGCTTCGCCGCTTCGCGTTCCTCCGGGGAAGGGAGTTCGGTGCCGAAGGTCCACGCGTAGAGCTCATGGAGTCGGCTGCCGACCTTGTTCGGTGGTGTCTTCGTGATGATGAACAGGCTCAGCAGAAGCAGAAGGGAGAGGACGATGGCGGCGCCGACCTGTGTGATCAGTGCGACCAGCGGTGCTCCCACGATCCAGCCGACGAGCCCGCCGGCGACCGCGAGCGCAGGCATGCCCTCGCTCGGGCTTGGCTGGCCGCCGAGGGCGTGGCACAGTCCGGCGACGGCGACGAGCGCCAGGATCAGGCCGATGCCGATCCTGCCGTTGTCGTTGACGGAGCTCGGATGCCGGAAGAGCCAGATGGCCAGCAGCAACATGACGACGGGAAGCGCGAATGCGAGACGCCCGAAGATACCGCCGAAGGTGAAGGCGTTGAGGTTCTGGGCGACCTCGTTGTTCACGCCGAACCATTGGACGACCATGCCAACGATGGCAAGCAGGAGGATGAGGAACGGGATTCCGTCGCGGCGTTCTTCCTTGGCAAATCGTTCAGGGCCGAAGGCGCGGGCTGTGCCACCGGCGAGATGGGCGAGTCCCATCCACATCTTGACGAACACGTTCTCGGTCGTCTCGGCTGGGTAGGCGACGGTTTTTGCTGTCGGGAGTTTGGTTGTCTTGGCCGTGGCGTTTTTCACCGGCGCTGCCTTTGCCGGTGCCTTGCGGACGCTCGGTTTTCCTCCGCTCGCCGGCGTGCCCCGACCGCGGCTGGACGATTTGCTGGTCGTAGCCATGGTTCCACGGTACTTCGCAGGGGATGCTTTGGCCCGCATTGACGCGGGCCAGTCCTCTCCAGGCGTTCAGTACCTGATGGCGTCGATGGCCTTCACCCGGGCGGCGATCACGGCCGGGATCAGCCCGGCGAGGGCCCCGACGACAGTCGCGACGACGGTCGCGACGACGGTCGCGACGACAAGTCCGAAGATCGCCGCCGAGCCGGGGAACGGGGGCATGTCGCTGATGAGCCCGCCGATCACGCCACGATACAGGATCGTGAGCGAAGCGGCATCGGCGATCTGCACGGTTCGGCTGACGGCGGTGAGCTCGACGAGGCTCAACCGACGCACCCTTCATCACAGAGCACACCCCGAGCGCGTGTCCGCGTCAGCCGTGAAGATGAGATGCGGGGTTAAAACGCGATGCCCGGTTCGGTGTGACCTGGCGAACCAGGACCCACCCAACCGGGCATATCCAGCACTGCGTGCTTACGCCTCGATGACGAGCGGCACGATCATCGGCCGGCGGCGGTACGAGGTGTTCACCCAGCGGCCGACGGTGCGGCGCACGATCTGTGAGAGCGCGTGCGGGTCGCGAACGCCGTTGCGTGCTGCCTCCGCAAGCGCCTGCTCGATCTTCGGCTTGACGCCGTCGAACACCCGGTCGTCCTCGGCGAATCCCTTGGCGTGGATCTCAGGGCCGACGATCACCTTGCCGGTCTGCGCTTCGACCACGACGATGATCGAGATGAAGCCCTCTTCGCCCAGGATGCGACGGTCCTTGAGGTCTGCGTCGGTGATCTCTCCGACGCTTGAGCCGTCGACGTAGACGAAGCCGATGTCGAGCTGGCCGACGACACGGGCGACGCCGTCCTTGAGGTCGATGACGGTGCCGTCCTCGGCGAGGATGGTGTTCTCCTCTGGCACGCCAGTGTCGATGGCGAGTTTGGCGTTCGCGACGAGGTGACGGTATTCGCCGTGCACGGGCAGAACGTTCTTCGGCTTGATGATGTTGTAGCAGTACAACAGTTCGCCTGCTGCAGCGTGTCCGGAGACGTGCACCTTGGCGTTACCCTTGTGCACGACGTTGGCGCCGAGCTTGGTGAGGCCGTCGATGACGCGGTAGATGGCGTTCTCGTTGCCGGGGATCTGGCTGGAAGCGAGGATGACGGTGTCACCCTCACCGACCTCGATGGCATGGTCCATGTTCGCCATCCGGCTGAGCACGGCCATCGGCTCGCCCTGTGACCCGGTGGACATGTAGACGATCTTGTCGTCCGGCACGTCCTTCGCCTTCTTGTAGTCGATGAGAACGTTCTCGGGCACCTTCAGGTAGCCGAGATCCGCCGCGATGGTCATGTTGCGCACCATCGACCGGCCCAGAAGCGCGACCCGCCGGCCGTTCGCGTGGGCTGCGTCGAGGACCTGCTGGACGCGGTGGACGTGGCTGGAAAAGCTTGCGACGATCACGCGGCGCGGCGCTTTGGCGATGACCTGCTCGAGCACAGGACCGATGGAGCGCTCAAGCGGCGTGAAGCCGGGAACGTCGGCGTTGGTGGAGTCGACGAGGAAGAGGTCGACGCCTTCCTTGCCGAGGCGCGCGAACTCGCGGAGGTCGGTGAGGCGGCCGTCGAGCGGCAGCTGGTCCATCTTGAAGTCACCGGTGGCGAGGACGGTGCCCGCTGTGGTCTTGATCGCAACGGCGAGAGCGTCAGGAATCGAGTGGTTCACCGCGACGAACTCGAGCGCGAACGGGCCGAGCTGCTCCTTCTGGCCCTCGGTGACCGTGAGGCTGTAGGGCTTGATCCTGTGCTCTTTGAGCTTCGCCTCGACGAGCGCGAGCGTGAGCCCTGACCCGATCAGCGGGATGTCGTTGCGGAGCCGCAGGAGATACGGGACCGCGCCGATGTGGTCTTCGTGGCCGTGGGTGAGGACGACGCCGACGACGTCATCCAGACGGTCCTTGATCGGGCTGAAGTCGGGCAGGATGAGGTCGACGCCCGGCTGGTGCTCCTCAGGGAAGAGCACGCCACAGTCGACGATGAGAATCTTGCCGTCGATCTCGAAACTGGTCATGTTCCGGCCGACTTCGCCGAGACCGCCGATCGGAATGACGCGGAGCGTCCCGTTCTTCAGGGCAGGCGGGTTGTAAACGGATGTGGGCATATGCCCTCCTTGGATGTGTGCGTCAGCGAGTGGTGCCGTGCACCTTGGGCAGTGCACCGCCGGCCGCCGCGTTGCGGTCTGGACGGAAGTTGGAGAAGTCCACTCCCGGGATGTTCCTGACGAGGTCGATCTCGTCTTCGATCTGTGCTGCTTCCCATTCCTCAGGTCCGACGAGAGGGAGGCGGACGCGCGGGCTGCCGATACGGCCGAGCCCGTGCAGGATGTATTTCGCCGCAACGGTGCCTGGCACGTGGGTCATCACGGCGCGGACGAGCGGCTCGAGCTGCTTGTGCGCGGCGGTCGCTGCGGCCAGGTCGCCGGCGTTGACGGCGTCGACGATCTGCCGGTACGGGGTAGCGGCGATGTTCGCGGTGACACCGATCAGGCCGGCCGCGCCGATGGCGAGGTGCGGCAGTGCGTTGGCGTCGTCACCGGAGAAGTAGAGCAGGTCGGTCTGGTTGAGGACCCGGCTCACCTCGGAGAAGTCACCCTTGGCGTCCTTCACCGCGAGGATGTTCGGGTGCTTGGCGGCGCGCAGGATGGTTTCGTACGTGATCTCAACGCCGGTGCGGCCGGGGATGTCGTAGAGGATGACCGGGAGGTCCGTGGCATCCGCGATCATGCGGAAGTGCGTCAGGATGCCAGCCTGGGTCGGCTTGTTGTAATACGGCGTGACGATCATGACTCCGTCGGCGCCGGCCTTCTCGCTCTGACGGTAGAGGTCGATCGCATGGGCGGTCTCGTTCGATCCGCCGCCGGTGATGATCTTGGCCCTGCCAGCGGAGACGGACTTACCGATTTCAACGAGGCGGAGTTTCTCCGGGTCGGTGAGGGTGGAGGTCTCCCCCGTCGTTCCGGTGACGACGATGCCGTCTGCACCTGCATTGATGACGTCGTCGATGTGCTTCTCGACGCCGGGCCAGTCGACTTCGCCGTCTGACGTGAAAGGGGTGACGAGAGCTACGAGGACCTGACCGAAAGGATTTGCGACGTTAGACACAGGTATCAGGGTACCGGTTGCCAGGCGTGTCCCGTCCCACCCAGGGGACCGCCGACGGCGGTTCAGACCGATTCGTAACGCAGAAAGCGGTACTCGATCCCGGTGGCCGAGACGCGCCAGCCCTTTTCGGGGTCTGAGGCGACGAGTCGCCAGCGTTCCGTGATGGCGGGCGCGACGGCATCCCCCTCGATGTCGGCACGGATGGTGGTGACTTCGAGCCGGTGTGCGACGTCGATGACAGCGGAGAACACCTCAGCTCCCCCGATCACCCAGACGAACTCGTCAGGCCCGACGTCTTCCGCCGCGAGCTGGAGCGCAGCCGCGAGGGAGTTCCGGACCTCGGCGCCCGGTGCCTGCCAGTCCGGCTGGCGGGTGGCGACGATGTTGCGGCGCCCGGGAAGCGGACGGAAACGCTCCGGGAGGGATTCCCAGGTCTTGCGTCCCATCACCACGGGGCTGCCGAGCGTCACAGCTTTGAAGTGCGCGAGGTCTTCGGGCAGGTGCCAGGGCAGGACACCATGGTCGCCGATGGTTCCGTTGGCGGCCTCGGCCCAGACCAGACCGACGCGTGGGAGCGTCATACCGCCACCGGCGCTTTGATGGCCGGGTGGTGTTCGTATCCCTCGACGGCGAGGTCCTCGAACGTGTAGTCGAAGATGCTTCCCGGGCGGGCGGAGATTCGCAGCTTCGGCGCCGGGAACGGCTCCCGCGTCAGCTGCTCCGTGACCTGGTCGATGTGATTGTCGTAGATGTGGCAGTCGCCGCCCGTCCACACGAAGTCGCCGACCTCGAGTCCGGTCTGCTCGGCGACGAGGTGGGTGAGCAGTGCGTAACTGGCGATGTTGAACGGAACGCCGAGGAACAGGTCTGCGCTGCGCTGGTAGAGCTGGCAGGACAGTTTGCCGTCTGCCACATAGAACTGGAACAGTGCGTGGCAGGGAGCGAGTGCCATGTCGGGGATGTCAGCCGGATTCCAAGCGGACACGATCAGGCGGCGCGAGTCGGGGGTTGCACGGATGGCGTCGATCACCTCGGCGATCTGGTCGATGGTGTCGCCGCCCGGCGTTGGCCATGAGCGCCACTGGACCCCGTAGACGGGACCGAGCTCTCCGTCTGCGTCCGCCCATTCATCCCAGATGCTGACCCCGTGCTCCCGCAACCAGCCCACGTTGCTGTCGCCGCGGAGGAACCAGAGCAGTTCGTACGCGATGGACTTGAAGTGCACCCGCTTCGTGGTGATGAGCGGGAATCCCTCAGACAGGTCGAACCGCAGCTGCCTGCCGAACACGCTCGTCGTACCGGTGCCCGTTCGGTCGGTTTTGCGCGTGCCGTTCTCGAGCGTGTCGCGCAGGAGGTCCTCGTACGGGGTGGGAGTCGTCAGAGCCATGGCTCCAAGGGTACCGGGAAGGATGATCGTGCGACCCGACATTCTGCGGGCGGATGCCGCGGCATCCGTTCGCGACGCGGCATCCGCTGGGGATACGCCGCTAGCTGGTGATCTCGCGGGGGCTTTTCGTTAGGCTCGGGACTGCGGCGACCCTGCCGCCCAGAATTCCTTGGAGGATGACATGGCTGCGACCAGCGAAGCAACAAGCGTGTGGAACGGAACACTTTTCGAGGGGTCTGGCACCGTGTCGCTCGACTCGTCGACGGCGGCGACGAAGCTCCCGGTGAACTGGCAGGCACGTGCCGAAGGTTCCGAGAGCGTGACCACCCCGGAGGAACTGCTCGGCGCCGCCCACGCCGCCTGCTTCAACATGCAGTTCGCGAACATGCTCGCCCAGGCAGGAAGCCCGGCTGAGAGCATTCAGACCACGGCGGCCGTCACGTTCGCGCCCGGCTCCGGTATCACCGGCAGCCACCTCCTCGTCAGTGCAAGCGTTCCAGGCATCAGCGAAGAGGACTTCGAACGCATCGCCAACGAGGCCAAAGCGACCTGCCCGGTTTCGCAGGCTCTCACCGGCACGAAGATCACGATCGAGGCGAGCCTGGGCTAGGCCGACAGCGACTCAGGAACGGATACGCGTGAAACGCGTCGTCCTGGCCGGGGCGTCCGGCCTGATCGGGACGGCTCTGGCGGACGCCCTGCGCGCGAGGGGCGACGAGGTCGTCCGGCTTGTGCGTCGCGACCCTCGCCCAGGCGACGTGCTCTGGCAGCCGGCTTCACGGCGGCTCGACGCCGGTGTCCTTGATGGTGCGTCTGCCGTCGTGAACCTGTCAGGCGCGTCGATCGGCCGGCTGCCGTGGACGCGGAAGTACAAACGGGAGATCCTCTCCTCGCGAATCGACGCGACAAGCACCCTGGTGACCGCCCTTTCTGCCGCCAGGCAGACCCCCGAGGTGTTCCTCAGTGCCTCCGCGGCGGGCTACTACGGGACACGTCCGGGAGAAAGTCTCACGGAGGAGAGCCCGCGTGGCGCCGGGTTTCTCAGCGACGTGGCCGGTGAATGGGAACGAACGGCGATGCGTGCGGATGCTGTGACCCGGGTGGCGATCGCTCGAAGCGGCATCGTGGTCGCCACCGATGGTGTGCTGAAACCGTTGCTGCTGCTGACCAGGGCGGGAGTCGCCGGCCCGCTCGCCGGCGGGCGCCAGTCGTGGCCGTGGGTGAGCCTCGCCGATGAGGTCGGCGGGCTACTGCACATTCTCGACGGGACGCTCTCCGGGCCGGTCAACGTGACCGGCCCGACCGCTGCGACCGCGAACGACCTCATGCGCCACCTGGCTGCGCGGATGCACCGGCCGTTCTTCCTGCCAGTGCCCGGCTTCGCTGTGAAGGCCGTTCTTGGAGACGCGGCGCGTGACCTGCTGCTCGTTGACCAGCATCCGCAACCGAAGCGCCTTCTCGACGACGGTTACGTCTTCCGGCACACAACGGTGGAACAGGCCGTGGATGCGGCGCTGAGGCGTAGCGCAGGCTGAGGCGCCCGCGCCCGTTCACCGGTCCTGAGATGCTCCTCCGGTCGTGACTGAACAGCGCTTCGGGACCCCTCAGCGTGCGGAGGCGGTCAGGACCGGCCGCTGAACCGGATAGCTTCGCGGACGGCGTGCCGCGCACGTCGACGATCGCCCGCGCCGTCATAGACGAGGCCGAGTCGATACCAGGCCCGCCAGTCCTCTGGCGCGGCCTCCACGGCCGCGCGGTATTCGGGGAAGATCGCGTCGACGGCATCCCTCTCCGGCCGACCGCTTGGTCGTACAGGCAGCGCATCGGCAGGAAGCGCGTCCTCGGCTTCGAGGAGGCGTCCGAGTCGTTCCGCCCGCACCCCGAACAGCAGCTCCCGGCCGAGTGCCCACGCCCCGATGATCGGGAGGATGAGCAGCGCGACCCCGATCGCGATGGCGATCGGCTCGCCTGTGGCGAAGAACTTGAACGCCCGATCCCCGACGAGCACGAGGTACAGCACGAGGAGTGCGGCCATCACGACCACACCGATCCGAGTGGTCATGCGCGGCCGATCCCCAGATCCATGAGGTTCTCAAGCCCGACGGTGAGGCCGGTGGCGGTGCGCGTGGCCTCGAGCGCGAGAAGGATTCCCTGCTCGTACGATCGAGCGTCGAGAGTGTTGTGCGTGATCGACAGGGTCTCCCCCGTGCCACCGAACGTGACTTCCTGGCGGGCGACGACGCCGGCGAGCCGCAGGCTGTGGATCGGGATGCTCGACACCTGCTGTCCGCGGGCGCGCTGGTCTGTGTGGGGCGCCTCGACCGGCCCGAGCCCTGCCCTCGCTTCACCGATCAGCTCAGCGGTCCGCACCGCCGTTCCGCTTGGCGAGTCGATCTTCGATGCCCGGTGCGCCTCCACGATCTCGATCGAGTCGAAGAACCGGCCGGCGATCGTGGCGAGGGTCGTGCCGAGCACCGACCCGAGCGAGAAGTTGGGGATGATGACGACGCCGCTGTCGGTGTCGGCGATCTGCGTGCGCAACGTGGCGACCCGGTCACGGGACCAGCCGGATGTGCCGACGAGGACGTTCGCCCCCGCACGGAGAGCATGCGCGACGACCTTCGGAGACACGGCGGGGGCTGTGACGTCGACGACGATCTCGGCACCGTCCATCTCGCTGAGGGAACTCGATGAACCGAGCCGGGCCGACACGTCGAAACCGGGTGTCTCCTCGATGATCCGCGTGAACAATCGCCCCATCGTGCCGTTCGCACCCACCACTGCCACGCTCGTAACCATGTTCCCAATCTACAGGCCGTTGCCCGCTGGCTCGCCTCGGCCGGATTAAGCTGATCGGGTGCCCGACTTCACGCCAACGCCCGTCACAGACGCCACCGCCCACAACCTGCTGTCGGAGTATTTCCACAGCCGGGAGCTGACTTTCGTCGGCGGGACCTATGCGGTGACCTTCCCAGCGCCGGAGCAATTCGAACCGCCCGCCGGCGTCTTCGTCGTCGTCCGCGATGGGGACGGTGCCGTCGGTTGCGGTGGCATCCGCCGCCTTGCGCCCAGTCGGTATGAGGTGAAGCACCTGTTCCTGCGCGAGGAGACCCGCGGCAGGGGCTGGGGGAAGCTGCTCCTGGCGGACCTCGAACGCCGCGCCGCCGACTTCGGCGCCACAGAGGTGGTGCTCGACACCAACGCGACCCTCACCGCTGCAGGCGGGCTCTACCAGTCGATGGGCTACGAAAGCATCGAACCGTACAACGACAACCCGAACGCCACCAACTGGTACCGCAAGTCGCTCGTGAGCTGAGACCGCCAGCGGGAAACGGATCCAGCAGGCTCAGACCAGGGGCGCGTCCGGCAACCCGGTGCGCAACTCCATCGGGAGATGCGCCAGGTCGTTGTGGGTGAGCAGCGTCCATGGCCTGCCTGGCTTGCGCTGGATCACGCTGAGTCCGCAATGGGCCTGGTCCAGCGTCATCCAGCGCCAATCCGGCGCACCGAGCACTTCACGGATGAACCACGCGATGACGAAGTTGTGCGTGATGAGCAGGTCGTGCCGATCGCCCTTGCGCGGTGCCAGGAACTCGGCGACGGCATCCGCCATCTGCGCGGTCCCTGCCTCGATCTCTGCCTCGGTGACCGACCCGAAGAAGGGCAGGTAGGCGGACGGCATCTCGGCCATCGGGCCCGTCGGGATACAGTCCATCAAGAGCGCGCTCGGGTCGGAGGCGATCGACGGCATCCGTTCACCGACGATACGCGCCGTCTCTGACGCCCGTTGCAGCGGTGAGTGGTGAGCCGCCGTCAACGGCAGACCACCGATGCGTTCGGCGAGCAGGTGCGCCTGCCTGCGACCTCGAGCAGACAGCGGGCCGTCGCCGAGCCCGTGCTGGGCGTCCTGCTGTTCACCATGACGAACGAGATAAATGTACTGGGACACGAGTGCTACTCCTGGTTATCCGTCCCGAACCCGGCGAATACGTCTTCATTGACGGCTCCGACTACGGCGAGGGAAAGGGGTCGGGAGACGAGGTCGACGGCAAGCGCCTGCACCTCGTCGGCGGTGACGAGGGCGAGCCTTCGCAGGCTCTCGTCAAGGTCGAGGAATTCACCGAGGGTGATTTCGGCGCGGCCGAGTCTGGACATCCGTGTGTCCGAGTCCTCGAGTGCGAGTGCCGATGCGCCAGAGAGCTGGCCGTTCGCCCGGGTCAGTTCTTCCGGAGTGACACCGTCTGTCGCAAGGCGGCGCAGTTCGTCGAGCATGAGGTCGGCGACCCCGCGTGCTTTCGCCGGGGAGCAGGCGCCGTACAGCCCGAACACTCCGGCGTCCGAATACGACGCAGCGAACGAGTAGACCGAGTAGGCGAGACCGCGCTTTTCGCGGATCTCCTGGAAGAGCCGTGAGGACATCCCGCCGCCGAGGATGGAGTTGAGAACACCCATGGTCAGCCTGCGCTCGTCGGATGCGGCGAGCCCCGGGAACCCGACAAGAACGTGAACCTGCTCGATCGGGCGGGTTTCGACGAGAAGCGCTGACCCTCGCGTCACCGGCGCCTCGGCCTGGCCACGGCGCTCCACCGGCCGGGCTGTCGCGGAGAGGTCCCAGCCCGCAGCGGTCAGGGCGGTCGTCACATCGGCGACGAGGGCGTCGTGGTCGACCGCCCCGGCCGCGGTGATCACGAGGTCCTGCGGGCGGTAGTTCTTGCGGTAGTGGGCGTGCACGGCGTCCCGCGACACCTGGCGGATGGCATCAGGCGTTCCGCCGATCGGCCGGCCGAGGACGTGATCTCCGAGGACCGCTTCGAACAGTTTCTGGCTCGCCACGTCGGCCGGGTCGTCTTCAGCCATCGCGAGCTCTTCGAGGATCACGCCGCGTTCATTCTCGAACTCGACCGGGTCGAGCAGGCTGCTGGTGAGCATGTCGGCGATGACATCGACGGCCATCGCCAGGTCATGGTCGCGCACCCTGGCGTAGTAGCAGGTGTGCTCCTTCGCGGTGAGCGCGTTGTGTTCGCCGCCGACGGAGTCGAAAGCGATCGCGATGTCGAGGGCCGAGCGGGAGGGTGTGCCCTTGAACAACAGATGCTCAAGGAAGTGGGTGGAGCCGTAGCCGGATTCACGCGCCGGGCGTGTCGGTGTGGCGGTCGCTGCGCCGAGTTCGTCTCGTGACCCCACGGCGACCCAGTAGCCGAGAGTGGCACTGCGGCTGCCAGGCACGTGCTCGCTGAGGATCCGAACGCCGCTCGGCAGCACGCTGCGGCGGACGAGGGCGTCTCCGGATGCGACAAAGGAAAGCTCGGCAACATCGAGCGGGAGGTCAACGGCGCCGTTCATCACTTCCACCCTACGGCAGCAGACGCGTGATGTCGCACGCCCCTCCGAGGACCTGCGCCGGTTCAGACCCGAGCGGCGCGTTCAAGTTCGAGCAACTGCCCGCGGGTGAGGCGGATAGCGGTCGACTGCACGAGGGCGTCGACCTGCTCAGCCCTGGATGCGCTGGCAACGGGAGCGACCACCCCAGGCTTCGCGAGCAGCCAGGCGAGCGCGATGGACGCCACCGGGGCGTTATGTTCGGCGGCCACGGTGTCGAGGGCGTGAAGAACACGCAGGCCGTTGCGATTGAAATGACGCGCGACTCGGGAGCCGCGGGCGGAACCGTCCAGGTCTGATCTGGACCGGTACTTGCCGGTCAGGAAACCGCTCTCGAGAGCGAAATACGGCATCACACCGAGCCTCTGACCACGGCTGACCAGCCCGAGGTCACCCTCGAACGGCTGGCGGTGCAGCAGGCTGTAGTGCGTTTCGAGGGCTTCGATCCTGGGGTAGCCCGCTGCGCTGAGAATGCGCGCTTCGACGAGTCGTTCCGCGGAGAAATTCGAGGCACCGAGGTAACGCACCTTGCCTGACTCGATCAACCACTGCGCCGTACCCAGGCTGTCCTCGAGAGGAACAGTCCGGTCGTCGAGGTGGAAGTAGAGCAGGTCGATGTGGTCGGTCTGCAGGCGTTCGAGGCTGGCCTCGACAGCGCGAACCATCGCGACAGGACCAAGGCCGGGGTTGTCCGGGTGGTTGCCGACCTTCGTGGCAACCACCATGTCGTCGCGATTGTGCCGGCGGGCCATCCACTGGCCGATGATGTGCTCGCTTCTCCCAGCGGAGTAACTGTCGGCGGTGTCGACGAAGTTGCCGCCGAAGTCGAAGTAGCGGTTGAGGATCGCGGCGCTGGCGTCGACCTGAGCGGTCCAGCCGAAAACACTTGTGCCAAGCGCGAGCGGGAACACACTCAGCCCGGTCTCCCCGAGCGGGCGTCGAATGGCCGCTCCGAGACCTGCTCCATCGCCCATCACCGGGATCGGAGACGAGGGGTGCAGCGACGAATCAGGCTGTGCCTCGCGGGGGTGGGACGACCCGGATTCCGACTGCTCGGATGGGAACAGGCGAGGAACCATCCTGGTCATCCGATTCACCCACTTCGCCCGTAATCTCGCGGGATGTGGGGGTCGTAGCGCCCCCGCACCTGTGGCCAGAATATGCCAGTCCACCGACACCGTTGACCCGCATCGGCGTCAGCACGGGAAATACTTCGTAACGATTTGGTATCAGCGTTTCACGGCCGGATGAAGCGGCTTCTGCGCAGCACGGATCGGGCATGTTCGAGCACCGGTTCATCGACCATTCTGCCCGCGAAACGGAACACCCCTTGCGCGGTTTCGGCGGCCGCGAGGACCGCCTCAGCGGCCGCGATATCGTGCTCGTTCGGGGCGTATCCTGACCGGATCGTCTCCACCTGACCTGGATGGATACACGCTGTCGCTGCGAACCCTGATGCTTGAGCGTCGCGTACCTCCGATGCGAGTCCGCTGAGATCGGCGATGTCGAGATACACCGAATCGATCGCGGCCCGGCCGTGTGCCCCAGCAGCGAGAAGCACACTCGACCGTGCGTGCACGGCGAGCGGACGGTACCGGCCGTCCTCATCACGGCTCGACGTGCCGCCGAGCGAAGCGACGAGGTCCTCCGCTCCCCACATCAGGGCGACGACCGCCGGATGCGCGGCGATCTCCGACGCTGCGAGCACGCCCCTGGCCGTCTCACAGAGCCCGACCACCCGGAAATGGTCGCCGAGCTGGTCGACCTGGGCGGCGGACTCCGCTTTGGCGAGCATCACCGTTCGATAGCCGGTCGACGCGAGGGCCGCGAGGTCGGCGGCGAAGTCGCCGGTCCCCGCGGGGTTGACGCGCACGATCGTCGTTACCGGGTCGAGCGGATGCTCCGCGAGGGCACGCCGGGCGGCCGCCTTGTCCGCAGGCAAGACGGCGTCCTCGAGGTCGAGGATCACGGCATCCGCTCGCGCGGCCGCCTTGTCGAATCGGTCAGGACGATCGGCGGGGCAGAAGAGCAGCGCAGGGCCCAGGTCGAACTCCGTCACGGCGCGGAGCCCTCGCACCAGACGAGCGTGTTCCGAACAGCGGTCACGACCGCGCGCCCGTGCTGGTTCCGCCCCGTGTGCTCGAGGGTGACGATGCCCTGGCCGGGCCGGGAGGCCGACAGGCGGCTGGCCAGAACCACGGTCTCTGAGTACAGGGTGTCCCCGTGGAACAGCGGTGCGGGGAACCGCACCGACTCGAAACCGAGGTTCGCGACGATGGTGCCCTGGGTCAGCTGTGCGACGGAAGCACCCACCACGGTGGACAGCGTGAACATCGAGTTCATCAGGCGCTGCCCGAACGGCTGCTCGGCGCTCCACGCGGCGTCGAGGTGGAGGGACTGCGTGTTCATCGTCATCGTGGTGAAGAGCACGTTGTCGGCTTCGGTGACCGTGCGGCCAGGACGGTGCAGGTATCGAACCGTCGGATCGAATTCCTCGAAGTACAGCCCGCGCTGCACGATCTCCCGTCGTTCCTCAGCCATCGCATCCCCTCTCTGTGGCACAGCCTAGGCCTCGAAGCCCAGCTCCCGGGCGATGATCATCAGCTGCACCTCACTGGTCCCCTCGCCGATCTCGAGGATCTTGGAGTCACGGTAGTGACGGGCGACCGTGTTCTCATTGAGGTAGCCATAGCCGCCCCAGATCTGGGTCGCATCCCTGGCGTTGTCCATGGCGGCCTCGCTGCCCACCAGCTTGGCGATCGACGCCTCCTTCTTGAACGGCTTGCCGGCAAGGAGCCGGGATGCCGCGTGGTAGTAGGCCATCCTGGCGGCAGTCGCCCGAGCCTGCATCCGCGCGATCTTGAACGCCACGTACTGGTGGGAGCCGATGTTCTTGCCGAAGACGTTACGGGTCGACGCGTAACGGACGGCCTCGTCGACGCAGCCCTGTGCGGCTCCCGTGCAGAGCGCGGCGAAGGCGATGCGTCCCTCGTCGAGGACCTCGAGGAAGTTGGCGTAACCCCTGCCCCGCTCCCCCAGCAGGTTCGCCTCCGGGACGCGGACGTTCTCGAGAGTGAGCGGGTGGGTGTCCGAGGTGTGCCAGCCGACCTTGTCGTAGGCCGGCTCGACGGTGAACCCGTCGATGGGCGTTGGAACCAGGATCGTCGACAGTTCCTTCTTGACGGTGCCGTCAGGACGGTCGCTTTCGCCGGTCACCGCGGTGATCGTGACGAGGCGGGTGATCGGGGTGCCGGAGTTGGTGATGAACTGCTTCGTGCCGTTGATGACCCACTCGCCGTTTTCGCGGTGTGCCCGGGTTCTCGTGGCTGAGGCGTCTGACCCCGCTTCCGCTTCGGTCAGACCGAATCCGGCGAGCGCCTCACCCTTCGCCAGCATCGGCAGGAACTCTGCGCGCTGGGCGTCTGTGCCGAAGCGGTACACCGGCATGGCGCCGAGGCCGACGCCGGCCTCGAGGGTGACGCCGATGGACTGGTCGACCCGGCCCAGTTCCTCGACGGCGAGGCAGAGGGCGAAGTAGTCCTGCCCCTGCCCGCCGTCCTCGACGGGGAAAGGCAGCCCGAACAGCCCCATTTCGCCCATCTGGGCGATGATCTCCATCGGCAGCCGTCGTTCGGTGTCGTAGGAGTATGCGGCCGGGGCGACGACGGTGGTGGCGAAGTCGCGAACCTCGTCGACGATCCTCTGGTGCGCTTCGCTCAGTTCGGTGTTCATTCGGTGTCTCCTTCAACAGTCGAGGGGTCTGGCTGGGCTGATGGGACGAGGGTGGCGACGAGCTGGTCGAGTTTGACGAGGTCGCCCGGGGCAACGTGCACGGTGACCTCGCCTGGGACGGATGCGACGAGTTTGTGTTCCATCTTCATGGCCTCGACGACGACGAGGGTGTCGCCGGCTTCGACCCTGTCCCCGGTGACCGCCTCGACGCTGATCACCGTCCCCGGCATCGGGGAGCGCACCTCCGGGCTGCTCGGGGAGCCGTTCCGGGAGATGAGCGCGAGGCGGGCGGCCAGCCGTTGCTCCCTGGACAGGATGGGTAGTTCGACGCTGAAACCGTCGTCGGCGACCCAGACCGAGCGTGCGTTGCGGGTGAGGCGGAGCATCCTGGTGCGTCCAGCCCAGGTCAAAGCGTGGTCGATCCCGTCGATCGGACGGAGGAGAGCCTGGGTCTCTTCGCCGTCGTCGATACGCACGGATGCTGCTCGCTCGCCGCTGAGGACGGACACCGTCCTCGTCTCATCGCCCAGGCTGAAGGCGTATGACGTCGGTCGGGGTTCGCCGAGGCGCCAGCCGCTCGGCCGGGACCACGGTGATCCGGTCGACGCCGCCTCCCGTTCGCTGTGGAGCAGGAGCGCTGCGGCGGCGAGGTGATCGTCCGTCGCGCGGTGGAACCGGAGTTCGGGCAGGCGCCGGTCGATCAGGGAGGTGTCGAGGTTCCCTGCCCGGACGTCGGCGTCGGCCAGGAGCAGTCGCAGGTACTCGACGTTGGTTCGCACGCCGAGGATGGTGGTGTCGGCGAGCGCACGATCCAGCTGCGCAAGGGCTGAGCTCCGGTCTGGCCCGTACGCGATGACCTTCGCCAGCATGGGGTCGTAGTCGCTGCCGATGACAAGTCCCTGCCGAAGGGAACTGTCGACCCGGATGCCGTCGCCGGTTGCTTCGCGCAGTTCGAGGACGGTACCGGTGGCAGGGAGGAACCCTCGCTCGGGGTCCTCGGCGTAGAGTCGCGCTTCGACAGCGTGCCCGGTGAGGGTGATGTCGGCCTGAGTCACCCGAAGCGGTTCGCGAGCGGCGATGCGGATCTGTTCGGCGACGAGGTCGAAACCGGTCACCTCTTCGGTCACCGGATGCTCCACCTGCAGCCGGGTGTTCATCTCCATGAAGAAGAATTCATCCGGTCGTTCCGCTGACACCAGGAATTCGACGGTGCCCGCACCGACGTAGCCGACGCTCTCTGCCACACGGCACGCCGCCTCACCGATCCGGGCACGGGTGCCCGCGTCGAGGAGCGGTGACGGTGCTTCCTCGATCACCTTCTGGTGGCGGCGCTGCAGCGAGCACTCGCGTTCCCCCAGGTGGATCACCGACCCGTGGCTGTCGGCGAGCAACTGCACTTCGATGTGGCGCGGTTGCGACACGAGCCGCTCCAGGAAGAGGGTGTCGTCGCCGAACGCTGCTGCGGCGACCCGGCGGGCGGTGATCAGCGCTGCCTCGAGATCTGCCGGGTGCGAGACGGCGTGCATTCCCTTGCCACCCCCGCCGGCGGACGGTTTGATCAGGAGCGGGTAGCCGACCCTCGCTGCCGCTTCGGCGAGTTCGGTGTTGCTGAGGCCAGGGCGGGAGTCGCCTGGGATGACCGGAACTCCGCTTGCCGCGACATGGTTCTTCGAGCGGATCTTGTCGCCCATCACCTCGAGGGCGTCGACGCCTGGACCGATGAAGACGATGCCGGCGTCGGCACACGCCCTCGCGAACGCGGCGTTCTCGGAGAGGAAGCCGTAGCCGGGGTGGATCGCGTCTGCACCACTCGCCATGGCAGCGCCGATCACGGCGGGGATGTCGAGGTAACTCTGCGCGGCGGGCGCAGGCCCGATGCGCACGGCGTCGTCGGCATCCGTCACGTGCTTCGCGTTCTGGTCGGCGTCGCTGTAGACGGCGACGGAGCGGATTCCGAGAGCGCGGAGGGTGCGGAGAATACGGCAGGCGATCTCGCCGCGGTTCGCGACGAGGACGGTGCCGAACGGCGGCCGGGAGGTGTCGGTCATCTGGTCACATCCTGAACAGGCCGAAGGCCGGCTCAGGGAGCGGGGCGTTCGCACACACGTCGAGGGCGAGGCCGAGCAGGGTTCGGGTGTCGGCCGGGTCGATGACCCCGTCGTCCCACAGCCGCGCGGTGGAATAGTACGGGCTGCCCTGGGATTCGAACTGGTCGCGGATCGGCGCTGTGAATGCCGCTTCGTCCTCGCCGGCCCATTCGGTCCCCGCGCGCTCGTACTGCTCGCGTTTGACGGTGGCGAGCACACCGGCTGCCTGCGCGCCTCCCATCACCGAGATGCGGCTCGCCGGCCACATCCAGAGAAAACGGGGCGAGTAGGCACGGCCGCACATCGAGTAGTTGCCTGCTCCGAATGAACCGCCGATCACGACGGTCAGTTTCGGGACCCGGGTGGTGGCGACGGCGGTGACCATCTTTGCGCCGTGCTTCGCGATGCCCCCTGCCTCGTAGTCCCGGCCGACCATGAAGCCTGAGATGTTCTGGAGGAAGATCAGCGGGATGCCGCGCTGGTCGCACAGTTCGATGAAATGGGCACCTTTCAGCGCCGATTCGGAGAAGAGGACACCGTTGTTGGCGACGATGCCGATGGAGTGGCCATGAAGCCTGGCGAAACCGGTGACCAGGGTGATTCCGTACTCCTTTTTGAACTCGTGGAACTCACTCGCGTCCACGAGCCGGGCGATCACCTCCCGGACGTCGTACGGCGCCTGCACGTCGACCGGCACCACCCCATACAATTCGTCGATCGGAGCGACCGGCTCCCGGCTCGGAACGATCGACCAATCCGCAGCGGATGCCGGCGGCAGCGTCGCGACGATGTCCCGCACGATGGAGAGCGCGTGGGCATCGTCCACGGCGAGGTGGTCGACGACTCCGGACACGCTCGCGTGCAGTTCCCCTCCGCCGAGTTCCTCTGCGGTCACGATCTCGCCGATCGCGGCTTTGACCAGAGGGGGGCCGCCGAGGAAGATGGTGCCCTGGTTGCGCACGATGACCGTCTCGTCGCTCATGGCGGGCACATAGGCACCGCCGGCGGTGCACGACCCCATCACCGCCGAGATCTGCGGGATCCTGCGCGCAGACAACTGTGCCTGGTTGTAGAAGATGCGGCCGAAATGATCACGGTCGGGGAAGACCTCGTCCTGCATCGGTAGGAAAGCCCCGCCCGAGTCGACGAGGTAGATGCACGGGAGCCGGTTCTCGAGGGCGATCTCCTGCGCTCTGAGATGCTTTTTCACGGTGAGCGGGAAGTACGTTCCACCCTTGACGGTCGCGTCGTTGGAGATGACGAGGACGTGGCGTCCGTGTACCAGCCCGATCCCGGCGATCACGCCGGCGCCGGGGCTGGCATCGCCGTAGAGCCCCGTTGCCGCGAGCGGCGCGATCTCGAGGAACGGGCTGCCCTCGTCGAGCAATTCGTCGATCCGCTCTCTCGGGAGCAGCTTGCCGCGGGCAGCGTGCCGCTCGCGGGACGCTGCCGAGCCGCCACTGGCGGCTACGGCCAGTCGCTCCCGCAGGTCGGCTACCAGGGCGCGTTGCCCGTCGGCGTTGAGCGCAAAGGTTTCGCTCGAGGCGGAAACCGACGAGATCAGTGTCTGCATTGACAGTCCTTTGTACCCTGGACACCGCCAGGACCACTCGGTTAGGCGGCACTAACTGATGTCGAGGTTAGTAGCAATTAACTGACATGTCCAGAGTGGTCGGGATCGTCGCGCGGGAGCGGTGGCTCACGGGCGCGAACTGCGTGGGGGTGCCCACGGGTCCGGTGCTGCACCTTCCCGAGCGAAGGCGTCCGCGAGGCGTTAGTATGGATTAACTCAACTCCCCGCTTCGCTTCCAATGGAGGGTGCATGGCCGAGAACACCCGGCTCGGGGTCCGCCCCGGTGACAGGGATGCTCCGTCGCTGCGAGTCGGACGCACCGAGGCGAAAGCGCAACGCCGTGAAGCACTCCTGGGCGCCGCCGCTCGCCACTTCGCAGAGCGCGGCTTCAACGGCGTCTCGATCGAGGACCTCGGCACAGCAGTCGGCATGAGCGGCCCAGCCGTCTACCGCCACTTCGAGAGCAAGCAGGCACTGCTCGCCGCCATCCTCATCGATGTCAGCCGCGAGCTGCTCCACGGCGGCACCGAGGTCGTCGAACGAGCGCCGGACGGGGAACTTGCACTCCGAGCGCTCGTCGAGTTCCACGTGCGCTTTGCGCTCAACAACCCGGACGTGATCCGGGTGCAGGATCGCGACCTGGACAGCCTGTCAGACGATGACCGCCACACCGTCCGGGCGTTGCAGCGTCGCTACGTCGAACTGTGGGTCGGTATCCTGCAGCGCATGCAGCCGACCACGAACGTCGCCGTGCTTCGGATCCGCGCCCACGCGACCTTCGGCCTGATGAACTCGACACCGTACAGCGGGCAGGAGCTCCCCCACGGCGAACTTCGGGATGTGCTCGAGCGGATGGCGTTCGCAGCGCTGAGGTAAGTCCGGGGCTGCTCCGCTGGCCGGCTACGGCTTGCCACCGCTCGGTGCTTCACGCACGGATCCCGCCCCATGGGCACCGACTGGTCGGGATTCCGGTGCGGTGCATACACTCTCTTGGAACCGGCAGCTCCCGGGCGATGAGTGGCAAGAGAAACCCCGATGGCGAGGAGCTTCGCACGTTCCAACCCCGCGCAGAACGGGACGCGCTCCAGCGACAGGTCTTCGGGGAGGACTTCCTCATGCGAAGCCGACATCGACGTGAACATCGGTGAGGGAGCGCTCGTCATCCAGGCGGAAAAGCGCGAGAAGGAAGCACATGGTCCGCGGAAGCAGCACGAGCTTCTACCGGCGCATCTTTCTCCCAGAGCGGGCAGACGGGTCACACATCGACGCACGGTTCGAGGACGGCGTGCTGAAGGTCGTCATTCCGTTCAGGGAACTGCCGTCACCGGAGAAGATCGCGATCAACAGCGGCCGGTCGACGACGCAGGCGAGCGCGTCGAGCGAACCGCCCGAAAGCCAACGCCAGCCACCGGGACAAGGCGCGAAGGGCGGAGAGCAGCCCTAGACCTCCGTCTGCGCTATGGGTGCCGGGAACGTCACAGGATCGTGAGGACCATCCCCGGATCGCTGAGGATCGTTCCGATGTCGACCAGGAATCGGGATCCCTGCTCACCGTCGATCAACCGGTGGTCGAACGACAGGCTCAACGTCATCACCTCACGCAGGGCGATGTCGCCGTTGTGCTCCCATGGCGTCCGCCGCACTGCTCCCATCGCGAGGATCGCCGCCTCTCCCGGGTTCAGGATCGGAGTGCCGGCGTCGACGCCGAAGACGCCGACGTTGGTGATGGTGATCGTTCCGCCGCTGAGGTCTATGGGGCTGGTGGCGCCCGCGCGGGCGGCCTCGACGAGGTCGACAAGGGCGTCGGCGAGTTCATCGAGGCTCAGAGTGTCGGCATCCTTGATGTTCGGCACGATCAGTCCGCGACCGGTGGCTGCGGCGATACCGAGGTTGATGTGGCCGTACTGGACGATCTCCTGGGCTGCTTCGTCCCACGACGAGTTCACCGACGGGGTGCGCTTCGCGGCGAGGATCACGGCTTTTGCCGCGAGGGTGAGGATGGTGATCCGTTTGCCAGCGAAGGCGGAGGAGGACGCGAGCGACCGCACGAGGTTCATGCCGGCCGTGACGTCGACGGTCAGGAACTCGGTCACGTGGGGTGCGGTGAACGCGGAATTCACCATGGCCTGTGCTGTTGCCTTCCGGACTCCGTGGATCGGCGTGCGGATGTCCTCCCGGCTTCCGCGAGCATCCGCGTCGGCCTGTGGCTCCGCGTGTGTTCCGTTGCCTGCACTTCTGAGCGATGCTGTCGATCCGGCGACGCGCTGGACGTCATCGCGGGTGATCAGTCCACCCTCGCCGGTGCCTCGCACGTGGGTCAGATCGATTCCTCGGTCGCGAGCCAGCTTGCGAACCGGAGGCGTCGATCGTGGCCTCTCCTCGGACGTCTGGCTGCTCGACGACCGGGCTTCGTCCCGCCGCGGAGCGGGAGGATCCGGTGTCTCGACGTCCGGCGGGCGCTGTCCATGCGCATCCGCCGTCCATGCCCGCGCCCTACGGGACGGGCGGCCGCCGCTCTCGACCTTCGGGCCGGAGCCGACGAGCACCCCCTGCCGTTCAGCGGGCGGAGGAGTGGCCGGCGAAAGCTCAGCGTCGAGTTCCGCTGGCATGCCGTCTGACGCCGCGGTGGCTGCGGCCTCAGACTCCTGCGTGCTCCGCGGGTTCTCGACGTCTCCGCCGTCCACGTCGAACTCGACGATCGGATCCCCGACCCGCACGGTCGCGCCTTCATCGGCGAACAACTGGGACACCACGCCGGCGAACGGCGACGGCAACTCGACGAGCGCCTTGGCCGTTTCGACCTCGGCGATGATCTGGTTGAGCTTCACCGTGTCACCGACGGACACCTTCCAGGCCACGATCTCGGACTCGGTCAAACCCTCGCCGAGGTCGGGCAGAGAGAACTGCCTGGCGCTCATGCTGTGGCCTTCCAGCCCGTGAGGGAGTTGCGGCGGCCCATCACACGGTCCACAGCGTCGAGCAGCCGATCGAGGTCTGGCAGGAATGCTTCCTCGAGCGCGGCCGGCGGGTACGGGGTGTCGAACCCGGTCACGCGGGCCGGTGCCGCCTCCAGCCAGTCGAAGCACCGTTCGGTGACGGCCGCGGCGACTTCGGCACCGATACCACCGGACTGGGCGGCTTCATGGGTGACCACGAGACGCCCGGTCTTGCGGACGGACTTCTCCACGGTGCTGAAATCGATCGGCGAGAGCGAGCGGAGGTCGATGACCTCGATGGAGATGCCGTCGTCTGCTGCCGCAACCGCGGCATCCATCGCGGTGGCAACCAGCGGACCGTAGGCAGCGAGCGTCACGTCGGTGCCCTCGCGAGCGACGCGCGCGCTTCCCATCGGCAGCGTCTCGGCGCCGAGGTCTTCAGACACCTCGCCTTTGAGCCAGTAGCGGCGTTTGGGTTCGAAGAACAGCACGGGATCATCGCACGCGATCGCCTGCCGGATCATGGTGTGGGCGTCCTGCGGGTTCGAGCAGGAGATCACCCGCAGCCCGGCGGTGTGGGCGAAGTATGCCTCAGGCGACTCCGAGTGGTGTTCGACCGCTCCGATCCCGCCGCCGAACGGCACCCGGATGGTGATCGGCACCTTCACCTTGCCGCGCGTCCGGTAGTGGAGTTTCGCCACTTGCGCGACGATCTGGTCGAAGCCCGGGTAGATGAATCCATCGAACTGGATCTCGCAGACCGGGCGATAACCCCGGAACGCGAGGCCGACGGCCGTGCCGATGATGCCGGCCTCGGCCAGTGGCGCGTCCATGACCCGGCGCGGGCCGAACTCTTGCTGCAGCGTGTCGGTGACACGGAACACGCCGCCGAGCTTTCCGATGTCTTCACCGAGGAGAACGACTTTGTCGTCCTCGGCCAGCGCACGCCGGAGTCCGGAGTTGATGGCGCCGCCAAGAGTCAGCTGGGTCATGATGCGTCCCCTTCGAAGGATGCGAGGTACGCGGCGTACTGGCTTCTCTGACGCTCGAGCCCCGGATGCGGGTGCTCGTACACGTCGTCGAACACCGTCATCGGGTCGAGTTCCTTGTCGAGCGCGATGCACGCTGCGCGCATGTCCCGAGCGACGGCGTCCGCCTTGTCTTCCACCCGCTTCGCCACCTCGTCCATCGGAACGCCCCGGCTTTCAAGCAGTCGGCTGACCCGGGAGATCGGGTCCTTGCGGCTCCACTCCTCGAGGTCGCCCGCTGGGCGGTACCGCTTCGGGTCGTCCGAGGTCGTGTGCGGTCCCATCCGGTAGGTGACAGCTTCGATGAAGGTGGGGCCTCCGCCGCTGCGCGCCCGGTCGAGGGCGATCCGGGTAGCGGCCGTGACGGCGAGGACATCGTTGCCGTCGACGCGGATGCTCGGGATGCCGAACCCGGGCGCACGATCCGAGATGTGGCGTTGGGCCTGGAGCCGAACCGGCTCGGAGATGGCCCACTGATTGTTCTGGCAGAAGAAGATCACCGGCGCCTGGAAACTCGATGCGAACACCATCGCTTCGTTGACGTCACCCTGACTGGTCGCTCCGTCACCGAAGTAGGCGATGGCGACCGAGTCGACGCCGTCGTAGGCGCAGCCGAGCGCGTAACCGGTGGCGTGGAGGGTCTGGGCGCCGATGATGACGGCGGGAGTCGCCATACCGAAGGCGTACGGGTCCCAGCCGGAGGAGGCGATGCCGCGCCAGACCGTGAGCATGTCGCCGAGGCCGACGCCGCGCGTGTAGGCGACGCCGTTCTCGCGGTAGCTGGAAAACACGAAGTCGTCGGAGCGGAGAGCGCGGCCTGACCCGATCTGTGCGGCTTCCTGCCCGAGGAGCGGCACCCACAGCGCGAGTTCTCCCTGGCGTTGAAGGGCGGTTGCTTCCGCGTCGATGCGACGGATGACGACCATGTCCTGGTAGAGCTCGATGAGCTCGTCGTCTGTGACATCGGCGACCCACGGATCGAAACCGGGGCTTTCAGCTCTGCTGCCGTCGGGGCGGATCAGCTGGACGATGTCTTCGAGCTGGCCCGGGTTCAGATCCTGGTCGGAGCCATCGGCCGGCGTCTCGGTCCGGGTGTCTTCATGGGTTGTGGACACAATCACACGCAACTCTCTCTCGTGCTCTGCTCGCGCCTGGATCGCAGCCGCTCACAGCATCCGGCGCCGTTGCCAGAAGTCATACAGACGGTACGCCCGATACCCATTGCGCACAACCATCCCCACCGGAAGTGCACATTCTGCTCTATCCGGCGGGAATAGCTCCTGCTAAGGTCGGGCAGTATGCACAAGCTGGATCGTACCGACACGCGCCTCCTCATCGCGCTGACCGAAGACCCGCGGTCGACCATCGTCGCGCTCGCCGAGAAACTGGGGCTGTCCCGCAACACCGTGCAGGCCCGGATGAGCGCTCTCGACACCTCAAGCGTGCTGCATCCGTTCGATCGCCGGATCAACCCGGTCGCCCTCGGCTACCCGTTGACCGCATTCATCTCGGTTCACCTTGAGCAGCACAAGCTCGGTGCGATCGTCAACGAATTGAGCAGGATTCCGGAGATCGTCCAGGCTCATGGGCTCAGCGGAACGAGTGATCTTCTGGTCCGGGTCGTCTGCACAGACGCCGACGATCTTTTCCGGATCACAGGCCTGATCCTCGAATGCGATGGCGTCGAACGTGCAGAGACGTCGCTCGCGATGGGAGAGCTGATCCCGTTCCGGGCTCGCCCCCTGCTTGAGCGCAGCCAGGACGCCTGAGCGCTTCACCGTGTGCGGGTGGGCGCTGAATGCTTCCGTGTACGCGTGGGCGCTGATCCAGCGCCACAGCCGAGTTGCCGCACCTCGTCGCCCCTCGGCGACAAATGGTGGCAACTCACGTCACACAGCGGCAAAGAGTGACTGCCGCACCACTGCGAGAGCCCCTGCAGCAGCTCTACCAGCACGGCGCGTTAACGACGGATGCCCCGCCTCGATTTCTCGAGACGGGGCATCCGTTGTTCGCAGAGAGGCTGCTGCTTAGCCTTCGGCCGGAGCGTCGGCGTGGACGCGGATCTCAGGGACAGTCTCGCCACCCTCGGCGGGAGCGTCGGGGTGCACGCGCTCGGCACCGGCGGTCTCAGCGACGACCGGCTCGAGGGAGAGCTTGCCGCGGTCGTCGATCTTCGTGATCTGAACGAGGATCTTCTGGCCGACGCCGAGCACGTCTTCGACGTTTTCGACACGCTTGCCACCGGCGAGCTTGCGCACCTCGGAGATGTGCAGCAGGCCGTCCTTGCCCGGGAGCAGCGAGACGAAGGCGCCGAACGTGGCGATCTTCACGACAGTTCCGAGGAACTGCTCGCCGACCTCAGGGTTGGTCGGGTTGGCGATGGCGTTGACCTGGGCGCGAGCGGCCTCAGCCGACGGTCCGTCGACGGCGCCGATGTACACGGTGCCGTCTTCCTCGATCGAGATGTCCGCGCCGGTCTCGTCCTGAATGGCGTTGATCGTCTTGCCCTTGGGGCCGATCAGCTCGCCGATCTTGTCGACGGGGATGTTGACGCTGATCACGCGGGGCGCGGTCGGTGCCATTTCATCCGGAGCGTCGATCGCGGCGTTGAGGACGGAGAGGATCGTTGCACGAGCATCCTTCGCCTGGGTCAGCGCGGCCTTCAGCACCGAGGCAGGGATGCCGTCGAGCTTCGTATCGAGCTGGATCGCCGTGACGAACTCGCTCGTTCCGGCGACCTTGAAGTCCATGTCGCCGAGCGCGTCTTCGGCACCGAGGATGTCGGTGAGAGCCGCGTAGCGGGTCTGGCCGTCGACCTCGTCCGAGACGAGTCCCATGGCGATACCGGCAACCGGGGCGCGCAGCGGCACACCGGCGTTGAGCAGCGACAGGGTGGAAGCGCAGACGGAACCCATCGACGTCGAACCGTTGGAGCTGAGAGCCTCAGACACCTGGCGGATGGCGTACGGGAACTCCTCGCGGCTCGGCAGCACAGGAACGAGAGCGCGCTCGGCGAGGAAGCCGTGTCCGATCTCGCGACGCTTCGGCGAACCGACGCGGCCGGTTTCACCGGTGGAGTACGGCGGGAAGTTGTAGTGGTGCAGGTAGCGCTTCTTCGTGATCGGGCTCAGCGAGTCGATCTGCTGCTCCATCTTGAGCATGTTCAGCGTGGTGACACCCAGGATCTGGGTCTCTCCGCGCTGGAAGATCGCCGAACCGTGAACGCGAGGAATGACCTGAACCTCGGCATCGAGCGGACGGATGTCTGCAAGGCCGCGGCCGTCCATCCGGACGCCCTCGGTGAGGATGCGGGTGCGGACGACGTCCTTGGTGACGGACTTGTACGCAGCTGACACCTGGTTGTTGGAGTCAGCTGACAGCTCGCCTGCTTCGACCTTGGCCGAGATCGCAGCCTTGACGCGGTCCTTCAGCTCGTCGTCGGCGTCCTGGCGCGCAACCTTGTCGGCGATCTGGTAGATCGAGGCGAGCTCTTCGCGGGCAAGAGCCGAGACAGCGGCGAAGGTCTCGTCGTTGTATGGCAGGAAGACCGGGTATTCGCGAACTTCCTTGGCCGACTGGGCGGCGAGCTCGGACTGAGCCTTGACCAGCTGGAGCAGGAACGGCTTCGCAGCGTCGAGGCCTTCGGCGACGACGTCCTCGTTCGGCTTGATGGCGCCGCCCTGGATCAGGTTCCAGGCGCCTTCGGTTGCTTCTGCTTCGACCATCATGATGGCGATGTCTTCGTTGCCGTTCTCGTCGGTGACGAGGCGGCCGGCGACCGTGAGGTCGAAGACAGCGTCAGCCAGCTGCGAAGCCTTCGGGAAGGCCACCCACTGGCCGTTGATGAGCGCGAGGCGGATGCCGGCGATCGGACCGGAGAACGGAAGTCCCGAGATCTGAGTCGACATGGATGCCGCGTTGATGGCCAGCGCGTCGTAGAACTCGTCCGGAGCGATGCTCAGAACGGTGATGACGATCTGGACTTCGTTGCGCAGGCCGGTGACGAAGGACGGGCGCA
>NZ_JAODMP010000002.1 GCF_025464835.1 Mycetocola sp. | reverse complement strand
GGGATCAGCGGTCGACGAGCGTGATCTCGAAAGAGTAGGGGTCCGGCCGGTAGCAGTGCCGGCCGACTTCGACGGCTCTGCCCGAGCTGTCGAAGGCCGTGCTGTTCATCGTCAGCACAGCGTTCGGGCATGTCGAGCGGTCCCGCCTCGTCGGCGGTTACCTGGCGAGCCCCGATGCTCTGTTTTGCCACGCGCATGGCGACGCCCTTGCTTCGCAGCACCTGGTAGAGGCCGTGCCGGGTGAACGTCTCGGTGTCGATGCCGGTGAACTGCTCTTGCAGAGTGTTCTCGAGGACGCCCAAAGGCACGCCATTGGCCAGCCGCAGCCGCCTCAGAAACAGGGTGGGGCTTCCGACGGCGACGCCGACCAGTTCTGCTGCCATCTCATCAGCGGGACGGGTTTCTGCTGAGAGCACCCGGGTCTGGGGCGCTTGCCCGTTCCGTGCCAGGTCGTCGTGGAGACTGGTGAACTCGACGTTGCGGGCGACCCGGCCTTGCTCGTCCTGCGTGCCGACGCCGCGTCGTCGAAGGGGCAGTCCCTTGTCGACCAGTTCCTGGTGGCACGGCGAATCGTGGGTCGTGAAGGCCGCTGCGGTGGCTGAGCGCGTCCTCGTTTTCGCGCCGCGATCCTGGGGGCAGCGCACCGTCGGTGATCGATCGCTCAAGACTGTTGACGATCTGGTGATAGAGGGGGGACAGGGCCGGAGCGATCAAGGTCGAGGAAGAGCTCTTCAGGGAGCGGTTGCTCCGTTCGAGGCATCAGCCCCTCTTTGCGTTCAGCCCAGCATGCGGCCGATCGACTCGAACTTCTGGCTGTAGCGGTCGACGAGCTGGCGTGCCACGCCGATGGAGTCGACGAGCGGATGCGCCGCGAAGGCCCGCCAGGCGAGCTCGCGTGAACCGACGCGAGCAGCTTCGATCGTGAGCCGCTCGGCGGATTTGACCTGAGTCATGAGGCCGAGCATCTCGCCAGTGACCGGGGCGATCGGCCACGGGTGCACGCCCGCCGCGTTCACGGTGCAGCCGACCTCGACGACAGCGTCTTCGGGCAGCTGGGGAACGAGGCCGTTGTTCCGCACGTTGAGGATCATCGTAGACTCGCGGCCCGCGGCGAGGGCAGCCATCAAATCGAGTGCCACCGTCTGGTACCCACCACCATCGACATCCGACTCCTCCCTGCTCTCCTCGGCGGAGCGGCTCTCGGCCATGTAGCTCGACTCACGCTCGTGACGCGTTCGCAGCCACGCCCCGAGCGGATCGCTGCTCGGGGCGGAGAAGAATCTCGCCTGCTGCTGATCGAGGAATTCGCCACGCGTCGATGGCGCCGAACGGATGCGCTCGGTCGCCTCGCGCGTGAAGTAGTAGTAGTACAGGTATTCGTTGGGAAGAACGCCGAGCGCGCGCACCCAGTCGAACCCCATGAGCCTGGCCTCTTCGATCTTCTCGAGCGACGTGTCGGACGCGAGAAGCTTCGGCATCAGGTTCTCACCGTCGAGTTCCACGCTCCGGAGCCAACCAAGGTGGTTGAGGCCGACATAGTCGAAGTGCAGCGAAGGCGGCGTCGCGCCAGGAACACGCTTGGGCGACACCGCGTCGACAGCGCGTCGCATGAGGCCGATCGGTGTATCGCAGATGCCCACGACCCGGTCGCCGAGGACGGCGCGCATCGCCTCCGTCACCATGCCGGCCGGGTTGGTGAAGTTGATCACCCAGGCATCGGGTGCCACAGCCTTGATCGTCTCGGCCAGCTGGACCATGAACGGGATGGTGCGGAGGGCATAGGCGAGCCCGCCGGGCCCGACCGTCTCCTGACCCAAGACACCCAGGTCCAGGGCGATTCGCTCATCGCTGATGCGACCCGAGGTTCCACCGATCCGCACGGCGCTGAAAACGAAGTCTGCGCCACGCAGGGCTTCGGTGAGGTTCTGTGTCACCGTCACCCGCGGGGCGTATGGGGCGCGCTGAGCCAGCTCGTCGATGATCGCGCGGATGGTCGTCAGGCGCGATTCCGAGACGTCATAGAGGCTCAGCTCATCAATCCGCACAGGCGCGTTATCCGCGGAAACTGCCTCGAAAACCTGCGGAACACGGAATCCGCCGCCACCGATGATGGTGAGTTTCATGCCGTCATCACCTCAACTCCCTTTGCGCGCAGGACGGCGAGAGTCTCGGCATCCGCGTCTTCGTTTGTGATCACAGCGGTGATCATGTCTGGGCCACACACATTCAACAGCCCGACGCCGGGGAACTTCGAGGCGTCTGCGAGCACGATGGTGCGTTGCGATGAGGCGATCATCGCGAGCTTCACCGGAACTTCCATCCCCGTCGTGTCGGCGATGGTGCCGTCGGGACGGATGCCACTCGTGCCGAGGAAGCAGGTCGTCGCGCGGATCTCCGCCAGCGCCTGCTGAGTGAGTGCTCCCACCATCGAGTTGTAGTTCTTTCGCACGGCGCCGCCGAGCACGATGAGTTCGACGGCGTCATCTTCGCGCAGCTCGTCGATCACCGCGAGGCTCGAGGTGATCACCGTGATCCGGCGGCCGCGCAGCTCGCGGGCCAGGAGAGCGGTCGTCGTTCCGATGTCGATGAGTACGACGTCGCCGTCTTTCACGAGGGTGGCGGCACGTGTCGCGATCCTGAGCTTCTCGGGACGCTGCTGATTCTCGACATCGCTGAAGGGAACATGGTCAGACTCGATGTTCCCCCCGCCACGCACCCGGCGCAGGAGACCCTCGGCACTGAGCGCATTGAGATCCCGGCGGATGGTCGACAACGAAACCCCGAACTGCCCGGCGAGGTCCTCGACCGTGACTTCACCGTCTGTGTGAAGCGAATCAAGGATCTTCGCCTGTCGTGTCGCTGTAAGCATGGCGTCATCATATCAGTCACATACGAGCATCGTTTGACGCACAAGCGAGCAAAATGCAGTATGTTCGATCAAGCCGACGAGTTAGGCGAACGCCGACCAGAGGAGACGCACCGTGGCCGACAGTACTGAGACCGAGTTCGACGTTGTGCTCGCCGGCGACGTCTTCTTCGACATCATCCTGACCGGGCTCGATTCGAGACCCGCCGCAGGAACCGAGGTGTGGGCGCAGGGCATGGGGTCGAGTCCCGGCGGCATCGCGAACCTCGCCGTCGCGACCAGTCGACTCGGACTGCGGACGTCTCTTGCCGCTGTCTTCGGTGACGACGTCTACGGCCGCTGGTGCTGGGACCTGCTTTCCGAGCACGAACGCATCGATCTCAGCCGGTCGCGCCGGCTCGATGAGTGGCACACCGCCGTGACGATCTCGATCGCCGAAGACGGTGATCGCAGCATGGTCACCCACGGTCACGACAGCCCGGTCTCTGCGGACGAATTGTTGAGCGGCGGCATCCGCACCCGCGCAGCGCTCGCCGACCTCGGGGCGATGGGATCTCCTGACCGCCACGAAAGCTGGTGGAAACGCGCAGCGACCGAGGGCACACGCATCTTCGCCGATATCGGCTGGGATTCGACGGGGGTCTGGGATCCTCACGATCTCGAACCGCTGGCATCCTGCTACGCCTTCACCCCCAATGCGGGCGAAGCCATGCTGTACACCCGCACCGACACCCCCCTTGCCGCGGCGCGCGTGCTGGCCGAGCGGGTTCCCCTCGTCGTTGTCACGTGTGGTGCAGACGGCGCGATCGCCATCGACTCGGGCACGGGCGAAGAGGCCCGGATGCCGTCAGTCCCGGTCCGGGCGCTCGACGCGACCGGCGCCGGTGACGTCTTCGCGGCATCCTTCGTGCTCGGAACACTCCGCGAGTGGCCGACCGTCCAGCGCCTGGCATTCTCCACCCTCTGCTCCGCCCTTGCGGTGCAGCAGTTCGGCGGGTCGCTCGCCGCTCCTGGATGGGGTGACATCGCAGACTGGTGGGACCTGACGCGGGCAGGAAACGATACTGATTTGATTCGTCGATATGGTTTCCTCACCGACCTGCTGCCGCCGGAACGAGCCACGGCCGTGCGGCGCGCAGAGGCGACGTTCCGCCTCACCGATGAACTTCGATAAGCCCCTCGGGCCGCCGCTCACAACCCGCACCACACCACAGAAAAGGACATCATGAAACGACACACCCGGCTGACGTCCGTCGCCATCGGCGGCGTGGCCCTTGCGCTCACCCTCGCAGCCTGCGCGCCCGGAACCGGCCAGGCCGACAAACCGGATTCGCAGAGCGGCGAAATCAGCACCGACATCTCCGGCGTCGGTGACGTCACCCTCACCGTCTGGGACCAGGAGGTCCGCGGCGGCCAGAACGAGCAGATCGAGCAGCTCAACGCCGCCTTCGAGAAGAAGTACCCGAACGTCACGATCGACCGGGTCTCCCAGGCGTTCGACGACCTGAACACGACTCTTCGTCTTGCACTCACCGACAAGGACGCACCGGACGTGGTCCAGGCCAACAACGGCCGGAACACGATGGGGGCGTTCGTCGCCGCCGACCAGCTCCGCCCCCTCGATGACTATGCGGATGCCTATGGCTGGTTCGACCGGTATCCGGAGTCGATCCTGCAGTACTCCACCTACAGCGATGACGCCTCCGTCTTCGGCGAGGGTGACCTGTACGGTCTCCCGCAGGTCGGCGAGGTCGTCGGCATCTTCTACTCCAAGAGCAAACTGGAGGGGCTCGGACTCGAGGTTCCGAGCGACTGGGCGGCTTTCGGCGAGGCGCTGTCGGCAGCCAAGGCGGCAGGCGAGATCCCGGTGCAGCTCGGCAACATCGAGCAGTGGCCTGCACTTCACGTCTTCGGGCCCATGCAGGCCGACTACGTGGCGCCGGATGACATCATCAACCTCGGACTCGGTAACCCTGGAGCAAGTTGGGAAACAGCAGAGAACGAGAAGGCCGCTGAGGCGCTCCAGGCCTGGGCAAACGACGGCTACTTCAACGACGGTGCGAACGGAACGGACTACGACGCCGCGTGGCAGGCTCTCGCCGCCGGAAACGGCGTCTTCCTCATCGGTGGATCGTGGCTCGCCGCCGACCTCGCCGACGCGATGGGTGACGACCTCGGATTCTTCCTTCCTCAGACCGCGGACGGCAGCCTGGCCACCACCGGCGGAACCGGCCTGCCGTTCACGATCACCTCTGCGGCAGAGAACACCGATGTCGCCGCTGCATACATCGACTTCATCACGAGCGATGACGCGATGGAGATCATTGCCGAGACCGGCAACCTGCCCGTCAACCGCACGGCGGAACTCGCACCGGACTCCGGGGTCCTCGCGGACGTCTACACCGTGTTCGGCGATGTGAGCACCGACGGCAGCCTGCTGCCGTACCTGGACTACGCCACCCCGACCTTCGGGGAAACCCTCGGCCAGTCGCTGCAGAACTTGATCGACGGGAGGCTCGCGCCGAAGGACTTCGTGAAAGCGCTCGAGGCGGACTACGCGGAGTTCCTTGAGTCGAATGGCTAATACCGAGACGATCAGCCGGGGTGCTTCGCGGCGCTCCGGCCGGGACGCTTCGCGGCGCTCCGGCCGGGGTTCCGCACGGCGCCCCGGCCGGTCGACGCGTTCCTGGGTCCCGTACGCCTACCTCGCGCCGGCGCTGGTGCTGTACGGGCTGTTCCTTCTCGTTCCACTCGTGCGCGCGACACAGTTCTCCCTCTTCGAGTGGGACGGCCTCGGTGCATCGACATTCGTCGGGTTCGAGAACTACGTCGCCGTGTTCCAGGACGAGCGACTGCGTTCCGCGTTCGTGCACGCGCTTGTGCTCGTCTTCTTCTACGCCATCCTGCCGCTCTGCATCGGACTGGTACTCGCTGCCATCCTGACCCGGGCGAGGGTGAGAGGGATGGGCTTCTTCCGCACCATCATCTTCCTGCCCCAGGTGATCGCCATGGTCGTCGTCGCCGTGACCTGGCGCCAGATCTACGCCCCGGACGGCCCCCTGAACGGTCTTCTCCGGCTTGTCGGGCTCGACAACCTGACCACCGCCTGGCTCGGCGACTACACCTGGACCCTCCCCGCCGTCGGTCTCATCGGTACCTGGGTGTCGACGGGACTCGTGACGGTGCTTCTCATGGCGGGCATGAGCCGAATTCCCAAGGAGCTCTATGAGGCAGCGCGACTCGACGGCGCCGGCCCGGTCAGAGAATTCTTCGCCCTCACACTTCCGTCCATCCGTGGAGAGATCACGGTCGCCCTCACGCTGACCATCGTGGCCGCCCTGAAAACCTTCGACCTCGTGTATGTCACGACAGGCGGCGGGCCGGGCACGTCCACGACGGTACCGAGCTATGAGGTCTATCGTCGGGCATTCGAACTCGGTGAAGTCGGCGCGGCGGCCGCTGTCGGCGTCACACTGACCATCATCGTTTTCGCAATCAACGCCGTCGTCAACCGAATCGGAGACAAATCGTGAAGGTCTCGCGCCTGGAAATCTCGGCGAACTACCTGATCCTCATCGTCTTCGCCCTCGTCATCCTTGGACCCCTTGGACTCATCCTCTCGCTCGCCGTCGGTCCGCAGAGCGCGTCGGTCGGGCGTGAGGGGCGGGTCTTCCACTGGGAGAACTTCGCGGATGCCTGGGAGATCGGGCGGTTCGGCCAGTACATGCTCACCTCCGTCACGGTGGCGCTCATCGTTGTCGTCGTGTCGGTGGTGGCGTCGATCCTGGCCGGGTACGCGCTCGGAACCATGCGATTCCGGGGCGCCACCTTCTTCTTCTACCTGTTCCTGCTGGGCATCATGGTGCCCACGGAGGCATTCATCGTTCCGCTGTTCTTCGACCTGCGAATGGTCGGCCTCACGAACACGGTGCTCGGCGTGGCCCTGCCGCAGATCGCCATGTCGATCGCGTTCGGAACGTACTGGATGCGTACGTACTTCCGCACGTCAAGCCTCGCCATGATCGAAGCCGCCCGGCTGGACGGCGCGGGGAGCTGGCGCATCCTCTGGCAGATCCTCGTCCCCATCGGCCGGCCAGCCATCGTCACCCTCGTGCTGTTGACCTTCATGTGGACCTGGAACGAGTTCCTGATTCCCCTCGTGATGTCGCCGAACGGCAGCGTGCGTACGGCGCCACTCGGTCTCGCCTTCTTCCAGGGGCAGTACACGCAGGGCACGGCCCTGCTCGCTGCGGGTGCGGTGATGGTCGCCTTGCCCGTGGTCGTGCTCTACGTCTTCCTCCAGCGACACTTCATCAAAGGCATGCTCGAAGGTGCGGTGCGCGAGTGATCGACGTTCGTGTGCTGTCGGATGC
>NZ_JAODMP010000087.1 GCF_025464835.1 Mycetocola sp. | reverse complement strand
TTCTGCCAGGAGGTCAAGAGCCGTGAGAGCGCGTCTCAGCTGGGTGCTGGAGGTGTGAACGGTGTATGGGAAGTACACAACGTCGACACCGACCGTCGCGAACCGCTTCTCCCAGTAGTTGCCTTTTTCGGTGCCCCGCCAGTCGTCGCCCTTGAAGAAGGCGTTGAATCGGAAGCGCCCCCATGTCAGGAGTTTGTCTACTTCGGTTTCCATGACGGCTTCATCGACGAAGCGGATGTTCCGCACGATCTCGAGACGTTCAGCGAGCGGCACGACGGGCGTCATGCCCTTGCTCTCCTGCAGCATCTCGTCCGACGCGACGCCGGCAATCAAATAGTCGCAGTGGCTGCGAGCATGTTTGAGGATGTTCAGGTGCCCGACGTGGAAGAGGTCGAAAGCGCCCGAGGCGTAGCCGACCTTGTACCTGGGTGTGGTGTTGGACATCAGTACGCTCCTACGGGGTGAATCAATACTCGGAAGGTCCGCCAAATGATCATGAGGTCGCCGGTGAACGACCAGTTCTCGACGTAGTAGAGGTCGAGGCGCACGCTTTCCTCCCAGTCGAGGTCAGAGCGCCCGTTCACCTGCCACATCCCGGTCAGCCCTGGCTTGATGTACAGGCGGCGCCGTACGTGGCCTTCATAGTCGGCGACCTCACGGGGCAGAGGGGGCCGTGGCCCGACGACGCTCATGTCGCCGAGGAAGATGTTCAACAGCTGCGGCAGCTCATCAAGCGAATAGGTTCGGAGGAACTTCCCCACACGGGTCACGCGGGGATCCTGTTTCATCTTGAATAGCACCCCTGAGCCCTCGTTCTTCTCCAGCAGGGCGGCGAGGTCGTCTTCGGCGGTCTGCACCATCGACCGGAACTTGAGCATCCGGAAGCTGTCGCCGCCACGGCCGACCCGCTCCTGGCTGAAGAGCACGGGGCCTGGACTTTCGCTCTTGATCGCCAGTGCGATGACGGCCATGACCGGCAGGAGCGCAATCAAGGCGATTCCGGAGATGATCACGTCGAGCACCCGCTTGAGGGTGTGCTTCGGACCGTCATAACTGGGCAGTTCCACGTGCATGAGGGGCAACCCCTCCACCGGGCGGAAGTGAATCCGGGGGCCAGCCACGTTGGTGAGCTTCGAGGCCACAACGAGCTCGGCTCCGGTCGACTCCAGTTCCCAACCCAGATCACGAATGTATGTCGACTCGCTGGCATATCCACCCGCCACGATCACGGTGTCCGCGCCGATGTCCTTGGCGACAAGTGCGACGTTGTCTGGCGTCGTCACGACGGGGACAATACTTTTGCCCTCGACAATCGGGGCGGTGTCGTTGCCGCACAACGCCGCCCCGACGATGGCGTACGCGGCTCCGCTGTTGCGGTGGATGCGACGGATGACATAACCGACGTCCGCACGGTCGCCGACGACAAGGGCACGACTCAGGTAATTCCCGAACCGCCTCTGGTTGGTCAGCCACCGCCTCCATGACCACCGGCCGAACACGAGTGCGGCCGTGCCGAGCGGTAAGGCGATGAGGAAGAAACCGCGGGGAATGTCAACGTCGAGAAGGAGAAGGGCGAGGGCCAGCAAGCCGAACGCGACAGCACTCGCTCGCACCACCCGCTTGTATTCGGCCGCTCCGACGCCGAGCTCGCGACTTTCGCGTGTGCGACAGAGCCCGAGGGCACCGACCCAGCAAAGCGCCGTCAACAGTGCGATGATCCACTCGTTGACGGCTATACCGGCAACGCCGCTGAACAGGCTCTCGGTGCCGAACCGAAGAACGGCGCTGGCACCCACTGCGACCGCGATGACTGCGCAATCGGTGAGAAGTAACTTGCCGCGATAGCGCCGAGTCCAAGTGATGCCAGGAGTCGTGACGGCATGGCGTCCGCGTTCCCGAATTCCGAGGGAGACATCGCGCAGGACGTCAAGCGGCGTTGGGTGGCGTTCGACGCTCGTCATGATCGACCCCGCGACAACTTCATGGCCAGTTCCTCAACGCCCGCAAGCGCCGACCTCGTGGACGAGACCGACGTACGGACTGGTATGTGATGAATCCTCAGTTTGGTGGTAACAGAGTATTCCTCACGTTTAGGCGTCGCGCTCCCCCCTTAGGGTTACAGCGGAGTCCTATTCGGGGTATCGAGAGGTCCTCGTCGCGCGGCCGCCCGAGCACACCGAAGCAGGACGGAGACGCCCGTTGCCGGTGGATGGCAGCACTCGTCGACGAAAGCCGTTGGGGGCTTCCCGCGCACGACGAGGGCAGTATCGGGCATCCCGTGCTGACCCGCGCGCGAGGGTTTCAGCGGCGTCCAGGGGCGCCGCTCAGCGAGGGGTCTTAGAGCTGAGCCCCGTCCACACCGAAGGTGTCACAGCTCGCAGCGCCGCCCTCGTGCCCGGTGCTGAACCAGCGCTGCCGCTGCTCGCTCGAGCCGTGGGTCCACGCTTCTGCGTCAACTTCCTGGCCTGAGCCCTGTTGAATGCGGTCATCGCCGACGGCGGCTGCGGCGTCGAGCGCATCTGTCACCTGCGCGCGTGTCGGCGGCTCCAGGAACTTGGTACCACTGGCGTCATCGGTTTCGGATGCGGCGGCGACCCACGCACCGGCGAAGCAGTCTGCCTGCAGTTCGATCCGGACCGAGCCGGAGTCAGCGCCGGTGCCTGTGCGGTCGGCCTGGCCCATGATCCCTGAGATGTTCTGGATGTGGTGGCCCCATTCGTGCGCGGCGATGTACATCTGCGCGAGCGTTCCGCCTGTCGTGTCGAACGGGGGCTCGCGGAGTTGCTGGAAAAACGTGGTGTCGATGTAGATGGTCTGGTCAGGCGGGCAGTAGAAGGGGCCTGTCGCACTGGACGCCGCGCCGCAACCAGTCGTCGTCGACTGGTCGAAGAGAATGAAGCTCGGTGTGACGTATTCATTGCCGGCGACCGACGGATAGGCCTCTGCCCAGAAGTCCTCAATCGACGCGGCCGCTCCCTTCATGAGGCAGTCGACGCTTGCGTTTGCATCCTCACCGGTCTGACACTCGGTGATCGCCTCGTCAGGCCCCGTCGGCCCTGACTGCGCTCCGCCGCCTACCAGGCCGCCGATGTCTACGCCGGTCAGCTGCGAGACGACGAACACAACGATCACGCCAACGATGCCCACCCCGCCGCCGACCGCCGCACCACGACCTCGACGCTTCACGTTGCCACCGGAGATGTCGGAGTTGGGATTGAAAGTCACGAGGCCAATTTATCCGTCAGTCTCGCGGCAGACCACCACATTGCGCTTGCTGGCTCTGACGGCTATGAAGCGAACCGGTCGGTCGCTTCGAGCAGCGCGTCGAGGATCCCCGGCTCGTCAAACGCGTGACCAGCGTCCGGGATCATTCGGAGTTGCGCGTGCGGCATGACCTCGGCGAGCGCCCAGGCCGTCATCGGCGGGGTGCACATGTCATAGCGTCCCTGCACAATGACGGTGGGGATGTCGGCGAGCCGACCGGCATCCCTGATCAGTTGACCGTCCTCCCACCAACCGCCGTGAACGAAGTAGTGGTTTTCGATGCGGGCGAATGCCAGAGCGTAACTCGGCTCGGTGAATCGGGCGATCACGTCAGGTCTCGGCAGCAGGGTGATCGTTGAGGATTCCCAGCGGGACCACTCGATCGCCGCCGCGGCGTGGACCACGGGGTCCGGATCGTGAAGCAACGTCGAGTAGGCGCGGATGAGATGGCCTCGCTGCTCGACCGGGACCGGCGCTAGGAAGTGCTCCCACAGGTCGGGGAACACCGCGGCGGCGCCCCCCTCGTAAAACCAGTCGAGCTCTGCCTTGCGGAGGGTGAAGATACCGCGGAGGACCAGCTCGCGCACCCGGTCCGGGTGGGTCTCGGCGTAGGCGAGGGCGAGCGCACTCCCCCACGAGCCGCCGAAGATCTGCCAGGTGTCGACCCCGAGATGCCCGCGGAGCTTCTCGATGTCGGCGACCAGGTGCCAGGTGGTGTTTGCCGACAGGTCGTACTCCGCCGCACTCGCGTGTGGTGTGCTCCTCCCGCAGCCCCGCTGGTCGAAAAGGACGATCCGGTATCTGGCTGGGTCGAACAACCGGCGGTGATCGGCACTTGAACCGCCACCGGGGCCACCGTGCAGGAAGACCACGGGCTTTCCGTCGGGGTTCCCGCAGGTCTCCCAGTAGATGGCCTGACCGTCGCCGACATCGAGGAGCCCGGCGTCGTACGGTTCGATCTCGGGGTACATACGTCGCATTCTCTGACGGTACTCCTCCGGTTCCGTCCCGTCTGCAGCGCGCGTAGGCTGTCTGCACCAAGGCCGAGGGAGTTTCCATGACTGCGACCACTCTGGCAACCGTGACCCTTACCGGTGCTGGCGGGCAGATCGGCTACGCTCTTCTGTTCCGCCTCGTGTCAGGACAACTGCTCGGGCCGGGCACCAGGATCCGGCTGAACCTCCTTGAGATCCCCGCCGGGCTGGCCGCTGCCGAAGGAGCTGCGCTCGAACTGCAGGATGCCGCGTTCCCGCTCCTCGACACCGTCACCGTGACCGACAGCGCGTCGAACGCTTTCGACGGCGCCAACGTCGCGCTGCTGGTCGGTTCCCGGCCGCGCGGGCCGGGGATGGAGCGCGCCGACCTGCTCGCGGCGAACGGGGCAATCTTCGGACCGCAGGGCGCTGCGCTCAACGCCGGCGCAGCATCCGACATCCGCGTCGTCGTGGTGGGCAACCCGGCGAACACGAACGCCCTGATCGCGTCAGCGCATGCCCCAGACATTCCCCGGGAACGTTTCACGGCGCTGACCCGGCTCGACCACAACCGGGCGATCGGGCTCCTCGCCGCGAAACTCGCGGTACCGGCAGGCGAGATCGACGGCGTGAGTATCTGGGGGAACCACTCGGCCACCCAGTATCCCGACGTGTCACACGCGACAGCGGCTGGACGGCCGGTGAGCGAACTCCTCGACGACGCGTGGATCCGCGAGGAGTTCATCCCGCGGGTCGCGAACCGCGGAGCTGAGATCATTGAGGTCCGCGGCTCGAGTTCGGTTGGGTCTGCGGCGAGCGCCACACTCGACCACGTGTACGACTGGGTGAACGGCGACCGCGGTCGCTGGACGAGCGTCGCCCTGCCTTCCGACGGCAGCTATGGCGTCCCGGACGGACTGGTCTCGTCGTTCCCGGCCCAAAGCATCGACGGCGACTGGCGGATTGTGCAGGGACTCGACATCGACCCCTTCTCCCGCGAGCGGATCGATGCATCGGTGCGTGAACTTGCCACAGAACGCGAGCAGGTGCAAGGACTAGGGATTATTTAACCCGCACCGGGGTTTCGGGCATAGCGTGGCGGCATGGACTATCGCTACCTTGGCAACTCCGGCCTCAAGATCACCGAAATCACCTACGGCAACTGGCTCACCCACGGCTCCCAGGTCGAGAATGACGCCGCCCGCGCGTGCGTGTCCGCCGCGCTCGAAAGCGGAATCACCACCTTCGACACGGCTGACGCCTACGCGAACACCGCCGCGGAAACCGTGCTCGGCGAGGCGCTCGCCTCAGAACGGCGCGAGTCACTCGAAATCTTCACGAAGGTGTACTGGCCCACCGGCCCGAAAGGCGCCAACGATTCCGGGTTGAGCCGCAAACACATCCTTGAGTCGATCAACGGTTCTCTGTCGCGGCTCGGCACGGATTACGTCGACCTCTACCAGGCACACCGATACGACGCTGAGACACCGCTGGAGGAGACCATGCAGGCGTTCGCCGACGTGGTCCGCCAGGGCAAGGCACTGTACATCGGCGTCTCCGAGTGGGACGCCGACCAGCTCCGCCGCGGCAGCGCGCTCGCGAAGGAACTCGGTATCTCGCTCATCTCGAACCAGCCGCAGTACTCCATGCTCTGGCGCGTGATCGAGGAAGAGGTGGTGCCGGCATCCCGCGAACTCGGCATCTCACAGATCGTCTGGTCACCGGTCGCGCAAGGCATTCTCACGGGCAAGTACCTGCCGGGGAAACCACTGCCGGAGGGCAGCCGTGCCACCGACGAGAAGGGCGGGGCTGATGCTGTTCAGCGTTTCCTTCGGGATGACGTCCTCACCGCTGTGCAGAATCTGAAGCCGATCGCGGACGAGCAGGGGCTGACCCTCGCGCAGCTCGCGATTGCCTGGGTGCTCGCGAACGACAACGTGGCATCCGCCATCATCGGCGCATCCCGCCCGGAACAGGTCCGCGACAACGCGAAGGCAGCAGGCGTGACGCTCGCGGCCGACACTCTCGCACGCATCGACGACGTGCTCGGAACAATCCCTGAGACCGATCCCCGCAAGACGGTCTCCCCCGAGAAGCGACCATCCTGAGCGAGAACGACAGAGAGCGGAAGGTGGACAGATGAGCCGCATCGTCCTGATCGGTGGGCACGGCAAGATCAGCCGCCTGCTCACTCCCCTGCTGATCGCGAACGGTGACGAGGTCGTCAGCATGTTCCGAAACCCGGAGCACCGTGGCGCTATCGAAGCCCTCGGTGCTGAGGCGTTCGTCTGTGACGTCGAGACGGCATCCGTTTCTGACCTGTCGGCCGCCATGACGGGAGCAGATGCCGTCGTGTTCGCCGCTGGCGCCGGTCCGGGTTCCGGCGCGGCCCGCAAGCACACCGTCGACTTCGAGGGTTCGGTGAAGTCGGCCGCCGCGGCTGAGGAGGCGGGGGTGGCCCGATTCGTGCAGGTCTCGGCGATCGGCGTCGACGAAGGGCCCGACCCCGAAGCCGACGAGGTCTGGACCGCCTACGTCGAGGCGAAGCGCGACGCAGACGCGGCACTGCGGCGAAGCGGGTTGGCGTGGACGATTCTGCGACCGGGAGCACTGACCGACGACGAACCGACGGGGCTGGTGGAGCTAGCCGAACACACGGAACGCGACTCGATTTCCCGCGCCGACGTGGCTGCTGTCATCGCGGCTGTGCTCACCTTCCCTGAGACGGCCGGTCATGCCTGGGATCTCATCTCGGGGGAGACGCCCATCCCCGCGGCAATCGCGGCGGCGGTTTCCGCGGGCTGAACGGGCTGAGCGGCCCCTGCGGCGCATATCTCCGCCAGATCACCGAAGGCACCTTGACGGTCAGCGAACAGACGCGGCCGGAAGCCCCGGGTGTTGAAGCCTGGCGGAGTTATGCGTCACAGGCGACTCCGCAGGGCAGCAGCAGAGCGCACGGCACCGGCAGCGCACGCTAGAGCCGCCGGTCGCGGAGGCTGGCGAAGTGACCGCGCGAAACCGCGCCTACCTTGTGTTCTTCGGGTGATTCAAGGCGTCGAAGGCGGACTTCTGGGCTTTTTCATCGACGGGGGCGTTCCCCGACGCCCGGAGCTCAGCGAAGTACGCCGCCGCTTCCTCCTGTCGTTCCGCTTCGATGCCCGACGCGATCGGCGCACGGAGATGCTCCTGGGTGTAGCCAAATGCGCCTACCAGGTCAACGGCGTGCGGGCGGAGACGAGCAAGAAGCCGATCGATGTAGGCGGTCACGGACTGAGCGCGCTGGCCGGACAGCCTGCCGTGGATGAGATACCAGGCAAGGTGCTTCTCAATCAGCCCGAAACCGAACAGGTCCCGCAGCCAGGTCAGGACCTTCTTCGTGCCCGGGTCGGAGATCGTCGCGAGGGCTTCGGTGAACGCCTCCCACTGCAGCAATTCGGCGTGGGCGATCGCCGCTTCGATGAGCTCGTTCTGGTTGTCGTTGAAGAGCGCTGCCGCTTCGGCCTTCGAGAGTTTGTTGGCTGCGCGAAGGCGGCCGGCGATCGTGGCGATCATGGTCTCGACACGGTCGGTCAGCAGCTCGCGCTGCGCCTGCTCATCCTGGAGACGACCGACCGAGCGCGCCGTTGAACCGAAATCGGCTACGGTCTGGGCGAGCGACCGCAACCCCGTGCCGTTCACGACCTTGCCGCGAGCCTGCTCCGCGGCGAATCGGGCGAGCGTCGTGGCATCCGCGTTCTTGAACCGCTTGCCATAGTCGCCGAGCAGTCGCTTGCCGACCAGCTGGAGCAGCACGTTGTTGTCGCCCTCGAAGGTGGCGTAGACGTCCAGGTCGGCACGGAGGCTGGTGAGCCGGTTCTCGACCATGAAGCCCGCACCCCCGCACGCTTCCCGCGCCTCCTGCAACGTCTCGAGGACATGCCAGGTCGACAGCGACTTGAGCGCCGCGGCCAGGGTTTCGAGGTCCTGCCGGTCCTCTTCGGTGTCTCTTTTGCCACTGAACACTCCGTCGAACTTGACGAGCAGCTCGTCGTGGGCGAAGTTCTGCGCGTATGTGGTGGCGAGCTTCGGCAGCAGGCGGCGCTGGTGGCGCTGGTAGTCGAGGATCACCTCTTCCTGCACATCGCTCGCCGCGTTGAACTGGCGGCGCTGGCTGCCGTAGGTGATCGCGATCTGCAGGGCGACGGCGGATGCCGCGACCGCGGCTCCGTCAAGCGAAACACGTCCCTGGACGAGCGTCCCGAGCATGGTGAAGAAGCGTCGGCCAGGGCTCGCGATCGGTGACGTGTACGTGCCGTCGGGGGCGACGTCTCCGTACCGGTTGAGAAGGTTCGTGCGCGGGATGCGCACCTTCGTGAAATGCAGCCGGCCGTTGTCGATGCCGTTCAGTCCGCCCTTGATTCCGTCGTCTTCGCCGCCGACGCCGGGGAGGAAGTTGCCTTCGTCGTCGCGAATGGGCACGTAGAAGCAGTGCACTCCGTGGTTCACACCGCGGGTGATGAGCTGGGCGAAGAGCGTTGCGACCTTGCCGTGCACGGCGGCGTTGCCGAGATAGTCCTTCCACGCCGCGCGGAACGGTGTGTGGATGACGAACTCTTCGGTGGCGGCATCGTAGGTCGCCGTCGTGGCGATCGATGCGACATCCGATCCGTGCCCGATCTCGGTCATCGCGAACGCGCCTGGCGTCTCAAGGCTCATGATGCCTGGGAGGAACTTCTCGTGGTGTTCCGTGGTGCCGAGGTGAAGGACAGCCGCTCCGAACAAACCCCATTGGACGCCGGACTTGATCTGCAGCGAAGGGTCGGCGGTAACGAGTTCTTCGAAACCGGCGATGTTGCCTCCGTGGTCCCCCATGCCGCCGAGCTGCTTCGGAAAGGCCCGGAGCACTTGGCCGTTGGCGACCAGCAACTGAAGCTGCCCGAAGACGGTGTCGCGGTGCTCAGCCATCGACTGCCCCTCGACGCGGTGGAATTCCCGCCTCGCCGTGAGCTCCCGCGCGGCTCGCCGCTGCTCGGGCCAGGAGCCGAGCAGTTTCTCGCTGAGTTCGGGAAGGAAGATCCGGATGCCATCAGTTGCCTGGTCACGGTCCTCATCGAGAACGTTGTCGTCGACCTCGGCGCCGGTGGAGAGGGATGTGTCAACCATGGGAGTTCCTTTGTCTTTCATCACTGAAGTACCTGTGCTTCCACGGTACGAGCGAGCGGGAGACCAGCGAAATACCCCGTCCCCTGGCTACAAGCGGGGTCGGGAGCGGGCCACGCTGGTTTGACGAAAGCTACAGAAGCACCGGCAGTTCTAGTGCCATAGTCGACAACACCGTTCGCGCCTCGGGCGGCCGCGAGCAATGGGTCGCGCCTCCCTTACCGCTGCCGCGATTAACCGCGTATGGTCGAGGGAACACAGCCGGCACAGCTGGCAGGCCAAAGGAGTACGGATGCCTAGTAAGTCACCTCAGAAGAACTCTTCAAAGAAGGAACCAGCGAAGTCCCTGAAGGAGAAGCGCGCCGACAAGAAGGCGAAGGGTGAGGACAAGGCCCGCAAGGGCTGAATACCCCATCAGACATGGCGCTGCGCCGATCTTCGGGTCGGGGCAGCGCCTCTCTTTAACCCGTTTGACGCGCCGCTACGGTCTCGAGAATCGCAGCGCCGTAGCTGGAGCGTTTTTTCTCGCCGATGCCGCTGATGCCGGCGAGGTCATCCAGCGACCGTGGCCGAGCTGTCGCGATCGCTCGCAGCGTTGCGTCGCCGAACACGATGTAGGCGGGCACACCCTGCTCCTTTGCCTCGGCCGCACGCCACCCGCGAAGGGCTTCGAAGAGTTCCGCGTCTGCGGGGGCGAGATCCGCGACGGCCGCTCTCTTCGCTGCTCCCGCCGAAGCCCGCCGTTCAGGCTCATTGCGCATCGGCACAGTCAGCCCGCCGGACAGCACGTCGGCGCTGCCGTCGGTGAGGCCGAGCGTTCCATATTCGCCACGCGTGGCGAGCAGCCGCTTGGCGAGCAGCTGACGAACCACCCCCCGCCACTGCTGCTCGGTGAGGTCGGCTCCGATCCCCCATGTGGCGATCGTCTCATGCGACCACTGGGCGGTTCGCGCCGTTGCCTTGCCCCGGAGGATATCGATGAGGTGCCCTGCACCGAACTCCTGGTTGCGTTCGCGCTTCAGCCGAACGATCGTCGACAGAAGTTTCTGTGCCGGGATGGTGCCATCCCAGACCTCGGGCGGGTCAAGGCAGGTATCGCAATTGCCGCACGGTTCGGAGGGTTGGCCGAAGTAGCTGAGCAGGTTGCGGCGACGGCATTCGACGGTCTCACAGAGCGCGAGCATGGCGTCGAGATGCGCGGACATGCGCCTGCGGTGGGCCAGGTCGCCTGGCGAATCGTCGATCATCCGCCGCAGCTGGACGACGTCCTGCAGCCCGTATGCGAGCCAGGCGACGGATGGTTCGCCGTCTCGGCCTGCTCGCCCGGTCTCCTGGTAGTACCCTTCGACGCTCTTGGGCAGGTCGACGTGTGCGACGAAGCGGACGTCCGGCTTGTCGATGCCCATCCCGAAAGCGATGGTTGCGACGATCACGATTCCGTCTTCGCGGAGGAACCGTGACTGCGTTCTCTGGCGCAGCGACGCATCGAGACCGGCGTGGTACGGCAGGGCCGCGATGCCGTTTGCCTGCAGGTGCGCTGCCGTTTTCTCGACGGTGTTGCGGCTGAGCGCGTAGACGATACCTGCCTGCCCGGCGCCCTCTTTACGGATGAAGTCGACCAGTTGCTTTCGCGGCTCGTTCTTCGGGACGATCCGGTATTGGATGTTCGGCCGGTCGAAGCTGGCGACGAAGTGGCGGGCGTTCTGAAGGTGCAGCCGCTGGGTGATCTCGCGGTGCGTCGCATCCGTCGCTGTCGCGGTGAGCGCGATCCGTGGAACATCCGGCCAGCGCTCGGCGAGGTCGCCGAGGCTGAGGTAGTCGGGGCGGAAGTCGTGGCCCCATTGGGAGACACAGTGAGCCTCGTCGATCGCGAACAGGGCGATCCTGCCTTGAGCGAGGAAGCGTTTGGTGGACTCGGACCCGAGCCGTTCGGGAGCGACATAGAGAAGGTCGAGCTCGCCGGCGAGGTAGGCCTTCTCGACCCTGTCACGTTCCTCAGGCGACTGCGTGGAGTTGAGGAAGGCAGCGCTCACTCCGACAGCGAGGAGCGCGTCGACCTGGTCCTGCATGAGGGCGATGAGCGGCGAGATGACGACGCCGGTCCCCTCGCGCACAATCGACGGCACCTGGTAGCACAGGCTTTTCCCGCCGCCGGTGGGCATCAGCACGACGGCGTCGCCGCCGGCTACCACCTGATCGACGATCGCCTCCTGCTCGCCACGGAACGAGTCGAAACCGAAGACCCGTGAGAGCACCTCGGCCGCGGTGGGCCGGGCCCGGGTGATGGGGGCGGGAAGCGAGGCGGTTGTCACCTGACGAACGATAGCCTGAGCCGCCGACAACCGGCGAATTGGCTGCTCTGGCGCGCTGGGCGTCCTGGGAACCGCACGTGCGCCGGTTGCAGCGCACGCGCGGCTCGCATCAGAGTGCCGCAGGAGGGTCAGCGGGCCCGGACGCCGCTCCGGAACGTTCGGCGGACCGTGTCCGCGAGCGCACGACCACCAGCGCCACGCCCACAACCACGATGAGAACACCGAGGCCGACCCCGACCCAGAGGATGGCGGCCGCCGCGTTCGATGCATCGTCGGGCCCGGAGACCGGGGCGCTTGTCGCCTCGTCCGACGGCGCTGCGGGCGCCGCGGTCTCGTTGGGTGCCGGTGTCTCGGATGCGACGGGAGCCCCGCCACACGTCGGAGGAACCGCGAAGCCCTCGCCGAGTTCCTGTCCGTCAGCGGGCTGCCACGTGAACGTGATGTCACCGCCGCTGTCCGCGCTGGTGATGGGGTGCCCGTCCGCGGACACGACGCCCCACGCCACGGTGTATTCCCCTGCCTCTCCGAGCTGAACCGGCATGCTGATGCTCGCCCCTTCGACGGTCGCACACCCGTCGCCGTAGTAGATCTGCGCGGCGCCGGGGCCGCGCACCTGCAGGAAGGTTGTCGGACTGTCGGGCCCTGAGTCGAGCAGCGCGTCACTCGTGGTGACCACGAAGATGCCGGGCTGCTCGGTCACCACCGAGCCGGCTGCGGGAGTGGATGAGACGAAGGCGTTGTGGGCAAGCGCCGGGGCGCCACCGACGAGAGCGGCGAGCGCGATCCCGGCGACGCCGCCCAAAGCGATGAGTCTGCGGAGTTTCATGAGTTGGAGCCTTTCGAGATGGCTGGGGCGTTGGAGACGCCGTGAGGGGAATGCGCGCCGTTTCGGCGGGAATGCCGACGAGGACGGAACGGGAGGAAGTTCTGGGAGGGCTCCTCAGGAAAGAGGTGGTGTGAAGGACCGAAGGCGGGATCGGACGGATCGCCCAATCCGGAAGCGATAGGAACGCAGCCCGGGAAGGGCCGCTATGCGAAGAGGCAGGAGAGAAAGAACGGCGGGCCGCGCCGGTTCGCCGAAAACGGCAACAACGCCGTAGCCCCCTGGGGAGCAGGCAGCCAGCCGGGCTCCGGAGCTGCCGGCGTGGCCACCGGCAGGATACCCACCGTTGCGCTGAGGAACCCCGGAACCAGTCCGAGCGTTTCGGCGAAGGTGCGAAGCACTCGTTCGCCGTGTTGGAGCGCGGCAATGGTTCCCACGGCGGCGGCGGCGTGACCGAGCCACATCGCCGGGCCGGCGGACTCGTGGACGTGGCTGGCGGCATCCGTTGCGAGCACGACCATACCGTGGTGCCCGGTTTGGGTCGCCGTGCCCGATGTTGCCGGGAGAGCGGCGAACAGGGTGTGGAATGCGGCCTGGCTGGCGACGACGGCGAGGCCCAGGCGCACGGGGGTCGCACGGCCGGCGAGGGCGATGCAGACGGCGACCGCGAGGACCGATGCCACGGCGAGCGCCACAACACCTGGCGCCGCACCGGAGGCGGCGCCGTGGGAGAAGGCCGCCGCGAAGGTCGACACGGCGGCCGCGAGGACACCGCGTGCCACCCGAGCTCGTCGTGCCTGCATCTGTCCTCCTGTTGCTTCCACTGTACTTCGGAGCGGTCGCACAGACGGATCGGTCTGCGCCGCTACGCTGAACCCCATGCTCACCGCCATCATCGGACTCACCGGCGCGCTCATTTTCGGCGCAGCCGACTTTCTCGGCGGCCTGGCCTCCAAGCGCATCAGCCCGATCCGGGTGACCGCCCTCGCGGCCGCGGCCGGGCTGGTCGGGCTCCTGCTGGTCCTCGCCGTCGGATTCGGCACGTGGTCGGCCGACGCGGTGCTGTGGGGTGCCCTCTCCGGCGTGACCGGTGCCCTCGCGATTTCGCTCCTGTATGCCTGCCTCGCCATCGGGCCGATGAGCATCCTCTCTCCGCTCACCGCGGTTGTTTCAGCGATCGTGCCGATGACGTGGGGGCTGATGGGCGGAGAGCGCCTGGGCGTGATCGGTTACCTGGCACTCGGCCTGGCTCTCGTCGCCGTCGTCCTGGTGGGTTTCGTCCCAGAGAAGGGCGCGGTGCGGCCCAGCCTCAAGGGGATCCTCATGGCGGTCGGCTCCGGCGCGATGATCGGCACCTTCATGATTCTGATCGACCAGACCCCCGAGGATTCGGGGGTCGTTCCGCTCGTGATGAACCGTGCGGTCAACGCGGCGCTCATGTTCGCCACGGTCGGGGTTCTGTGGCTCGTGGGCCGCAGGGCAGCGAACGTGCGGGTCGCCGAATCGATAGAAGAGGACGCCGCGCAGGTCCTGCACCAGGCCACCCCCCACGGTTCGGCGCCGACCAGCACCGGCTGGAAGCCGGGCCTCGCCCTCGCCGTCGCCTGCGGCGTCGTCGACGCGCTCGCGAACGGACTCCTGCTGATCGGCATCCGTATCGGCGACCTCAGTGTGATGAGTGTGCTGACGGCGATGTATCCGGCGGGGACCATCCTTCTGGCAGCTGTCGTTCTGCGGGAGCGCATCGCCCCCGTGCAGTGGGTGGGGCTGGCTCTCGCCCTTCTCGCCGCCGGGATGCTGGCACTCACCTGAATCCATGCAGGAGAATAAAACCGGGCGAGAGTAGGTTGAGGAGGTAGGCAACTCTGCATAGTCGGGATGGAGCGGACATGTCGGATATCTCCACGGAGCAGGAACCTCGGCTGCTGCGCAACGCCGCGAGGAACCGGTATGAGATCTGGCTGGGCGAGTCCCGGGCAGGGGTCGCAACGTTCCGCGAGAGCGACACCCACGTCACCTTTCTGCACACCATCGTCGAGGACGCATTCGAGGGCAGGGGGCTGGGCTCGAGGCTCGCGGCCTTCGCACTGAAGGACACCGTGGAACGCGGAAAACGAATCGTGCCTGTGTGTCCTTTCATCGCCGAATATCTCGCCACCCACCACGACTTCGGCGAGCAGGTCGACACCCCGACGCGGGAGCGGTCATGACCCGGCTGGACGCTCCGGTCACCGAGAGCAACTGCCACCGCGTCGACCAGGAAGGGCCGGCCACCCGCCTGCTGGAGTCGCGCGAGGTCCCGCTTGGCGGCATCCGGGGAATCCTGGTGCATCGTTCTTTGCCGCAACGCGAGTTGCCGATGGTCGGCGCGTGGTGCTTCCTCGACCGATTCGATGACGAACAGTCGAACATGCGCGTGCTGCCGCACCCGCATACCGGCCTGCAGACGGTGACCTGGCCGATCGACGGCAGCATCCGGCACCGCGACAGCCTCGGCTCTGATGTTGCCGTTCAGCCCGGGGAGCTGAACATCATGACGAGCGGCCGCGGCATCTCGCACTCCGAGTTCTCGATCGGCGACGTCGCTTCCCCGTTGCGAGGGCTGCAGTTCTGGGTGGCGCTGCCGCGCGAGATGGCGGCCGCCGACCCGTTCTTCGAGCGGTTCACCGACCTTCCCGTCTACGAGACCGACGGCCTCACCGCGACCGTCCTCGTCGGCAGGCTCGGAGAGGCCGAGTCCGACGCCACGATTTTCACTCCGCTGATGGGAGCGGATGCCGCTCTCGACGCCGGCGCGCAGGTCAGCCTTCCGCTCGATCCCTCCTTCGAGTACGCAGTGATGGTGGTCTCTGGTTCACTGGATGTCGCCGGGCATCACCTTGGCAGCGGACCTCTCCTGTACCTGGGGATCGGGCGTGACGCACTCGACGTCTCGAGTGCCGACGGTGCACGCTTCGTCCTGCTCGGCGGGGCCCCATTCGGGGAGGAACTCATCATGTGGTGGAACTTCGTCGGCCGCAGCGACGGAGAGATCGTCACCGCCCGGGACGACTGGGAGCGCGGAAGCGACCGGTTCGGGCATGTCGACGGTCACGGCGGGGAACGCATCCCCGCTCCCCCGCTGCCCACCGTGCGCCTGACCCCACGCAGACGTCGCCCCTGAGCGTCTTCGGCCCTTGCGCAGAAAGCACGCCTCGATCACATTGAGAAAGCGGCTCGGCCGCCGTTCCCCGACTGATCAAAAGAGCACCCATGCGAAACAGCAGCACGCGGCTCCCGCTGACCGGCGCCGCGATCGGTGTCGGTCGCGGGCTCGTCTTCGCCGGCCTCGTAGCGTCCGCGGGGAAGATACGAATGCACTGATGGTCACGGCGTTCGCCGCTGACTGCCATGGCCGACCTGACACCCCTGCCCCTCAGTGTGCGCGAGGTGAGCATCCGGCCCGACGAACGCACCAGGAACACACCGGACGACGTCTCGTTCGACATCGCCGCAGGCGAGGTCGTGTTGCTGCTCAGCTCTTCGGGGAGCGGCAGATCGACCCTCGCCCTTGCACTCAACGGGCTCGTCCCGCATGCCATATCTGCGCGCCTGTCCGGCTCGCTTCATGCCCGCGGCGTCGACACCGTGGATGCCTCGGGGGCGCAGGTCTCCGAGAGAGTCGCGATGGTCTTCCAGGACCCGGATGCGCAGATCGCCACCGAGACGGTTACGAGACGTGTTCGGCCTGGAGAATCTGCAGGTGCCGGTCGACGGGATTCTCGCCCGCGCCGAGACATCCCTTCGCACTGCCGGGCTCTGGGAGCGCAGGGCGGAGAACCCGGAGCACCAGGTTCCGGAGAACACCGTCTGGGATGAGCTCACAGTACGGCCTGCGCCTGGCCGGCGGGCCAGATCCGGCAGGTGGGCAGAAGCGGCACCTCCCAGCCGGCACCGCTCTGTCGACACCGCTCTGTCGACACCGCTCTGGCCACGGGAGCCCCGGCGGTCGTAGTGACGAACCCACCAAGACCCCCGCAGAACCTCGCGTGAGGCCCCGCGGAGCCTTCCTGCCCCATTGCACCACCGCGTTCGAAGATATGTTCTAATGGACAGATGCGGTGGGACGGACAACAACTCGGCACAGAGGAGCCATCGGCGCTGCCCGGTCTGGCGAAGCTGAACAATCTTGTGCGCAGTGTGCAGACGCCCGAGTTTGCGGGTGTGACCTTCCACGAGGTGCTCGCCAAGTCGGCTCTCAACCGCGTGCCACGGCAATCGCAGATGCCGTTCGGGTGGACCATCAACCCGTACCGCGGATGCAGCCATGCCTGCGTCTACTGCCTCCACCCTGACACGCTCATTCTGATGGCCGACGGGCGCCAGAAGCCGCTGAAATCGGTGGCCGTCGGCGACAAAATCATGGGTACTCGGACTATCGGTGGCTCCCGTCGTTACGTCCCGACCACTGTGCTCGCGTCATGGACAACGGTTAAACGTGCCTACCGAATTACGCTGGCCGACGCCACGGAGATCGTCGCCAGCGGTGACCACCGTTTTCTGACGGAACGAGGCTGGAAATACGTCAAGCGAGCGGACGATGGAACACAGCGGCCTTACCTGACTCTCAACAACAAGCTCGTCGGTTTCGGCCTCCATGGCTTGACTGCTGCCACCAAGAACCCCGTCGACGACCCCGCATACCGCCGCGGATACCTGACTGGGATGGTTCGAGGAGATGGCGTGCTTCTCCGACGCAGCTATCAGCGGCCGAACGGACAACCGAATAACGTCAGCATGTTTCGGCTCGCACTCGCTGATGAAGAGGCGCTGAGCCGCACAAGGAACTACCTTGAGCTGGAGGGCATCGCGACGAGGCTACGACCATTCCGGGTGCCGGCGCACCGGCGCCCCATGAACGCTATTCACACGTCCCGAGCCGACCATTACGACCGGTTGAGCAAGATCGTGGCGTGGCCGGAGCATCCGGATGCTGCCTGGTACGCGGGTTACCTCGGTGGCATTTTCGATGCCGAGGGCAGTTGCACAAGAGGCATCCTTCGGATCTCCAACACAGACTCTGAGATCCACGGCACAACGAAGCAGGCGATGACCGAGCTCGGCATCAGATACGTTCACGAGCCGGGTTCCGCTCAGGGCGTCTCATCCATCCGGATCGTTGGCGGACCCGCGATGCGGTCGAAGTTTCTTGCTCTGGCTTCACCGGCGATCACTCGAAAGCTTGACCTCGTGGGTAGGGCGGTGAAATCAGACCCGAAGCTGCAGATCGTCGCCATCGACGACCTGGGGGAACACATCGACATGATCGATATCACCACAGGAACCGGCGACTTCATCGCCAACGGGGTCGTCAGCCACAACTGCTTTGCGCGCCCCACGCACACGTACCTCGACTTCAACGCCGGCGCAGATTTCGACAACCAGGTGGTCGTCAAGATCAACGTCGCCGACGTGCTCGCCACAGAGCTGGCGAAGCCGAGCTGGGGGCAATTCCCCGTTGCCCTCGGCACCAACACCGATCCCTATCAGCGGGCGGAGGGGCGCTACGCCCTCATGCCCGGCATCATCCAGGCACTTGCCCGGTCGGGCACTCCCCTCTCGATCCTGACCAAGGGCACCCTGCTGCGGCGTGACCTTCCGCTGCTTGCAGAGGTCGCACAGACCGTGCCTGTCGACCTGGCCATGTCGATCGCCATCTACGACGACGAGCTGCAGAAGTCGATCGAGCCGGGCACGCCATCGGCGAAGGCCCGTCTGGCGACGGTCACCGCGGTACGTGAAATGGGGCTCGACTGCAGCGTCTTCCTCATGCCGATCCTGCCGTACCTCACCGACACCAAGGCACACCTCGACGAAGCACTTCGCAGGGTGAAGGAGGCGGGAGGCACGAGTGTGCTGTTCACATCGCTGTATCTCAAGCCGGGCGTGAAGCCGTGGTTCATGCATTGGCTTGAGCGGCAGCATCCCGAACTGGTCCCGAAATACACCCTGCTCTACGCCCGCGGACAGTACGCCCCGAAGGAGTACCGAACCTGGCTCGCGGCGAGGATCTCTCCGCTCATCCGGGCGCACGGCCTGCAACGCGGCCGAGAGGATCCCTCGACAGGGGGCATCCGGTCGAAGGCGCTCGGGATGCTCCGCAACGATGCGGGCGATCGCGTCGCCTTCGGGAGCGATGACGGTTCTACGGGTGCCCGCATCCTGCCGGCGACGGAACAGCCCATGCTGTTCTAAAGCGAGGCATCGTCCCTGGCGCCGGCGGGTCAACGCGAAAACACCCGCCCCGGACGAAAGCATCCGGCGGAGCGGGTGTTCTCGTCCGGAACGGGTGTTCCGGTGCGGCTGAGCGTTAGCGCGTGAGCTTCGCGTTGGTCATTCGACCGGCGATCTCTTCCACGATCTCGTCGCCTGGGCGCGCGTGAACGTAGTCGGCC
>NZ_JAODMP010000082.1 GCF_025464835.1 Mycetocola sp. | reverse complement strand
GCCCGAGTGACAACACCCCGGCGTCGGGGGTGAAGTCACCCGGATTGAGACGTCGCATTCCTCGCCCTCGTCATCATCGCGCAGCTTCTGGACGGTCAGCGGCGGGCCGTTCTAACACAATCCTTTCCAAACTCCTCCATCCGCGCTCTCCCGAGGCGCTCGGACTTGTGCAAAAGACCTGAGCCGCGCCGTTTGTGCGCCGGAAGACGGGTCCGAAGGGGTCAAGAACGCGCAGGTCGGTCGCGAATGGTTCGCCTCGGCGCAGTGTCGGGCATGGCTCATGATCCTTCGGGTCACTTGACTCACATCCCGTCCGCCTTGGGTAAGGCTAGAGTGACCCGGGTTCCTCGTCCCAGTGACAGGGCAGGGCTTCGATGAGTTCACCCTGATCAGACGCCGTACACCCGGCGTGCGTTGCCGTGCGCGATCATCTTCGCGGCTCGGATAGCATCCGGCTCGCTCCAATCGCCCTCACGCACCCACCGGCCAAGCACCTGCGCCATCGATCGACGCCACAGAATCGAACCCAGCAGGTGCAGCTCGGGCAGGCCGAACGCGTCTGAGGAGTAGAGCTGCTTCGCGAACGGCGCGAGTTCGAGCGACTCAGCGATGATTTGTGTGCTCTGGGCGCCCACATAGTTCAGCGTCAACCCGACGTCGAAGTACACGTTGTCGAAAGCCTGGGCCAGGTAGCCAGACTCGCGATGATAGGGGTAGGTGTGCAGCAGCATGATCGGCGTGGAGGCGATTTCTTGCTGCCGGAGCAACGGAAGCAGCAGCATGGGGTTGGACCGGTGCAAGTCCATGTCGCGGTCGCCGAGGCCGACGTGGAATTGGATCGGCCGCCCCAGTTCTGCCGCCGCGTGCACGATGAACGCGATGATCACGGGGTGGTCCAAGCGCGCTGATCCAGCGGATGTCGCGTTCAGCTCGGTCACTGCCTGCTCGAGGTCGCCTGTCGATGGCAGCGTCCAGTCGATGTCGAACCCTGTGCGGTACGCGGCGATGGTCTTGTACCCCACTACGGATGGATTGGCCTGGGCGAGCGCCTCACGGAACTTCGGCGCGAATGCCGCCGGATCACCGCCGTGCGCGAGGATACTCTCGGCGAGTTGCTCCAGGCGAACGATTGCGGAACTCGGCGTTCCGGATCGTTCCGTCATGGTGGAGAGGCTTGAGATGATGTCGGTGCCGAAACCGGTGTCCATGATCCAGCGTTCGACGCCGGCGTCGCCGAGCATTCGCCGGTCGAGGTCATCCACCGGAAGCGCCGTGCGCTCCGCCCAGTACTCGTCCGCCTTGGCGTGCGGCGGGAGTCCAAGCTGCGGGGCGCACCATCGGCGAATCGCGAAGCCCAGCTGGGAGTCGAACTGGGTCATGAACGCCGGGATGGGGTCGGGGGAGCCCTCGTTGATGGCCTGCTCGAACTGCCCGCGGGTAACCGGGTCGATGAAGCAGCCGTGCACGTGGTGATCGACGAGGGGCATCGATGTTATCGCTTCGCCCAGCCCGGCCGGCACCTGCCCTTCCAGCCCGGCGAGAACCCCAAGCTCACCAACCGGCATAGGGAGCCACCTCCTCGTCGCTGACCGTGCCGGCGATCGCGTCGCTGATCGCCTGGTCGAGGATATCGACGGCGCGATCGATTTCACTGTCGGTGATGATCAGCGGCGGTGTGATCTCCAGCACGTTTCCGCCGACGTAGTAGACGACGGCACCGAGTTGCCAGGCCCGGTACACCACACGCTGCGCGAGGGCGCCGTCGGCCTCGAGGCCGCCAGAGTCGGTGACAAGTTCGACGCCGATGACAAGCCCCCGCCCCCGGACGTCTCCGATTCGGGACGCCGAACGTCCGTTGTCGACACCGTGACCGTCCGCGATGCCGGCGAGTCCGCGGAGGAACCGCGCGCCGGCATCCGCTGCCCGAGCCGGTAACTCGTCAGCGACGATGGTACGGAGGACCGCGCGGCCGACGGCCGTGCTGATCGGGTTTCCGGCGGTGGTCAGGAGGGCCGACCCGGCCGGATAGTCGAGGATTTCCGCCGGACCGACAGCGGCGGAGAGCGGCAGCCCGCCGCCGATTGCCTTGCCGAACGTGACGATGTCCGGTTCGATGCCCTCGAGTGAGAACGCGTGCAGCGCGCCCGGCCGGCCGAGTCCCACCTTGACTTCGTCGCAGATCAACGGAACAGCGTTGGCGGTGCAAAGCGCTTGCAACGCGGCCAGGAACCCCGACGGCGGTATGACGAGGCCACCGTCGGAGAGGATCGGCTCGACGATCAGGCAGGCGACCGTGCCGGACTCGAGCAGGGCGCGCGCCTGGTCAAGCACTGCGGCGACGGTGGAGTCGATGTCGCCGGTGAACGGCCGGAGGGGGTTCGGGTAGGGGAGAAACGCAACGTCCGGGTCTTGTTCCTGGCCGGCGTCGATCTGCTGTCCGGAGATGCCCATCGCCACACCGACTCCGCCGTGGTAACTGTGCTCGAAGGCGACCACAGTTTTCCGGCCGGAGAAATGGCGGCAGGCGCGCAGCACCACGTCGTTGGCATCTGAGCCGGCGTGACCGAGGTACACCCGCCGCTCGCCAGACCCAGGAACCAGTGCCAACAGGTCTTCGGCCAGCCCGACTGAGTCGGGGTGCACCGCGGAGAGTCCCCCTGATCCGGGCGCAGTGCGCACCGCTCGGGTCATCGCCTCGATGATGGCTGGATGCCCGTGGCCGAGCCCCGACGCGGTCCACGTCGCCGAAAGGTCGAGGAGTTCTCGGCCGTTCGGGTCGAACAGGCTGGAGCCCCGCCCCTCCACGACCTCGAGCGGGAAGAAGCGCAGCTTCTCGATCCCGGCGATGACCCGCGCGTCCCGTTCGTACAGACTCACACCATGAGCCACCGCTGTCGTGAGGTTCACGACTGCGCAGCCTTCTCGCGCGGATCGAGCTCCTTGCCGAGACCGGGCAACTCGAGTTCCGCGGTGAGCGCCTCGCCCACCCGCACCGCGATTCTGGAGGCGGCCAGGGCGAGGATGAGGCCAGCCAAGCACCAGTACAGGCCGAGGAGCGGCGCGGCAGTGGGCTCGGTGGCGTCCTTCACGTTGAACCAGAGCACGACGGCGATCACGATAGCCCCTATGGCGGGGAGCACGATGCCGAGGAACCGGCCCTCGCCGCCGTGCACAATGTCGAATCGTTTGTTCCCGGTGAACCAGATCGCGGCAATTTCGACCATGAAGTAGGCGACCATCAGGCACACGGCGCCAGCGACTGCGAAGAGGAAGTATGCGTCGATGGCGGGGTTGCCGGTGCCCATCACGGGCCATCCGGCGACCGAGCAGATGAGTCCGGAGATCAGGGCAAGGGCAATGACCAGCCAGGTCGCCCGGCGGGGGCCCTGCGTTTTCTCATCGAGCACGGCCAGAGCAGCCGGGCCGAAGCCGTCCCGGGTGAAAGCGTAGATCATGCGGCCCGCAGTGGCCGCCGTGGCGACGTGGCAGCCGAACGCTGCACAGATAGCGGTGAAAATGATGATCAGCCCGAACCAAGTGCCGATGTAATCGTGCCCGAGGTCACCCAGCGTGTTACCGGAGGTCTGGAACTTCTCCAGCCCCGCGGCATCCGTTCCGAAACCGATGGTCTGGGCGAACATCACGACGATGAACAGCACGCCCGTGAGCACGAGTGCGCCGCCGAGGGCGCGCGGGATGTTGCGCTTGGGGTTATCGGTCTCCTCGCCGAGCGAAGCGCAGGCCTCGAACCCGGCCCAGGAGAGGAACGCCGCGACCACACCGGCCATGACCTGGGATACGTCGACACCGTCGAAGCTGAACACGCTGAAGTCGACACCGGTGCTCGGAGCGCCGCCGTTGGCGAAGATCACTCCCACCAGCACGATCATGGCGACGATCCCTACGCCTTCGATTGCGAGGAGAATCTTGGCGATAAGGGCGACATCGCGGCCGGCGAGCAGGAAAGAAATGACCGCACCGACGATGGTGATGACCGGCCAGGGCAGTTGGAACGGATCGGACGATCCGCGCTGCAGCTCGGCGAGGAACGCATTCACGAAGGCCGCGGTGAGTGCGAGCGTGCCGATCGAGAAGCCGATGTAGGCGCCGAGCATGGCGAATCCAGAGAAGAATCCGGCGCGCGGTCCGATCGTCCCGCCGACCAAAGCGTAAGCGGAGCCGGCGTGGTTCAGGTGCCGGGTCAGCCTGACGAAGCCGTAGCCCACGAGCGCGACGCCGATGAGTCCGATGATGAAGACGAGCGGGATCGACTTCCCGACAATCCCGATCAGGCCTTGACCGTTCCCCGCCATTGCGAGTGTGGGTCCGATCGTGGCGAGGGAAAGCGCCACTGCCGCCCAGAGTGGTAGCCGCTGTTTGGTCGTTTTCGTTTGCGGTGGTGCAGAAGTCATGGTGTTCTCCTGTGCTCGAAGGGGTGCGGATCGGTAATTCAGGACCAGGCGAATCGCACGGCGTGAGCGATGTCCTCGGGGCTCACGCCGTCGAACGTGTGCTGCTCGTGTCGGCGAACGGCCAGCACTCCCTCGTGGATGTCGGCGCCCAGGATCTGGACGGCGAGCGTCGATGCCTCAAGAGCATCGAGGATGGTGGGCTGGTCGAAGGCTAGGGCGAACTTGGCGTGGTCGGGGTCGTCCGCCGGGTTGTCAACGATCTCGCGCGGTAGCGGCAGCTCGGACTCGATGCCATGCAGGGCGGAGCCGAGCAGGGCGGCGGCGGCGATGTAGATGTTCGCGCTGGGATCGACGATTTTGAGCTCGACGTTCGCGCCGTGTGGGTTGCCCGGGGTTGCGGCGAGGAAGCGCAGGGCAGCTTCGCGGTTCTCCAGGCCCCAACAAGCGGATGCGCCGGACCAGGCTCCCGGCTTCAGCCGCTGCGCCGAGATCACGGAACCGGCGTAGAGGCCGAGGAGCTCCGGAAGAGCATGCAGGATTCCACCGATAGCCGCACCTCCCTCAGCGGTGATGCCGTGCGGGCCGTCGCCGCCGGCGAAAAGCGGCGTGCCATCGCGGTCCAGCGAGAGGTGCAGGTGGGCGCCGTTTCCGGAACCGTCAGCCCAGGGCAGCGGCGAGAAAGAAGCCGCCATGTCGTGCCGGGCGGCGACGATGCCGATCAGGATGCGCGCGAGAACCTGAGTGTCAGCCATGTCGACCGGCGACGCGGGAGCCAAAGATACCTCGAACTGGTCCGTGCCGTACTCGGCGTGGATCTGTTCGGCCTCGAGACCCGCCTTCTCCAGCGTGTCAGTGAGGTCAACCAGGAACGCACGGTGCGCTGTCACCGCCTTCATCCCGTAGGCCGACCACGACGTCTTCGGGAGGCGATCACCCGACGCGGTGGTGAGGGTGAACTCCAGCTCGGTCCCCATCAGCGGGGTCAGGCCCCGCGCTTCCGCTGCTGCAATCATGGCGCGGAGCCGACCACGGGCACAATGGCTGGAGATTGTGCCGTCCTGGTTGTAGTAGTCGGTTGGACCCCAGGCCAGCCCCGCGTCGATCTGCCGCACCTGGCTCGCGTCGAGGCGGAGCCGCAGGTCGCCGGTTACCCCGATCGTTGAGGTGAACGCGATGCCGTTGTCGATGCAGAAGACCACCCACGATGGAGAGGCTCCGGCTCCGGTCTGGTGAAAGCTAGCGAGGCGGCGCACGGGCACGCCCTTGCTGCGGTTGACGCCGGCGAAGTCGAGCGCCGTTCCCACCAGCAGTGCCACTCCGGCGTCCTGGAGGCTCAGGGTGAGCGCCTCAAGTTCGTCGCGGGAGGAGCCGGGTGGGGGAGTGGTCACGTTGAGTTCTCTTTCGTCCGTGCGTCGTTGAGGGACAATCCTGCGACATAAATGTTTCAGACTCGTTACGTTACGTCAAGCTGTTATATTCATTTCATATTTGGCCGCCGTGTCATTGGAGGATCCCTCGTGTGCCGACTCTTTGCCTACGTGGCGCCCCGAACATCAGCGGTCGACCGCGAGCTCGGTGAGCGAGGCATTGACAGCTTCATTTCGCTGGCCCAGGTGCACGGCGACGGATGGGGCTGGGCCGGCGTCTCTGAGGTGGGCGACGGGCCATCCGTTTACAAATCGGTGGAGTCTGCGGCCAAGGACTCAAACTTCGGCACCAGCCTCGCCGTTGGCTCCCGAGCCGCGATGGTGCACCTGCGCTGGGCAACGTCAGGTATGGACATCGAGGAAGCCAACACCCATCCGTTCCTTTCGGATGGAATCTCGTTCGAACACAACGGGTCGCTGAAACCTGTGGAGTGCGCGCGGAAGATGCTCTCGGTGGAGAGCCTGGCGAACATGGTCGGTCACACCGACAGTGAAATGTACTTCGCCCTGATCCGGGAGAAGAGGGCGGCCGGCCTTGATTTGCCGGACGCAACTCGGGCCGCGGCGAGCGACCTGCGGCAGGCATTCCCGCTGAGCAGCCTGAACGCCATCCTTCTCACCTCTGAGGAGCTGATCGTGGTCCACGCTCATGCGCACAGCGTACTGACGGAGGAAGATGTCACCGAGATCATGCAGTTCGACCTCCCCGATGAGCACGCCGAGGACTACTTTGCCCTCCGCTGGTTGCGCAGGCCAGACGGGACGATCCTGGTCGGCTCGACCGGAGTGGCCGAGCCGGATTGGCTTCCCCTGCCGGCCGAGTCCGTAACCACGATAACGCTGGCCGATGGGGCCGCGGTCACCGCGCCGCTAATGACAGACTGAAGCCCATGGATGAG
>NZ_JAODMP010000060.1 GCF_025464835.1 Mycetocola sp. | reverse complement strand
CGGCGACTGGCCCGTGTTCCCGTTACCGTCGCCGAGTCCAGTGCCGTCGCCGATGCCCTGGTCGTCGCCGAAGCCGGCGTCGTCGACCGAGTCTCCGGCGTTGGAGAGGCCTTGCTCGCCTGGTGCTTCCGCGTCTCCGGCGTGGTCCAGCGCCGTTCCGCCCGGTGCGACGCCGCCGACCGAGCTGTCGGAGTTGTCCTCACCTGGCACATGGGACTGCACGCCGGGCACCGCGCTGTCCACGGTGTTGATCGGGTCGTCGCTGAGGGGGTTGTTGTTGTCGCGGCCGAAGTCGCCTGCATCGTTGGAGGTCATAGCGTGAGGCTACGCCGCGGCCACTAGTCGAGCGAGGCCTTGACGACGCGGCTGGTGGCGTGGCATCCGTCGCGTACCGAGCGGAACCGCCCGCGAGCCCCCGCCCCCAGCAGCCGGCGACCGGTGGCCATGAGGCGTCCCGCGGTCGACAATGGACTCATGACGAACATCGCCGGCCACCACTCCCAGAGCGAGATCGAGCGTAAGTATGACGTCGAGGAGGGTGCGAGCGTTCCGGACCTCAGCGCTGTCGACGGGATCGCGTCGGTCGAGACCAGGGAGCCTGTCGATCTGGAGGCGGTGTACTACGACACCGACAACCTCGATCTCGCTGTGCGGCGGATTGTCGTGCGGCGCCGCACGGGCGGCGGAGACGCAGGCTGGCACATCAAGAAGCCGGCGGCCGAGGGGCGCACCGAACTGCACTGGCCCCTCGGCAACGACACCGGGACGGTGCCGGATGCGCTGCTCGAACCGATTTCCGCGTGGGTCCGCGGCCGTGAACTCACCCCGATTGCCCGCATCTCGACCCGGCGCACGGCGATCCACCTGCTGGATGCTGACGGCAACGGTGTGGTCGAGATCGCCGATGACGAGGTTGCCGCCACCGACGTGCGCCGCGGAGGCGAAAGAAGCTGGCGCGAATGGGAGGTCGAACTGCTCGACGGTGCCCCCGACACCGAGGACGGCCGCACAGCCCTCCTCGACCAGATCGAGGGACTCATCGCCGAAGCGGGCGCCCACCCGTCGTCAAGCGTGGCGAAGATCGCCCGCGCCCTTGGCGCCGACTCGCTCACCGAGGTCCTGCCGGAGGACCACCCCGGTGCTGTGTCGGCGAACACACCCGATCAGACCGGCGGCGACGCATCCGCTGTGGTGGTTGGCGCCATCCGGAATCTGGTGAATGATCTCGAGCAGACCGACCCAGCCGCCCGTGCCGACGAGCCCGATGCCGTGCACCGCATGCGCACGATTGTGCGGCGCCTCCGCAGCGTGCTCGCCGCCTACCGATCCCTGTTCGATCGCGATGTCACCGAGAACCTGCGCCACCGTCTCGGCACGCTCGGTACAGCCCTTGGCAACGCCCGTGACATCGAGGTGCAGGCCACTCGCGCCGAAGCGTTGCTCGACGAACTCGGCCAGCCGCAGGCGGCTGCGCGCGCACGCCTCGTCGACGGCACTCGCGACCGGTATACGAGGGCCCACCGCCACCTCACCACGGTTCTCTCCTCACCGGAGTACTTCCGGCTCCTGGATGATCTCGACGAGTTCGTGGTGCATCCGCCCCTGACTGATGACGCCGCGACATCCGCGAAGAAGCTCGTGAAGAGAGTGCTGGCGCGCGAGATCCGCCGGGTGCAGAAACGGGCGGATGCCGTGGCGGGGGCAAGCGGTGATGTCGAGTCCCAGCTGCATGAGGTCCGCAAAGCCGGCCGTCGCCTGCGTTACGCGGCCGAAGCGGCGGAGGCCGCACGGGCTGGGCGGTCGCCATCGGCCGCTGCCGCCGGGGAGCGCATTCAGGACACACTCGGCGCACACCGGGACTGCGTCCTGTTCAGCGCGCATCTCTCGCAGACCGCCGGCCGAGCCGAAGCCGCCGGGGAGAAGACGGCCATCTACACCTCGCTGTCCGAGTTGAGCGCCAGAAGCGGCACCGCCGCGCTCGCCGAATCGACAAGCGCGCTGGAGGATGTGCGCAACCTCCGCTGAGCCCCGGATGGGGACCCGGTTGTAGAGTGGATGCCGGTGAGCCGGGAAGTCTGGTCGGCATCGTTTCGTCGACCCGTCCAGCAAGGAGCCCCAGTGGCCAACACCCCACCGAAACCGTCCCCCAGCCTCCTCGGCCGTGGCAGCTATTCGGAAGCCGTGCGCATCGGCGACATCCTCCGCAAAGAGACCGTCGGCGGACTTCTGCTCGTCGCCGCGGCCGCGATCGCGGTGATCTGGGCCAACTCGCCGGGATCCGATGTGTATTTCGCGGTCCGCGACTTCACGATCGGTTACGAACCCTGGCATCTCGAGCTCAGTCTCGGCGCGTGGGCGTCTGACGGGCTCCTCGCCGTCTTCTTCTTCCTCGTCGGGCTCGAGCTGAAACGGGAGTTCGTCGCCGGCGACCTCAGCCAATTCAGTAAAGCTGTGATCCCCGTTGCGGCGGCGGCGGGCGGTGTCATCGTCCCGGCCCTGATCTACGTTGCGATCAACATCACGAACCCGGAAGGCATCCGCGGTTGGGCCATTCCCACGGCGACCGACATCGCCTTCGCCGTCGCCGTGCTCGCCATCATCGGCTCCCACCTGCCGAGCGCCCTGCGAATCTTCCTGCTCACCCTCGCGGTGGTCGACGATCTGATCGCGATCACGATCATCGCCGTCTTCTACACGAACGAGATCGCCGTTCTCCCCCTTGCGCTGTTCCTCATCCCGGTCGCCGCGTACGCATTTCTCGCGCACCGGTACCGCCGGTTCTTCGGGCTGCACGCGAGCGCCGCCTGGCTGATCCTCCTCCCCCTCGGAGTTGTCGCGTGGGGGCTGCTTCACGCATCCGGGGTGCACGCCACCATCGCGGGCGTCGTGCTCGGTTTCGCTGTGCCCGTCCTCCGCAGCGCGGCCAGCGGTGGCCCGGCTGCCGGTCCTGGCCTCGCCGAGATCTTCGAGCACCGGTTCCGTCCGATCTCCGCCGGCTTCGCCGTGCCGGTGTTCGCATTCTTCGCGGCCGGTGTCGCGATCGGTGGCTGGGAAGGCTTCACCTCGTCCCTGATCGACCCGGTCACCATCGGCATCGTCGTCGCGCTTGTGCTCGGCAAACCGATCGGCATCGTCGCGACCACGTGGGTGATGGCCCGGTTCACCCGCGCGAGACTGGACGCCTCCCTGGCCTGGATCGATCTCGTCGGCATCGGACTGCTCGCCGGCATCGGCTTCACCGTGTCCCTGCTTGTCGCCGAACTGAGCTTCGGCCTGGGCGCGATCCAGAACGACCACGCCAAGGTGGGCATCCTGCTGGCGTCCGTGCTCGCCGCCGTGCTGGCATCCGTTCTGCTGGTCAGCCGTAACCGCCGGTATCGCCGGATCGAGGAGGAAGAGCGGGCGGATGCCGACAACGACGGCATCCCGGACGTCTACCAGCGCGGGTCCTGACCGCCGTCAGCTGATGCCGGCGTTGCCTTCGAGGTCGATCTCGCCCGGATCCACCTCGATGTCGCCGACGTCGTCCGGGCCCCCTGTGCCTGGCAACAGGTTCACCTGGTCGGCGTCGATGTCCTCGTCGTTGAACGCCTGAGAGTCCGAAGATCGCTGCCGTTCCTCGGTCTCCCGACCGCTCGCGGGACTGTACGTCATGTCTTTGCTGGTCTGTTGCTCGTCGTTGAGGTTGCCGTGGGTTGGCACCTTCTTGACCGGGTCGCCGCTCGGAACGGTGCCGGATGGGTTCAGTGTCTCGTCGCTCATGGGTCCGAGGCTATGCAAGGGGGTTCGGGCTGAGAACCCCCTTGCGTTTGGGCGTGCCACCCCTCCATGGAGTAGCTCGCGCAGCGCGCGTATCGAGATCATGCAACCGGATCTCGATACGTTCGTTCCTCGCTACTCGATCAACGGACCAGGAGACGCCGCCGCCTCCCAGATTTCCTCGGTATCGTCGAAGCTGCAGATCTCCCCACCCGAAAGCGAGCGGATGCCAGACAGCCCGATCTCGGCGACGCCTTATGAGGTGCTCGGCGTGAGCCCAACAGCCGACCAGGACGAACTGCGTCGTGCCTACCGGCGGCTGATGCGGGAAACCCACCCGGACACCGGAGGCGATGCCGTTCGGTTCACAGCTGTGCAGCTGGCCTGGGAACGCGTCGGAACTGTCGCGGGGCGGGCCGCATACGACCGCGGTCGTTCCACGGGGACGAACGCATCGGAGCAACACCACACCTGGGCGGCATCCGCTGCTAAACCGCAGGCCGACTCCCGCCCCCGGGCACGCTCGTACGGGCACCCAGGCGGCTGGCGACGGGAACGGTACCTCCGGCTGATGCGGGAGTGGACCGGTCGCGGCGTCGAGGCAGACCCGTATGACCCGGCTCTCGTTCGCACTGCCCCTCGGGAGTTGCGACACCTTCTGGCCGATGCGCTCGCCGAGGAGGCGACGGCCCGCAACCTGGCGGAGCTGGGCCTCGGTTTCACGGTCTGGCATGACGTCGCCACCGGCGCCCCAGACGAGAAGATCGACCACATCGTGCTCGGGCCGACCGGCCTGTTCGCCCTGCTGTCCGAGGATTGGGGTGCCCCGGTCAAGATCAAACGCGGTGAACTGATCGGTGAGGCGCTCGACGGCGAGCGGCCAATGCACGACCTCGCCGCCCGCGCGAAGGTGCTCAGCCGGTCGCTGCGGGTGAAGTTCACCGGCCTCGCCATCGTTCTGCCCGACAACGCTCTCGAGGCCCCGTACGTTCAGCTGGGCAGCAGCCGCGGTGCGGCGACGCTCGCGATCCGCGCGTCCTTCCTCCCGGGCTTCCTCCGCGCCGGCCTGCCGGATCTCACACGGGCGGGAGGCAACGAACTCTTCGACCTGCGCACCCGGCTGCAGAACGGCATCCGCTTCGTCGAGTGAGCCCGCACTGTCGCAAGCCCGTTCTGGGGATGCAGCGGCCTTGGCGAGGCTCAGTACTGTCGAAGGACAGCTACAAAGGGAGTTCAGTGACCGTCCACGCCACGAGCATGCAGCAGCGCCACGCCGCACAGGCCGTCATCGAAGAACTCCTCGGGGATCCATCTCACCTTCTCGAGCGCGGTCCCATAGCCCGCATCTTCGGCCGGACACCGCTGAGCAGCAGCGGTCTCGCCTGGTATCGCGGAGCCCAGGGTGAGATCGCGGTCGGTCGGATGCTCGAATCGCTGCCGGCGGGATGGACCGTGTTTCATGCACTCCCGGTCGGCACGAGAGAAGCAGACATCGACCATCTCGTCGTCGGCCCGGGCGGAGTCTTCACCATCAACACGAAGCACCACCGCGGCAAGCCGATCTGGGTCGCGAACCGCACTTTGATGGTGTCATGGCAGCGCCAGCCGCACATCCGCAACGCCGAGCACGAGGCCGCCCGCGTGACGAAGCTCGTGCACACCAGGCTTGGCCTGACCGGTCGAGTGCATCCGGTGGTTGCGATCCATGGTGCGTCCAGGCTCGTCGTTCGGGAGCGGCCGGACCTCGTCACCGTTCTCGAAGCGCGTCGGCTGCGGCGCTGGCTGCTGGATCGGCCCGTGCAGTTCGGCCCGGATGACCTCGCCCGCATCGTCGGTCTGGTCGATGACCCAGGCACCTGGCGCACGGTGGCGTCTGCCCCATGCGAACGAATGCTGGCGCGCTTCGACGCGCTCGACGGCGAGGTGCGGACCGCGGCCACCCGGCGTTCCCTGTGGTCTCTCGGCGGTCTGGTCGCCGGTACCGCCGCCGCGATCGCTCTCGCGCCACCGCTGCTTTCCGCTGTCATCACCTCGGTGGCGACCAGTCTGATCCCAGGTTAACGACCGAGGGGGCTGCACCGGATCGGCACACACCCCCTCGACCGGAGGATGCCGCGATGTGCGCAGGTCGCGACATCTCTTCTTCCCCCCGGAAAGACAAGCCCCAGAGAGGGCCGTCACGCGCTGGTCCAGCGCACGTTTTCCGCGCAACGCTGCACCTCGACGCTATCCAAGGTGCAGCGACCGTTTCTAGGCCACGCTTTTCAGATGCTGAAAACGACTCAGGCCAGCCCGTCGACGCCCCGGCTGAGCGAGAGGCGGGACGCGGCTGACCGCATCCGTTTCACCACGTGGGCGACGTCGACGGGCGCTGAATCCGCCGGTGCGCCTACCGCAAGTGAACCGATCACCCCTGGGGCCCGCACCGGCACCGCCAGGCAGCGAACACCGACCGCGTACTCTTCGACGTCGATCGAGGCGCAACGGTAGGCGTCGAGGTGCTGCAGCAGTGTACGTCGGTCACTGATCGTGTTCTGGGTCAACTTCCTGAGCGGATGCCGCGAGAGGTAGTCGAGGCGGTCTCCCGCTTCGAGGTCGCTCAGGATGCGTTTGCCGAGGGCGGAGGCGTGCGCGCTGTCCTGTGGGCCGACCCAGACATCGACCCGCGGCGAATGGGGAGCATCCACGACATCGAGAACGTGGATCTCTCCGTCGATGAACCGGGACAGGCAGGCTGTCACGCCGAGCTCCTTGCTCACCCCGCGCAGAGTGGCCCGTGCCCGCGCCAGGAAGACGCCATCCGTCTCCTCGGGCCGCAGACTCGGGAACCGGTGGCCGAGCACGAGACCGTCCGGTTCGTGTGCCAGAACACCCTCGTGGACGAGCGTGCGGACGATGTTGTACGTCGTGCCGAGGGTGAGACCGCAGGCCCGGGCGATCGCCTTCACCGGGAGCGGGCGTCGAGCGTCGGCAACCACATCGGTCACGGCGATGGCTCGCTGGACCGAGCCGAGCAGCGTACCGTCGCGTTCGCCTGTCATCATCGAACCCCCGGTGTTCAGGCTAGTTCCCTTGATAGCTCGTGCACGCCATTTACGGCTTCCCAGTTCGGGGTCTAACGTGAGTCTCACCCGAGAGAGAGGGACCGACATGGTTTCCACACTTCCTGAGCCGGTGGCCCGACTGGTGGCTGCGGCGAACTCCGGAGATACCCAAGGGTTCCTCGACACTTTCGCGGCGGATGGCACGGTCAATGACCGGGGTCGCGTCTTCACCGGACGGGATGAGATCCAGAAATGGTCGGATGCCGAGTTCATCGGCATGCACGTCACCCTCGACGTGACCGCCGAGATCACAACGGAGGAGTACACGACCTTCACGGCAACCGTCGGCGGTGAGGGTTTCACCGGGCGCAGCCACTTCAGCTTCACGGTAAGGGACGACCGCGTGCAGCAAATGACGATCACCGCCTGAACTTTCCGTCGCTGCATCCACGGTGAACTGCTAGCCGGGGCCGCATGGACATGTTCACGGCGTGGCCTTTCGTCGTACTCCTCGTCGCAGCGGGCGGGGTCGCGCTCTGGGCCATTGCCCCGCTGCAGATCTCGAATCCCATGCTCGATACGATGACCAAGGCGACCTGGGTGCTCCTCGTCGTGGTGGCGCCCATTCTGGGTGCTCTTGCCTGGTTCTTTGTCGGCGCCCCCAGGCGCCACCCCTGACGAAGAAGTAGCTGGCGCTTCCTCACGGGCGGGTTTTCCGGCCCGCCGGTTCCTGAGGTCGGAGATACTCCGCGAAGCGACCGGTTTCTGCCCTAATCAAGCGGAATCCGCCGGATTCTCCGCAGTTGCGAACGCCCGAACGCAAGGAGCCTGTCTCCTTCCGCCGCACTGGCGGCTCCTACGACGGCTCCTGACCGTGCGGATGCCGCATCGCCCGCGTCGCAAGGCCCGCGAGGTCGACTTCGTTCGTTGCGCCGGTCTTTCGGAGCCATGACGCTTCCGGCGGGCTCTGCTGGCATGCCACCCACAGGATCTGCGCCTCTGTCGGCCGCCCCTCGTCATATTGGCAGGAGCATCCATTTCTGCGTGTCAGCATGGAGGCATGAGTTCTAGTCTTCCGATCCTCGATTTCTCCCGACTGGATGCCGGCGCTGACGAAGCGGCGGCGTTCCGGGCCGATCTTCTACGCGCCACCCATGAGGTGGGGTTCTTTTATCTCGTCGGTCACGGCGTCGATCGGGAGCTCATCGACGACCTGCTCGATGTCTCGCGGCGGTTTTTCGACCTGCCGACCGACGAGAAGCTGAAGCTTGAGAACGTGCACAGCCCGCAGTTCCGTGGTTACACCCGCGTCGGAGGCGAACTCACCCACGGTGACGTGGACTGGCGGGAGCAGATCGACATCGGACCCGAGAGGGATGCTGTCGAGCTCACCCCGGGGACGCCCGACTACTGGCGCCTCGAGGGCCCTAACCTGTGGCCCGAGGCGCTGCCGGAACTGCAGCAGGTCGCCGAGCGGTGGAACGAGGAGCTCAGCCGCGTTTCGCTGCGGCTCCTGCGGGCCTGGGCATTGTCGCTTGGTGCGCCGGAGGATTCCTTTGACGAGGCATTCGCCGACAAGCCGTTCGCGCTGACGAAGATCGTGCGCTACCCGGGTGAGTCCGGTGCCGAGCGCAAGCAGGGTGTTGGTGCGCACCGTGACGGTGGTGTGCTCACCCTGCTTCTGGTCGAGCCGGGCAAGGAAGGGCTGCAGGTCGAGTTCAACGGTGAGTGGATCGATGCTCCGTCGATTCCTGGAGCGTTCGTCGTCAACATCGGCGAGATGCTCGAACTGGCGACCGGCGGTTACCTCAAAGCGACCCTGCACAAGGTGTTCTCCCCGCCCATCGGGTCGGACCGTATTTCGGTGCCGTTCTTCTTCAACCCCGCGCTCGACACCGTGATGCCGAGACTCGAACTGGATCCGGAGCTCGCCGGGGCGGCTCGAGGACTGTCTGTCGACCCGACGAACAGTCCGATCCTCGACACCTATGGAGACAACGCTCTCCGCTACCGGCTGCGGGCGCACCCGAATGTGGCGGAGATCCACCACCAGGATCTGCTGGGCCAGTAGCGAGGCTGTCCGCCGCGTCACCGGGCAAAGCCGGTGTAATGGACCATCGACCCGGCGTCAGTGTGACGGATGCCGGTGCGGCCGTCGATGAGGATCACCTACACGCCGTCCGGGGCGGCGGATCCACGGCGCTCCGGGGCGCGGGACGACCACGGCTGACGGTCCAGCCGGAGCCGTACAGCTCTCCGCATCGGCGGCTAGGGCGTGATCGAGATCGTCCACCCGGAGGGCGATGTGGCTCAGCCAGGCGGACCGTTCGCCTCCAACCGCAGTACGTCGGCGCCCAAGCCGTAAAACGCCTCCGAAGTTTCGCGATCGTGCCCCGTGGCATCCGCAAGCGGGATCATGCCGACGGTCTCGGCGAGCAACACGCTGGCTTTGTCGGGGTCGTCGACCCGGTAGGCGTCATGATCGAATGCAGTGACGAGCCCGTGCCGGGATCCAGCGTGCGGAATTCCGCCTCGCGCGGCAGGAGCTGGTAGATCATGGGCCTGTTGTGTCGTGGTCGCGTCTTCTCGCCTTGCGGTGGTTCCTCGTGATCGACTCCGGATTGGCCGGAGCTGCACGATGCGTCAATCGAGCCCGCTCGCGGTCGAGTTCTAGCTATCTTGTGGTGCAGCCGTACTCACGCGAACGCCACCCGCCGCCCCACCCGTTCCACGAGCTGACGCACTTCCCAAGGCTCACCCCGCTCGATGCCATAGATCCCGCCACCGAGCATCGGCGCGAGTCGATGAGGCCCGACGCGCCAGCTGAGTACCGGCCGATCACCGAGCTTCGCAGGCGGCGCGTTCACAGCAGCCGGATCCAGATCAACGAACAGGATGCCGGTGAGACCCGCCACGCCGATGGCATCCGCCAGTTGGTCCAGTCCCGAGCCGACTAGTCGGGGGCGTTCGCTGAGCGGCTCGATAAGAAATAGGCCTTGCGGTCCGACCGCGAGATGCGATGCGTAGGCGCCCCAGTCACCCACCCGGACGTCGTGCCACACCGTGAACTCCGCACTCAGTCGCTTCAGCGCCACCGCGATCTGCTCCTGCGTGAGCGCCCGGGCAAGTTCGATCCGAGCCGCCATTGGAGCGACCTCGACCGAATCAGGCGAGTACGGAGAACGGAAGAATGCCGTCGGGTTCACGGGGCGCCGTTCGAAGTCGTGGACGAATTCCTGCATGGCGATCCGGTGCTCAGCCTGGAGCTTGGCATAGAGCTCCCGGTTACGTGCTCGAACACGCCGAACCTCTGCGCGGGCAGGACTCGTCCCCAGCCGCATCGTCGCAATTACGCCTCCACAGAGGAACGCCACCAGAAAGACGACTGCGGCAACCGCTCCGGCCGCGGGCACGAGGAATTCGGGGGACCAGACAACATCCAGAGGCAGCGATGTCAACGTCCCCTGCAAGCCGAGGAGCAGCACCAGCCCGATGAATCCGAGAGTGAACGGCACCAAGAGCTGCAGGCAGACGACACCCCACATGTGCAGAAACCGGTCGTGCTCGTGCGGGATGCGCGGCGGTTTCGCCGGTGCTGTCGGGGGCTGTGGTGACAGCATCCACTCGCGAGAGATGTCGAGGTAGCGGGCGCGAGAGAATCCGCCCGGATGCCCATGAGTCGTCGCGAAGGTCGGCGTCGCTGTTGCGTTGGCCGCAGGTTCACGAGCTGCTCGGCGCGAGGAGGAGCGCTCACCCCGGGTTTCACCCCGTGCCCGAGCGGATGCCTGCGGCAGGTGCAGGCGGTCGTATTCGGCCCGCGAGGCGGCATCGCTCAGCACCGCCCACGCCTCCTGCACTCGGCGGAAACTGTCTGCTGACCCGCCGACATCAGGGTGGCTGGAGCGGAGCGCTCGCCGGTACGCCCGCTTGAGGTCGTCGGCAGTCGAGGTATGCGGGGCACCGAGGACGTCGTAGTAAGTCTCGCGACTCATCCGACCCCCTCGTCCGGTAAGCGATACCCCAATCTAGAAGGCAATCGGCTGGCAGAGCGAGGCCCCAGTGCGGGTAGCACCCGGGCCTCGGCTTGTCTTCCTCAACCTGGCCGCCGTTCGACAGGGTGGTTTGGGGGCCTGTGGCACTCAACAGGTGGGGTAGACCACTTTCTGCCCTCGGGCCCTGGTGAGCGGTCGCGGCGCAAGACCTCGACCCCGAGACCCGCGCGTGGTGTACTACTCGGAACTGCCCGAAGAGGAGTGCCATGCGCCTGATCGCCGAGAACTGCTTCCAGCTCGAGAAGTCCAGGGGAGCCAACGGGTATGTCGTTCGCGGCGAGGGCCGGACCGCCGTGATCGACCCGGGGATGGCATCCGGGTTCGATGCGGTGCTTGCCGAACTGCGCGATGCTGAGGCGCGCGCCGGCCGGATCACCGACATCCTGCTCACACATTACGACGTCGATCACGCCCAAGTCGTGAAGCGGCTGCAGGAGGCGTTGCAGGTACCGGTGTGGATCAGCACAGCGGATGCCGCGATCCTGCGTGGGGAGGCAGCCCCGCCGACCAAATTTCGTCGCTTCCTCAGCCGGATGGCCTCGTCCGAATATCCCGGTGGCGTGGTCGAGGTCACCGGGACGCTCGAGATCTTCCCGGGGCTGCTCGCGTTCCCGACGCCGGGACATACCCCCGGTCACCTCGGGTTCCGTTGGCGAGATGTGCTCTTCACCGGGGATGCCGTCCTCGTCACGAAACACGGGAACCTCAAGCAGTTCTACCGGCTGCTGATCAGTGACAGGGCGATGGCGCGAACGACGGAGAGACTGCTTCGTGAGCGGATCAAAGCAGAGGAGATCGAGTGGATCTGTGCCGGTCACAACCCGCCGGCGCGTTGGGTGGGTGGTGCCGAGGAGTGGTGAGGGGTGCGGGGCGCTCAGGTCGCTGAAAATGACGGAAGGGCCGAGCTCTCGCTCGGCCCTTCCGCGTGACTGTGATGGTTGTTACTGAGCGGCGAAGAAGAAGGTGTCGCCGAAGAACAGCGGCTCTACCGTCCACGCGCCCGCTGCTGCGTCGGCAGTGGGAATGGCGATGACGACGTTGCCAGTTCCACCGGCTCCCGGGTAGAGCTCGTTGATATCCATAAACGTCGGCGACGGGGCCGTGGCGAACACGTCGCTTACCGTGTGAGTGGTCCCGGCTGCTGAAACGAAACTGATGGAGAGGTCGATCCACGGGGTTCCGGTTTCGGTTCCGACATAGGTGACCGTTACCGGGAGGAGGGCATACTGGAATCCCGCAGGAGCCGCTTCGTTGTACAGATTTTCTGCGGCGACAAGCGCGGTCGCGTCGAGAGTCGGTGCACCCAGCGTGACTTCGTATGCTGGCGCGCCACCCCCCGTGATCGCCACGGTGGTGCCGATCGGTGCGGGGTTCTCGCGTGTGCCGACGTCGGCTGTTGCGTCGGCCTCGACCTCGTCGACTGGGGCCGCTTCTTCTTCTTCGCTCTCCTCGACGCTCGTCTGCGGAAGCGCATCGTCAACCGCCGTCACAAAGGCAGCGGTGTAACTGATCGCAAGAACGATCGACAGGATCAGGGCGATGACCGAGACGATCAGGCCGGCAGCACCGGCCTTCTTCGGCTTGTTCTTGCGCGTGACGGCGATGATGCCGAGGATGATGCCGACCACAGCGAGCACGCCGGAGACGTAGTTGATGAAGGGAATGAACGCGCCGACGAAGGCGACGCTGCCAACGATGAGCGCGGCGATGCCGAGTCCGTTGCCGGTTTTGGCGGGAGGTGCGGCGGGAGGGTGCGGCATGGCGGGGCTCTGCGGTTCAGGTGCGCCGTAGGGTGACGGAGGAACCGGAGGCGTTCCTGCGGGAGGTGGGATGGATGCTGGGCTGTAGGGCTGCTGTGAATCGGACATACTTCGAGTCTGCAGCGCACCACCGACAAATTCGAGCCTGAACAGGGGATTCAGTACCCCCTCTTCGAGTCCCGGACGCTGGGCATCCCGATGCTTCCCCGAGCTGCCCGCTGGATCTATCTCGTCAGCGGGTCGCCTCTTCGAGCAGCTCGAGGATGTGCCGATAGTCCGCACCTGTTGCCCGGCTCATGCCGATCTCGCAGGTGCGGTTGCACGATGCATGCGCGTCGAATTCTCCGGATGTCACCTCGGCGGCCTCGGCCTCGGTGGCAGAGGCGGTGAGCTCCGGATGCAGCATCCCGCGATCACCGGCGAAGCCGCAGCAACCCCAGTCGACGGGCACCGTCGTGTCGATGGCGACAGCATCCGCCAGTTGTTGCAGATGGGCGTTGGAGCCGAGCCGAGTGCTCGAGCAGGTCGGATGAAGCGCAAGGGAATCCAGCCTGTGCACGGGTTTCAACCTGGGCAGCAACTGTTCCGCGGCGAAGTCGACCGCATCGACGATCGTCAACTGAACCGGAACACCGGCAACCTCGCGCACATACTGGAGAGCGTGCAGAAGTCCCTCGGAACACGACGAGTTGTCGCAGACGATCGTCAGCCGCCCGCCGTCTGAAGCGGTGATGAGGCTTCGCACCGTTCCATCGATCATGGTGTCGTAGCCGTCGGCGAGCCCCTTTGACTTCCAGGGTGTGCCGCAACAGAGGGACTCAATCGCATCCGGCGTGACGACGCCGACGCCGGCGCGCTCGCAGAGTCGCCGGAACGCGACCGCCGAGCCGACGCCTCCAGCGGCGGGACCGAACATGGAACCGACGCACGCCGCAAAGAAGACGACTCGCGTTTCTTGGCCGCCTCCGACGTCGACGCCGCTCGTTTCCCGCACCCCGGCACGTCTGGGCCCTCCCGGGGGCAGGTCGGTGCTCCACTGGGGAACGATGTCGCGGCCAAGCACGGCCCGCCCGAGCGCGCTTGCCGACCGGGAAACCGGGGACGGTAGGGCTTTAGCCGTGCTGAGGGCGATCGCCGCACCGCGGCTCACCTTCTCCCAGTGCTTGGCGACCACGGCGCCGCCCGCTTTCACCGCCGCGCCGGCATCCTCTTCGCGGAGCCGCCGAACGAGGTCGCCGGTGTTGATGAGCACGGGGCAGGCGGTCTGGCACATTCCATCGGCGGCGCAGGTTTCGACGGAGGCGTACCCCTCTGCCTTGGCGAGCCGCTCATCGAGGGCGTGATCGCCGGAGGCTCGAGCGGCAGCCCGGGCGCGACGCACGACGATGCGCTGCCGCGGGGTGAGCGTCAGGTCCTTGCTCGGGCAGACAGGCTCGCAGTAGCCACATTCGACACAGCGGTCGACTTCGGATTCGACACCGGGAGTGAGTTTGAGGTTCTTCAGGTGCGAATCGGGGGAGTCCGTCAGCAGCACACCCGGGTTCATGACACCGAGCGGGTCGCAGAGGCGCTTCACCTCGAGCATCACCGCGTACAGTTCGGCGCCGAACTGGCGCTCCACGAATGGCGCCATGATTCGCCCAGTGCCGTGTTCAGCCTTCAGCGTGCCGCCGGCCTCGAGCACGAGCGTGACCAACTCTTCGGTGAAGGAGCGTTGACGTTCGACGGCACCGGGGTCGGTGAAGTCCTCGGTGAGCAGGAAGTGGATGTTGCCGTCCTTGGCATGCCCGAAGATGACGGCGTCGTCGTATCCGTAACGCTCGAACAGCAGCTGGAGGGCAGCGCAGGTGTTCGCCAATTCGGGCACCGGCACGGCGATGTCCTCGAGTAATGCTGTCGTCCCGGGCGGACGCGCACCGGCGATGGCCGCGTAGAGACCCTTGCGGAAGTGCCAGAGCCTGGCTCGCTCCGCTGCGTTCCGGGTCGCCTTGAGAGCGGGAGCCCCCGCAGAGGTCAGAGCGTCTGCCGCAAACCGGAGCTGCTGCTCCAGGTCGGCGTCGTCTGCGCCGTGATACTCCACCAGGAGTGCGGCATGCCCGTCTATGGTCAGGGCGTCGAGGATGCCCGCCGCCGTCGGGTCGTTCTGGATGACGCGGAGGGATGCCGCATCCATCAGTTCCAGCGTTGCGGCACCGGTGTCGAGAAGGGTCGGGAGGATGCGCGTTGCGGAATCGAGGCTCGGGAACAGGAGTAGCGCCGTCGCAACGGCCGGAGCGATGGCGACGGTTTCGAAGGTGGCCTCGGCGACGAAGCCGAGCGTGCCCTCGCTGCCGATCAGCAGGTGGGCGAGGATGTCGACCGGCGTCGTGAAGTCGAGGAACGAGTTGAGCCCGTACCCCATGGTGTTCTTGCCGGCGTACTGCCGCTCGATCTCCTGCACCAGGTCGGATCGACCGGCGATGCTCTCGTGGAGTCGCGCCAGGCCTGCGTGCAGTTCAGGTTCGGCGGTAGCGAGGGAGGCGTCGGCGTCAGCTGCTGTCGTATCGATCACCGTTCCGCTCGGAAGCACAACGGTGAGTCCGCGAAGGGTTCGGTAGCTGTTGTGGTGGGTGCCGCAGGCCATGCCGCTGGAGTTATTCGCGATGACCCCGCCGATCGTGGCCGCGATCTCGCTCGCGGGGTCTGGGCCCAGTTTTCGCTTGTACCGAGCAAGTCGCGCGTTGACCTGCCGGACGGTCGCCCCTGGTTGAACGCGTACCAGGTTGCCGTCGTCCAGTGGTTCGATCCTGCGGAAATGCCGCCGGGTGTCGATCATGATGCCGTCGCTTGAGGCCTGGCCGGACAGGCTTGTGCCCCCGGAGCGGAGTGTCACATGGCGACGAGAGCTCGTGGCGTAGGTGAGAACGGCCGCAAGCTGATCCGTGTCCCGGGGCGTGACGACGGCACTCGGGGTGAGCAAGAAGTGTGACGCGTCGACGCCGGCGACGATCCGGTCGAACTCTGCCACGCTGACCAGCGCGTTCCCGATTCCTGGCGTCGCAGCGAGGGCAGCAGCGAGCGCGTCGTCGCCTCGTGGCAGCACAGCCCGGGATTCGAGTGAAGGGTTGTTCATGGGGTGGGGCTTTCCTGCTGAGCCGCGCGGAGCGGATGCGATACGGGAGGGGCGGGTGCCCTCGAGGAACGGAGCACGAGCGCAGCGCCTCCGCAGAGGACGAGACAGAAAGCCGCAGCCAGCAGGAACGTGCCGGGGCTTGTCGGCTGCAGGCCGCTCACGAGCACGGCCGCGGGAACGAGGGTCCCGCCAAGCGCTCCTGCTGCGACGAGCGGCCCGGTTGCACGGGCCGCGAGGTGGGAGGGGAGCCGATCGAGGGCTTCACCGAGCACGAGCGAATACACCGGGGCCATGGCGACCACCGCTAGGGCGAGACCGATGAGACCGAAGGGGGAGGGAACAGCGACCGCTGACACCAGTGCGGATGCCGTGATCGCGGTGTGCACGACCAACAGGACCTGTGGTCGAACCCCGCGGTGCATGAGTGCAGCAGCGAGGAATCGTCCGGCCGCCATGCAGATCCAAAACACCGAGGTGCCCAGAGCCGCCGTCTGCGAGTCCAGGCCGAGCACCGCCGCCGGGATTACCGCGGACCAGCCCGAGAAAACAGTTTCGATGCCGACGTAGAGCACGAGGGCTACTGCGGCGAGGGCGACAACCCGAACCGAGCCGGCCTGCCACCGGCGTCCGGCCGCAGAAGGGAATCCCGGCGTCGCGGGACGTGCGGGCGCCTCCTCGTCGAAGCTGAGGAGCGCAAAGCATGCTGTGAGCTGTAGGGCGGCGACGAGCGCGGGAACCAGCCAGGTGCCTCCCGGTGCCAGGGCAACGAGCACCGGGCTCAAGGCGGCTGATACCGCGACGGTGCCGGTCAACGCAGCGAGCGTTCGGGTGGCAGAGCCGGCGGCTGACCGCTTGGCGGCCACGCTGCCCGCTGCCTCTGTGAGGCCGAACCCGACACCGGCGGCCGCAGCGACGACGACGACCGCCTCGCCGGAGGAGGCGAGAATCAGCATGATCAAAGATGCGGCCTGGATTCCCGCTCCCAGCGCGGCTACCGTGCGGGCGCGCAGACGAACGAGCAGTGGCGCCGAGAGCAGCACTCCGAGCAGAAGGCCGGTGAAGAGCGCGGGAACCGCCGACAGTGCGACCGAGCCGAGGCGGAACTCGAGCGACGGGAGCAGCGCCGGAATGGTGGCCGCGGTGCCTCCCATCCCGGCGAAGGCCGCGTAGAGCCCGACTCGCGATCGTGTGCTCACTGGTCGGTCGCTCTCCGCTGTGCTGGGGCGTCGCGGTGGATGGCGGCGTAGGTGTTCCTCAGCGCGGCCAGTGACCTGTCGTAGTTCGACTGGGCAACTCCGATGAAGACGCAGTCGACAACCATGAGCTGGGCGATCCGACTGCCGAGCGCGCCAGATCGGAAGCCGGTTTCGCGGGCGGCGGTGGTGAGCACGATGTCGGCGTGGCCGGCCAGTTCCGAGCCTTCGTGATTGGTGAGGGCGATTGTCGTGGCGCCGCCTGCGCGCGCTAGAGCCAGAAAGCGGATGGTGTCTGCGGTCGTGCCGCTGTGGGATACGGCGAGGGCGACCGATCCAGCCTCGAGAGTCGCCGCAGACGTCCAGGCGGCGTGGGTGTCCGGCCAGTTGAGAGCGACGCGGCCGATTCGAATGAGCTTCTGCTGCAGATCCAGCCCAACAAATGAGCTCGCACCGGCACCGAAGATGTCCACACGCCCAGCGGCGGCCACCGCGTCGATAGCGGCGGACAGAGCCTCAAGGTTCAACATCTTGGCGGTGTCGGCGATCGACATCGTTTCGGCGGTCGATACCTTGGCCACGATGTCTTCGACGGTGTCGTTTCGGTCGATGTCGCCCGACACCTCCGGCAGCGCTGCCGTTTCGAACGTCTCGCGGGTCACCTCGCGAAGAACATCCATCCGGAGCTGCCGAAGGTGCCCGTAACCCATGCGTTTGGAGAACCGCACGACCGACGTGGTGGAGGTTTCGCACCGGGAAGCAAGATCCGCGATGGAGAGAGCAGCGGCGGCGCTGGGCTCGGAGAGGAAGAGCGCGGCGATGCGCTGCTCGCTCGGGCGAAGCTGGGGCATGGCGGAGCGCATGCGCACCAGGACGGCCTGGTGGTGCTCGGGAAGACCCGGGGTGTCGGTAGTCGGCATTGGCGCTCTCCTCGTTGATCGGGGTTTTCAGGCCGCTGGACCGTGGCGACCCAGCCGCTGAGGCGGGCTGTCTGCCGTCGAAGTAACAATAGAAGAAACTTTGGTACATAACTAGCTTGCTTCGTGTACTTTTGTCACCTACTGAGATCATCGATGCTCGCCGGCCCGGTTTCACACCAGGCAGTCTCACCGTCGAGGCATCACCAAGCACTGAGGAGTTCCCATGTATGGAGGCACTCGCGCTAAGCGAGCGAGCTTTGCAGCCATCGGGCTGGCGGCAACATTTGCGCTGGTTCTGACAGGCTGCACCCCGTCGTCCGAAACCGAGAACAAGCCTGCCGCGAGCAGTGGTGGATCCCTGGTCGTCGGCGTCACAAGCGACCCGGACACGCTGTTCCCCTGGAAGGCGACGCAGTTCCAGGCCGTCAACGTTCTGCAGAATCTGTACGGCACGCTGACCGAGTTCGATACAGATCTAAAGGTTGTCCCCGGTCTGGCCGAGTCATGGGAGGTCTCCGACGACGGATTGGCCGTCACCATGAAACTGCGCGAGGACGTCACCTTTGCCGACGGCAGCACGTTCGGCTCAGAGGACGTCAAGTTCTCGCTCGAGAAGATCAAGGACGCGGCCACAGCAGCAGTCGCAGCCTCGTCGCTTGCTTCCGTCGCATCCGTCGAAGCGCCGGACGAAGCAACCGTTGTACTGACGCTGAGTGCACCGGACGCGGCTCTTCTCGCCAACCTCGCCGTCATCAACCTCGCGATGCTCTCCTCCGATGACACGGAAGAGACGCTCAACAAGACCCCGAACGGCACCGGGCCCTTCGTGCTTGGCGAGCGTGTCGCAAGCCAGTCGATCACCCTCGACAAGAACGATGAGTACTGGGGCGACAAGGCGCTGCTCGATTCGGTCGAGTTCCGCGTCATCCCGGATGAATCCTCGATCGTTTCCGCTATGCAGTCCGGCAATGTTCAGATGGCCGTCTTCGACGACCCGCTGGTCGCCGAAACGGCGAAAGGCAACCAGCTCACGGTCACCGAGACCCCGCAGCTGAGCTACCACGCGCTTCAGCTCAACGCCACCAAGGGAGCGCTCACCGATGTCAACGTCCGGCTGGCGATCCAGTGTGCCATCGACCGTCAGGAAGTCCTCGACACGGCCGCTCTCGGTGAAGGAGAGGTGACCGGACCGATCACCTCACCGGCTTACCGCTCAGACCCGAAGTCGCGCCCCTGCCCGGAGCGCGACCTTGACAAAGCCGCTGAGTACCTCGAAAAGGCGGGCCTCGCCGACGGCGTCACGGTGAAAGCGATCGTGTCGCAGGGCGAGTACGCCACGTCGACCAACGAAGCACAGAACCTGAAGGCACAGCTGGCCGAGGCCAAGATCAACCTCGAGATCGAGGTGCTCGAGTCCGGTGCGTATGTTGACCGCTGGGTCGCCGCTGACTTCGAGGCTGCTGTCGCCCTGAACGGTGGACGCCCGGATCCCGACGGCATGTACGGTCGCTACTTCACCAGCACAGGCAACCTCAACAAGGTCGCCGGCTACAGCTCGCCTGAACTGGACGCGCTGTTCGCCGAAGGTCGCCAGACCTCCGACCCGGATGAGCGTGCCGAAATCTACGAGAAGGTCTCCGACGAACTCGAGGACAACGCCGCGTGGATCTGGCTGTTCACGAGCTACACCTACACGGTGACCGCCAACAACGTGGACGGTTTCGTCCCGATGGTGAATGGTTCTCTGCAGTACCTTCGCACCACCTCACTCAAGTAGTCGAGAGCGGCGCGGGACCATCGGGTCCCGCGCCGCCTTAACCCCACGCTTCGGGAGATCATGCTTTCCACCATCACTCGGCATCCGGTGCTGAGCCGCGTCCTCGGGGCGGCGGCAACGCTTCTCGGTGTCGCGGTATTCGTCTTCATCATGTTGCGGGCAATCCCCGGCGACCAGATCACCGCCGGCCTCGGCACCGAGGCAGCCGCGCTCTCGCCTGCCCAGCGGGCCTCCCTCGAGGCCTACTACGGTCTGGATCAGCCCCTTCTCGTGCAGTTCTTCACCTGGCTCGGCAACATCTTCACCGGGAACCTTGGGTTCTCGTCGCGGGCCCAGGAATCGGTCCTCGACCTCACACTTCAGTCCCTGCCTGTGACGCTGGAACTCGCATTGTTCTCCATCGTCCTCGCGCTCGTCATCGGCATCCCGCTCGGAATGATGTCGGCGTCCAAGCCCGACTCGCCCCGTGATGCGATTGGGCAGGTCGTCGGTCTCGCCGGGCTTTCCGTGCCCGCCTTCCTCCTCGCGACCACGTTGCTGGCGGTCCTGGCTTCGTCGTTCGGCTTCAACCCCAACGGCCAGGCTTTCGCCCGGTTCTTCGACAACCCGATTCTGAATCTGCAGCAGATGCTGCTGCCGGCCATCGTCCTCGGCTTCGGCATCGCCGCACCGATCATGCGAACCACGCGCACGGCAGTTCTCGAGATCCGCTCGAATGACTTCATCCGTACGGCCAGGGCGAAAGGCGTTCCGCCTCGCCGTCTGCAGGTGAAGCACGTTCTCGGTAACGCGCTCGTTCCCATCGTCACCATGACGGGACTGCAGTTTGGTTACCTCCTGGGCGGCGCCGTCGTGGTCGAGCAGATCTTCTCCTTGCCCGGCATCGGGCGACAGGTTCTCCTCGGGATCCAGCAGAAGGAGTACGCGCTCGTGCAGAGCACGGTCCTCGTCATCGCGCTGTCCTTCGTGCTCGTCAACCTGTTCACCGATCTTCTCTATCGAATCATCGACCCAAGGGTGCGTGCCGCATGAGCGACCTCACACAGGCAGCGTTGGCGCCGGGCGGCGGACGCACGATGCAGCGCGTGCGTGCCCTTGTCCGCAGCAGAAGCGGCCTCATCGGTCTCATTCTCATTGCGATGCTCACCATCCTCAGTCTGTTCTCCGCTTTCGGCTGGCTCCCTCACGACCCCGTTGCGCAGGATCCACCCTCGCGGCTGCAGTCGCCGTCGCTCACTCACTTCTTCGGGACCGATCAATTCGGTCGAGACGTCTTCTCCCGTGTAGCAGCAGGCGTTGCGAACTCGGCACTCATCTCCGTGGTCGCCGTCGCCTTCGCTGCGATCGTCGGCACGCTGTGCGGGGTGATCGCCGGTTTCTACCGTGGTGTCTCCGACGGGGTCATCAGCGGTGTAACCAACGTGCTTTTCGCCTTTCCGCCGCTGCTGCTGGCACTGTCTCTCGCATCGGTTTTCAACCGCAACTGGTTCACCATCGCGGTGGCGATCGCCATCGTCTACGTGCCGATCTTCATCCGCGTGACCCGAGGTCCTGTGCTGTCGTTGCGCGAGATCGAGTACGTGAAAGCCGCAACCAGCACCGGGCAAAGCCGTTCCCGGGTGATGTTCCGCCACGTACTCCCCAACATCACCTCGATCATCATCGTGCAGGTGACGCTGTCGCTGTCGTGGGCAGTGCTCACCGAAGCAGCCCTGAGCTTTCTCGGGCTCGGAACTCCGCCACCGGCGGCATCCCTCGGATCGATGATCTTCGACGCGCGCACGCTCGTCAGCATCGCTCCATGGACCATGATCGCCCCAGGCGTCGTCGTCGTCCTCCTCGTCGTAGGTCTCAACCTGCTCGGTGACGGACTGCGCGACGCACTCGATCCCCGAAACAGAGGCAAGAAATGAGCACCACCGACGCACCACTCGCAGGCCTCACCACCGAGTCAGCCGACCCTCGGTACGCCGAGATCGACCGGATGACGGTGGCGGAACTCGCCGCGGTGATGAACGCCGCAGATACCGAGGTTCCGGCTGCCGTCGCCGCAGCTCTCCCCGTCATCGTCCCCGCCATCGAAGCGACAAGCCAGCGGATGGCAGGCGGCGGACGACTGATCTACGTCGGTGCTGGAACCCCAGGACGAATCGGTGTTCTCGATGCGTCTGAGTGCCCGCCCACCTTCAGCACGCCTCCTGAGCTCGTCTTTGCGATCATCGCCGGCGGTCCGTCGGCGATCGTCCATCCGAGCGAGGGCGCAGAGGATGACGCCACCGCCGGGGCAGCGGCCATCGACGCCGCGGGAGTACGCGAGAACGACACGGTCATCGGGATCGCGTCGAGCGGACGCACGCCCTACGTGATCGCTGCGGTTGCCCGGGCGCGGGAACTCGGTGCACTGACGGTCGGGCTGTCCTGCAACCTGGACACGCCGCTGAGCGCGGCAGCCGAGTTCGGGATCGAGGTCGCGGTCGGCCCCGAGGTCCTCGCCGGTTCGACGCGTCTCAAGGCAGGCACGGCGCAAAAACTCGTGCTCAACATGTTCTCGACCATCGTCATGGTGCAGGAGGGCAAGACCTACGGCAACTTCATGGTCGATCTCAACCCCAGCAATCACAAGCTTCGCGAACGTGCCGTCGGCATGGTTTCCGCGATCGCCCGGGTTGATCGAGGAAGAGCTCGTACGGCCCTCGAATCCGCTGGATTCGACGTGAAAACGGCAGCAGTGATGCTCAGGCTCGGCCTTGACCGGGATACGGCCGCAAGCCGAGTCGATGCCGCCCATGGCCGGCTGCGCGAAGCATTGGGGGAGTGAGCATGCGTGTTCTCGGAATGATCTCAGGCACGTCGCACGACGGCATCGACGTCGCCGTTGTGGACTTCGATGAGCAGGACGGCCGGCTGGAAGGACGAGTCCTGCATCGTGACTCCGTGCCGTACGAGCCGTCGCTCCGCGCGCGGCTGATCGCCGCTCTGCCGCCGGCGGCCACCACACTCTCGGAGATCTGCGAACTCGACACCCTCATCGGTCAGGCGTTCGCGGAGGCCGCGGACGCGGCATCCGCCGCCGTCGGATCCGTCGACCTGGTCACCTCCCACGGCCAGACGGTGTACCACTGGGTCCGGGACGACCACGCTCTAGGTACCCTGCAAATCGGCCAGGCTGCGTGGATTGCCGAGAAGCTGGGCGTTCCGGTCATCTCGGATGTGCGCATCCGGGACATCACAGCGGGCGGGCATGGGGCACCGCTGGTCTCCTTCCTCGACGAGTTGTTGCTGCGGGACCGTGCCGAAGCCTCCGCGGCGCTCAACCTCGGTGGCATCTCGAATATGACGGTGGTGGATGCAGGCGGCGTGCGCGTGGCTTACGACATCGGCCCTGCGAACGCGCTTGTCGACGCGATCATCGTCGAGAACGGCATGAATGAGTTGGGCTACGACGACGGCGGCCGGATCGCTGCAGCCGGAACGGTTCACCAGAGGCTCCTTGACGCGTTGCTTGCCGACGATTACTACGCGCTCCCGGCGCCGAAAAGCACCGGGAAGGAACACTTTCACCTCGGCTACGTGGAGGACGCTGTTCATGAGCACGCCCGGGACATCTCCGTGCCCGATCTCGCCGCAACGCTCACCGAGCTGACCGTGCAGACAGTCGCACGAGATGTGATCGCTGCGAGCGTCGGCTACCTCGCCGTTTCCGGCGGCGGATGCCGCAACCCGCTTCTCCTGAACGGACTGCGGAACGCGCTGCCCGGCGTCGAGGTGGTCCTTGCCGATGAGCTGGGAGCCCCAGCGGACGACAAGGAAGCGATCGCCTTCGCCCTCATCGGCTGGTGCACGATTCACGGAGTGCCAGCGACGGTTCCCGCAGGCACCGGGGCATCGGCGAGCCGCATCCTGGGCACCATCACGCCCGGCGCGGGAGCGCTCACGCTTCCTCAGCCTGTGCGTGGCGGCATCCGCTCCCTGTCCCTGGTCACAGAGGGCTGACCTGCCGTGTCCATCGAATTGCGCCCCGCCACCTCAGCCGACGTGGATGCGGTGGTTTCCGTCTTTCTCGCCTGCTGGCGTGAGAGCTACAGAGGCGTGCTGCCCGATTCAACGATCGACGCCATGAGCGACGAGAAGGCGCAGCGGCTGTGGGAGCGGGTGCTGGGCTCCGACGAGGGTGAAGTGCTGGTGGCTGAGAGCGCCGCCACTGTTGTGGGCGTCACCAGACTGTCGGCAACTGGGACTCACGGTGTGGTGCATTCGCTGTACGTGTCTCCTCATTCGCAAGGTTCCGGGTTGGGATCACAACTGCTGCGTGCTGCTTCGGCCCGGCTGGCGGCCCTTGGCGTCAAGGATGCATCGCTCTGGGTCTTCGCTGCCAATGCGCCGTCCCTCTCGTTCTATCGACGGCAGGGCTGGTTGCCCGACGGCGGGCAGCGAACCGAGGACGAGTTCGGCGAGCCGGAGTTGCGACTCGTGCGGCGACTCGGACGGGGCGACGAATGACCACGCAGCTGACCCTTCAGGTCTTGGCCGACCATTTCGTGAGCGAAGCACCCGCCGGTGCTGGTGCGCCGGCAGGGGTTGTCCTCGGTCTCTCATTCCAGGGCCAGCGCACGATCGTGGCGAGTGGCCTCGCGAGCCTGCGCGACCGGCGGCCGATGACGGTCGACACTGCTCATGACCTTGCCTCCGTGACCAAGGTGGTCGGAACCACAGCTGCGCTGATGCGACTGATCTCCGGCGGCGCGCTCTCGCTCGACACGAAGGTCGCCTCGGTATTGCCCCTCTTCGCCGGAGATGGGGGCACGACGATCCGCGATCTCCTGCAGCATCAGGCTGGCCTGTGGGAGTGGCAGCCGCTCTATCTGGCCCCGGACATCACCGACGGCGCAGAAGCGGTGCTCAATGGAATCGCCCCTCGATACCCACTCCGCTCTGGGCGGCATTACTCAGATCTGGGATTCATGTATCTGGGTCTGGTTCTCGAAGCTGTTACCGGCCGCTCACTGGGCGACGCCCTGAACGAACTCGTGTTCGCGCCACTGGGCATGCTCCGGACGTCGTTCCTGAAGCGGTCAGGATCCTCAGCAGTCCTGCCCGCGCCGGCTATGGCCGCGAGTTCGCTCGGCGACCGCGCGGAGCGCACCATGGTGATGACTGGAGAACCGTATCCGGTGCGCTGGTCAGAGCCGCGGTTCCAGTGGCGTGAGCAGGAGCTCGTCGGTGAGGTGAATGACGGCAACTGCTATCACGCGTTCCACGGTGTCGCCGGTCACGCCGGCCTCTTCTCAACCGCAGACGACCTTTTGAGTTTCGCAGAGGCGCTCAGCAGCCCTAGCCCCTCGACCGAGCTGTGCTCGGCCGATGTCGCGTCCATGTTCTTCACCCCGAGTTCGGAGCCGATGCAGGCGCTGGGATTCCGGCGGATGTCGATCGACATCCGCGGGACGCAGCATCCGCTGCTCTGGCATCCAGGATTCACCGGCTGTGCCGTTGGCTTCGTGCCGAGTATGGGGCTGGGCATCACACTGGCCAGCAACAGGCTGTTGACCGACGCCGCCCCCGTCGCGACGATCTCGCTCTGGGAACGACTGGTCGACGTGGCCGCCGATTTGTACTCATCCACCACAGATACGAGGACCCCATGACCACTCAGCCTCCCGTTCTGAGCATCCGCAACCTCTCGGTGAGCTTCCGCTCCGGCGGGGATCTGGTTCCAGCCGTCAAAAACGTGTCGATCGATATCGCCGCGGGCGAAACAGTCGCGGTCGTGGGGGAGTCCGGGTCGGGCAAATCGACCACCGCGGCCGCCATCAACCGGCTGTTGGCCGATAACGGTGTGATCGTCGGCGGTGAGGTGCACTTCGAGGGGCGCAATCTCACGGCGCTCAGCGAAAACGAGATGATCACCCTGAGGGGCGCCGGTATCGGTCTCGTTCCTCAGGACCCGATGTCGAACCTCAACCCGCTCATGAGGGTCGGGGCGCAGATCTCCGAGGCGCTGGAGGTGCACGGCTATGCGCATGGCGCGGCCGCTGACGCGAGGGTGGTCGAACTTCTTGACATGGTCGGAATCCCGGGTGCTGCGCAGCGCGCACGACAGTATCCCCATGAATTCTCAGGGGGAATGCGCCAGCGCGTCCTCATCGCCATGGGGCTCGCCTGCAAGCCGCGTCTGCTCATTGCCGACGAGCCAACCTCTGCGCTCGATGTGACGGTGCAACGGCGTATTCTCGATCAGCTCGACGACCTCACCGACAAGATGGGCACCGCTGTCTTTCTCATCACGCACGACCTGGCCCTGGCTGCCGAGCGTGCTGATCGGATCGTTGTGATGTTCCGCGGAGAGATCGTCGAAGAGGGACCGGCCGAGCAGTTGCTTGCGAACCCGCAGCATCCGTACACTCAGCAGCTTCTGGCGGCAGCGCCGAGCCTGTCGTCGCTGCGGAGTCTGCGAGTCGCCTCCGTCACATCCGCACCTGACGGAGTTGCGGACCCGGCGAGAGCACCACTTGTCGACGTGAGGGACTTGCGCAAGGAGTTCACGTTGCGCTCGCCGAAGTTCGGCGAGCCGACAACGTTCACGGCTGTCGACGGTGTGAGCTTCGCGATTCCACGCGGCGAGACCGTGTCCATCGTTGGAGAGTCGGGCTCCGGCAAGTCGACCACTGCGAACCTGGTGCTCGGTCTGGAGGACATCACCTCCGGAACCATCGCTTTCGACGGCACGGATCTTGCAGGCCTCGGCCGACGTCAGATGTTCGCGTTCCGCCGGCGTGTGCAGCCGGTGTTCCAGAACCCGTATGCGTCGCTCGATCCGCGCTACACGGTCGAGCAGTCCATTTCAGAGCCGCTCACGGTGCATAAGATCGGGAATGCGGCGGCCCGACGAGTTCGCGTCGCCGAACTGCTCGAGCAGGTTGCTCTGCCCACCACGATGTCCCAGCGGTTGCCGCACGAGCTGTCGGGCGGACAACGGCAACGCGTTGCGATCGCGCGAGCGCTCGCCCTGTCGCCCGAGCTGGTCGTCCTCGACGAAGCAGTATCGGCGTTGGACGTGCTCGTGCAGGCTCAGATCCTGGAACTCCTGGCGGATCTGCAGACCGAACTCGGGCTCAGCTATCTCTTCATCAGCCACGACCTTGCTGTGGTGCGGATGATCTCCGATCACGTTCACGTGATGCAAAAAGGCCGGATCGTCGAGAGCGGCACCCCGGAGCAGATTTTCGACAACCCGCGGGATGAGTACACGCAAGAGTTGCTTGCCGCTATTCCGGGTGCGCGTCTGGCGAGCTAGGACTCGTCGGTCTCAGCGGACGTCGTACGCTCCCGCGCCAGCACACCGATTGCGGGCAGGCGAATCCTTCGTCCGGACGGTCGTACGCGACAGTGAATTCGCAGAGGCCGCCCCAGAAGTCGAGGCTCTTGGTGAGGTCGGTGATGAGGAGTTCGGGTACCGGGCCGGGCGGGCACTCTTCGACGGACTGACTCATGCCCCCCAATATCGCCCGGATACGCTCCTGTGTTCGAGCGGCGAACCCGCTAGAAGGGCGGGGCCGCGTTCGGATCGTACTTCGGCGTTGGCAAGTCTGGTGGCCCTGGCGGCGGCTTCGTCTCTGCCTGGTCGGCGTCGTCGGGCGGGCTCGGCGGTCCGGGGGCGGTGAGCAGTACGTCGGGTTCGGTGATGTAGCTGAGTCCTCCTGGTGAGGTCCATTCCAGGGAGCCGGCGCCGAGCTGTTTCACGTTCCAGGTGGTCTGGTGTTTCAGCCGGTGGTGTTTTCGGCAGAGGTGGGAGAGGTTCTCGCATTCGGTGGGACCGCCGTGCTGGTGGTCCTTCGTATGGTCGAGGTCGCAATGTCGGGCGGCTCGGCTGCAGCCCGGGAACCGGCAGGTGCCGTCGACGTAACGCAGGTAGCGTTTCATCGCTTTCGTCGGCCGGTATGTGGTGCTGTCCAGGGCGATCGGGGCACCGGTCTTCGGGTCGGTGAGCATCCGGTACCAAACGGTCGACTGCCCGGCCAGCGCCCGGGCGGCGTCGGCGTCGATCGGACCGTAACCCTCGAGGGTGGCTGGTTCGTTGCTGACACCGAGCAGGGTGAACGCCGGCACGGTGACCGTCACCGTCGGACGGATCCGACGGAACGCCGCGCCGGAACCGAGACGGGGACTGGCGGCCGGGTCCGATTGGACGCCCCCAGCGGGGAGGTCCCCGCACAACGCCGCGGACACCGCATCGGTGAACACATCCGCGGTCAGCTGGGTGAGGGTGCGTGGGTCGTTCGGGTTCTTCACCGCGACCGCCTGATCACGGACCGCCCCGTAGATCGAGGTCGCTTCGGGGGCTGTGGTGTACAGGTTCAGCCACGCCATCCCGTCATCGGCGGGCAGGAACTCCAGCCGGCGATCCTTCGCCGACTTCGCGACCCGGGCGGTGATCGAGTCCGGGTCCAGCCGCTCCCGGAGCACCCGGGTCTTTGCCGTGAACTTCGCCGCCGTCAGGGTTCTCGCGAAACCCAACGCCTGCCCCTCCAACACCGAAGCAGCATCAGAGGCGAGCGTCGCGGTCTGATCGATCATCACCCGGGCATGCCGGTAGGAGATGTCTCCGGCGCGGAGGGCGTTCATCGTCGCCGGTAACCGGTGCATCAGCGCTTCGGCGTCGCTGACCATGCCGATCACCGTGCTCTCCGGCATCCGCAACGCACAGGCCAGCTCCGCGACCAGCGACCGCCCGGCCATCTCCCGCTGCTGAACAGCCGACAGACTCGAGCCGAGCACCCGCACCCCGTGCAGCGTCGCCTCAGCCAACCGGCGGGCCTCATCGATCCGTTCGATCATCCAGGCCTGCTGGCGCGCTTCGGCCCGCTTCAGGCCGGCGATCTCATCCACAATGCTGGAACACCCGTCGGCCAGCGCACCACTGTAACGCGACTCGGCGAACGCAGAGTCGAGCGCGATCGTCTGCAACCCGGCACCCACGGACCCGGCACCCACGGGCCTGGCACCCACGGACCCGGCACCCACGGACCCGGCACCAATGAACTCCACCCCTTCGAAATCCGCGCCCCGCGAGTCGGCCGCGTCGCCCGACTCATACGCTTCGTCCGGAAGTTCGTGGAGGTTTTCCATGACACCAGTTTCCCAGCGACCACCGACATCAGCCGACGCGAATCCGCGCAGGAAAGGGCTGGTGTGGATAACTTTCCGAGAAGATTGTCTGTGGAGGGACGGGGCGGGCAAAAACCGCCGAGGAATACCCCCACCACGCCGCACGTTCCCCCCAGGGTGCGCCGTTCCGCGCGCCGCAACCGAAAGGCATCCGCTCTATGGACTTGTTCTCCTCCGTTTCTCTCGGAAATCTCCACCTGCCGAACCGCGTCGTCATGGCACCGCTCACCCGGCTTCGCGCCGGATCCGACGGCGTACCCGGTGCGCTGACCGCTGAATACTATGTGCAGCGGGTAAGCCTCGGCCTGATCATCACAGAGGGCACGTACCCGAGTCCCGAGTCGAAGTCATATGCGGGTCAGCCGGGCATCGTCACGCCCGAGCAGATCGACGGTTGGCGCCGGGTCGCCGACGCCGTTCACGCTAACGGCGGACGCATCGTCATGCAGCTCATGCACGGCGGCCGGGTCTCGCATTCCGCCATCACCGGTACCGAACGTATCGTCGCCCCGAGCGCTATCGCCATCACAGGCGAGGTCCGCACACCGGCCGGCAAGCTTCCGTACCCGGTGCCCCACGCCCTCAGCATTGACGAGCTCGCCATGGTCCGCGACGAACTCGTCGCGGCAGCCCGCAACGCCATCGAAGCCGGATTCGACGGCGTCGAAATCCACAGCGCCAACGGCTACCTGCTGCACGAGTTCCTCTCGCCGGTATCGAACCAGCGCGACGACGTGTACGGCGGCTCACCTGAGAACCGTGCCCGCTTCGGAATCGAAGTGACCAAGGCGGTTGCGGCCGCTGTCGGTGCCGGACGCGTCGGCATCCGCATCTCACCGGAACACAACATCCTCGACGTACTCGAAACGGATGCCGCGGACGTCTCCGCCACCTACGGCGCCCTTCTCGAAGCACTCGAGCCGCTCGGCCTGGCGTACCTCAGCGTGCTGCACAAGGAACCAGCCGGCGACCTCGTCCGAACCCTGCGCAGCATGTTCGGGGGTGCGCTCGTCATCAACAGCGGCTTCGGCACCGTCACCACTCGTGACGAGGCGATCGATCTGATCGACGACGCCCACGCGGATGCTGTCGCAGTCGGGCGTCTTGCGCTCGCGAACCCCGACCTGGTCGAGCGCTGGCGTGGGGCGCACCCCGAGAACGAGCCGAACCCGGCCACGTTCTACGCCGAGGGTGCCGAGGGCTACACCGATTACCCACGGCTGGCCGTCTAGGCGGCACCGCACCGCTCCGCCTCGGTGCGATTCACCCGAACCGCACGCTCACGCCCGGCGCACCGGATGCTTTGGTCCGGAACGCGTGCCGCGTGGCGTCCATGAGAGCGGCAGAGAACGGCGCCGGCGCCCTCACGGGCCGGGTGACGTTCACTCCGTCGACGGAGGCGAGGGTCTCGTGCGCCGCAGCACTCGAGCTCCGGTGCACGAGGTAGCGGCTGGTCTCATGCGGATCGGGCCGACCAGCCCTGCGCTCTATCAGCGGAGCGATGAAGCCAGTCAGGGGAGCCCATAAGCGCTCTGACTGCGCAGGCCTCCGGGGCCCGGTACAAGAGACGCACCGGGCCCCGAAGGTTGCGAGTAAGCGACGCCCGAAACCGTCCCGCCGCGTGTTGCTGACTGGTATACGGTCTGCGGTGACTGAACGCCCTGAAGCGCGGTGTCGGGGATGATCGCAGGGTCGGCAATGGCCGGCCGGCCGGCGCCGGGTAGCCGTCCAGGTAGGCGTGACCCCAGCGGTATGGCTCAGACTGCTGACTGCCGAAGGCAGACCACGCGGTCCGGGTCTTTCCGACGAAGTTCTGCGTGTCGGCGTCGTACGGTGTGAGGTTGAGACCTACACGGATGCCGTGCGCGAAGGAATCTACGTTCCGCTGGGCACGGGCGATGTGGACGTCGCCTCGATCGTCGCCGTCCTCACCGAGGTCGGCTATGACGGCTGGTACGTCCTCGAACAGGACACCATCCTCAGCGAGATGCCGGCGGACGACGGCCCGGTTCGCGACGTCGCGGCATCCCTCGACTGCCTCCGTTCGCTGTCGCCGCACTAGCGGGGATCAGCGGTCGACGAGCGTGATCTCGAAAGAGTAGGGGTCCGGCCGGTAGCAGTGCCGGCCGACTTCGACGGCTCTGCCCGAGCTGTCGAAGGCCGTGCTGTTCATCGTCAGCACAGCGTTCGG
>NZ_JAODMP010000046.1 GCF_025464835.1 Mycetocola sp. | reverse complement strand
CGTTCCACAGTTTCCCGACGGTCGGCGCGAGCAGGCTCTCACCTGACCGTTTCTACCTGGTCCGCCCTGACGGATTCGTGGCCGCCGAGGCCACCGGCGATGAGGCGATCGGGGTGTTCCGCGGCGCCCTCGCCGAGCACGGTGTTCGCCGGGCCCGACACGCCAGGGTCGATACAGTATCCGGATGAACGCCGTCACCATCGTCTGACCGAGCGAAGAGGACTGGCAGCGCGTGCGGGACCTTCGACTGGAGCTGCTTCGGGACACCCCGGTCGCGTTTCTGGAGACCCTCGAATCGGCCCAAGTGAACTCGGAGGATGTCTGGCGGATGCGCTCCTGGACGCTGTCGAGGACTGGGCTCGCGAGCTGGGCGACACCCTCACCCTGCATGTGCACGAGGACAACGACCGGGCGATCGCTTTTCTACCGGCGCCGCGGCTAGGAGCTGACCGGTCGAACCATCCCGGACAACTTCGATCCGACGAGGAACGAGCTGGAGATGCGAACGGTGCTGTGACGCAGCCCCTGATCTCAGAGCGGCTTGTCGCCCGATTTCGGGTCGACGCCACCGTCAGACGCGGGGCCATCGTCGCCCACGCGGTCGCGCTCGTCCAGTTCGGCTTGCAACCGTTCACTGATCTCCGCCCGGTGATTCACCCGGCGGACCCGGCGCTGCATGTCGAAGATCAGGAGGAAGACGGCCGCGGCAAGGAGGGCAACGACGAAGAATCCGGCCGGGCCGGGAGTCACGTCGTTCGGGTCGATGTCGAGCGTCGGCGTCGGCGACGGGGTCGCGGCCAGCCGCCACGCGGCATCCGTGACGATGTTCCAGCTGGCGGCGATCATTCAGAGTCCTCGATTCCGGCGAACAGGTCGCTCTCGTTTGCGACGAGCGGCACGCTGCTGCGCACGCGCTCGAAATCCTCGTAGGGCCAGGCCTTACGCTGCAGGTCGTTCGACCAGAAGAAAAAGCTGGAGTCGGCGGCGACCTGGCTGGCGTGCGCCCGGAGGGCCGCGTCACGCACCTCGAAGAAGTCACCTGCCGGCACGTGTGTCGTCGCCCGGGCAGGGCGTTCCTTCATCCAGGCGACCATCTCGGAGAGCTGCTCGACGAGCGGCGATTCCGGCTCCTGACGGAGCAGTTCGTCGAAGTTCGCCTGCACCCGTTCGGAGTTGAAGATGTGGTCGTAGTACAGCTTCGAGACCTCCCAGGCCGGGCCGGCCTCGGGGTACGCGGATGGGTCGGCAGCGGCATCGAACGCGGCGACCGAAACCTCATGGCAGCGCACGTGATCGGGGTGCGGATAACCCCCGTTCTCGTCGTAGGTGACCATGACGTGCGGACGGAACTCACGCACGACACGCACGAGCGGTTCCGCCGACGTAGCGATCGGGATGGCGGCGAAGGAGTTCGGCGGAACGCTTCCGTCTTCGCGGCGCATCCCCGAATCGGTATAGCCGAGCCAGCGGTGACTGATGTCCATGATGCTGGCGGCCGCCGCCATCTCCCGCCGGCGGAGACCGGCAAGGTCACGCTCCCCCATGGCCCGGGCCTCGAGCTCCGTGTTCAGGATGTCGCCGCGTTCGCCACCGGTGCAGGTGACGACCATCACCTCGACGCCGCGAGAGCGGTAGTAGGCATTTGTCGCCGCGCCTTTGCTGGACTCGTCGTCAGGGTGCGCGTGGACCGAAAGCAAGCGGAGTGTCACGATGACCGGATCTTTCAGTGAGAGTGAGGGGGCTGAGAAGCGATTAGCCTTGTCTGTACAGACTAACGTTCGCAGGATGAGGGTTGATGGTTTCGAACACCCAGCGGGAGACTTCCGTCCTTGACGAACGGTACGGGCGGTCCGCCCAAGCACGAAGGCGCCAGCGACGCCTGGGCTGGATCGCCGGCGGCGTGTTCGCGCTGGTCTTCGTGGCGTGGGTCGTCTGGGCGGCGCTCGACACCGTCGGCCCCGCGGCGCTCGAAGTGAGGGACACGGCCCATGTGGTTGTCGACGAGCGCACCGTCGAGGTCACTTTCGAGCTGTCGGTAGCAACGGGGACGACCAGTCATTGCGCCGTGCAGGCGCTCAATGACACGTTCGCCGTGGTGGGCTGGAAGGTTGTGGAGATTCCCCCGTCCGACCAGCGAACGCGGAGCTTCACGGAGACGGTCACCACCACTGAACTCGCCTCAACGGGTTTGATTTATCGATGCTGGCTGGCCTAAGCTCGTCTGATACCCGAACGCCGGGTCGATTTGATACGCCCTGACGCCCTCGTCAGGGCGTCCGTTTATGTTTGGAGTTCGCCATGGCTGTTGAAACTCAGGTCACCTTCCTGACACAGGATGCATACGACAGACTCGCCGACGAGCTCGAGATGCTGTCCACCGTCGGCCGCGAAGAGATCGCCAAGAAGATCGAATCGGCTCGCGAAGAGGGCGACCTCAAGGAGAACGGCGGCTACCACGCCGCGAAGGACGAGCAGGGCAAGCAGGAGGCGCGCATCCGCACGCTGACCCAGCTGCTTCGGGATGCCACGGTGGGCGTCGCCCCCGAAAGCCACGGAGTCGTCGAGCCAGGCACCGTCATCACCGCCACCGTCGCCGGAGGCGAAGAGATCTTCCTCCTCGGCAACCGGGAGATCGCCGCGAACTCAGACCTCGACGTGTACAGCGAGCAGAGCCCGCTCGGCGCCGCGATCCTGGGCCTCAAGGTCGGCGCGACCACCACATACGTCGCCCCGAACGGCAAGGAGATCACCGTGAAGATCTCCAAGGTCGAAACGTACGCTGGCCAGTAGCCTCACGACAGAAAACGGCCCGGCGAGAACATCGCCGGGCCGTTTCTCTTTCGTGCCCTGTTCAGTCTTCGACGATCTGGGGGAAGTACCCGGCTGATCGAAGTGTTTCGACCACGAGTTCGCGGTGCTCGAGCCCGCGCGTCTCGACGCTCAACTCGAGTTCCACCTCACCGATCTTGAGGCCGTGCCCGTGGCGGGTGTGCAGCACCTCGATGACATTCGCGTTCGCCTCGGCGACGAGCTCAGCGGTACGGGCGAGTTGCCCCGGCCGGTCTGGCAGAGGAATCCGCAGCGTCAGGTACCGGTCGGATGCCGACAACCCGTGACTGATCACGCGCTGCATCAGGAGCGGGTCGATGTTGCCGCCGGAGAGGATCACGACGGTGGGGCCGGCAGGGGCGACGAGCCCGGCGAGGATCGCCGCGACACCGACAGCTCCTGCCGGTTCGACGACGAGCTTGGCACGTTCGAGGAGGACCAGCAGTGCCTTGGCGATGTCGTCCTCTGAGACCGTGACGATGTCATCGACGAGGTCGCGGATCATCTCGAAGTTGAGCGCGCCAGGCTTCCCGACCGCGATCCCGTCGGCGATGGTCGCCTGAACGGGAACTTGCGTCGGCATCCCCGCGACGAGGGAGGGCGGGTACGCGGCCGCGTTCGCCGCCTGGACGCCGATGACGCGGATCGAGCGGCCGGCCGCTGCCGCACGCAGCTTCATGGCGGATGCGACTCCGGCGATGAGGCCACCGCCGCCGATCGGCACGACCACCGTCTGCACGTCGGGAACCGACTCCCAGATCTCCAGACCCAGCGTGCCCTGGCCCACGATCACGTCGGGGTGGTCGAAGGGCGGGATGAAGATGGCCCCGGTCTCCTCGGCGTACTCGGCTGCCGCGAGCAGGGGCTCGGCGACGGTGTGCCCGTGCAGGATCACGTCAGCTCCGTAAGCTTTCGTGGCCTGCAGTTTGGGCAGAGGCACCCCGATCGGCATGAAGATGGTCGAGGCGATTCCGAGCTCCCGGGCGGCGAAGGCGACCCCCTGCGCGTGATTGCCCGCCGATGCCGCGACGACACCGCGAGCGCGTTCCTCATCGGTGAGCTGCGCCATCCGGTTGTAGGCGCCGCGGATCTTGTAGGAACCGGTGCGCTGGAGGTTCTCGCACTTGAGGTACACATCGGCGCCGAGAAGCTCCGCAAGGTATCGCGAACTCTCCATCGGCGTCTGCTGGGCGACGCGTGCGACCACGGTCCTCGCCGTCTCGAACTGCTCGAGTGTGGGGTGGGACGGCGTGGATTCATGCATTCGGTGTTCCCTTGGTTTCGGGGGCGGTCTTGGCGTGCCTGGGCTGCAGCGGCTTCAGGGCGCGACGTTCGGTGGGGACGGTACGCCAGATGGCATCCCCGACGACAAGCGGTGACGGGAGTCCCGCAGTCCGCCAGGCGCCGGATGCAATGTACCGGAACATCACGTTGATCACGGCCGCGACCGGAACAGCGAACAGTGCGCCTGGGATTCCGGCGACCAGTGTGCCCCCCGCTACGACCAAAACGACTGCAAGCGGGTGCACCTTGACTGCGGCGCCCATCAGGAGCGGCTGCAGCACATGACCCTCGATCTGCTGCACGAGCAGAACCACACCGAGCATCAGAAGGGCGATGAACCAGCCGTTGTACACGAGGGCGACGAAGACGGCGACGATGCCGGTGACCACCGCACCGACGATCGGCACGAATGAGCCAAGGAAGACCAGCACACCGATCGGGATCGCCAGCGGCACGCCGAGTAGGAAAGCGCCCAGGCCGATGCCGAACGCGTCGATCGATGCGACGAGGATCTGTGTTCTCGCGTAGTTGGTCAACGTGAACCAGCCTGCCTTGCCCGCGCCGTCGATCGCTGGTTGAGCCTTCATCGGGGTCAGGCGAACGAGCCAGCCCCAGATGCCCCGGCCGTCGATGAGCACGAAAACGAGGCAGAAGATGGCGAGGAACAAGCCGGTAGCCACATGGCCCAGCGTCGAACCGAGCGAGAGCGCACCGCTCAGCAGGGTCTGGCTGTCGTTCTGGACCGTTGCGAGCATATCCCGGATGAAATCGTTGATCTGTGTCTCGGTGAGGTGAAGCGGCGACTGGAGCAGCGCGGTCTTCAACTCGTTGAACGAGACCGCTGTTCTCTGCTGCACTTCAGAGAATTCCCGCGTGATCTGCCAGATCACCAGCCAAAGCAGGCCGCCGACGACCGCGACAGTGCCAAGGATGGCTGTCGCGATCGCGAGTCCCCTCGGCCAGCGATGCCGGGTGAGGAGCTCGATGAAGGGAGTGAGCAGCGCCGACACGAGCACGCCGATGAACAATGGGATGACGATCAGCCGAAGCTGGACGACGAGAAAGATCAGAACCGCGAGGGCTGCGGCGATGACGAGGAGTCGCCACGACCAGGCGCCTGCGATCCGCATGGCGCGGGGGACATCGTCCTCGATCTCACTTGCGGGCGCTCGATCGTCGACAGGGGAATCGGCGGGTCGGAACACGCGACCCCACCAGTTCTTCTCCGTCGTTTTCGCCACCGGATCAGTCTATGCTCCGGCTGTCAGAGGGACACGCTAACGTCGGGCTTATGGCGAACAGCGTGGCACCGGCACTTGCTCGCCGGATCGGCCTCGCCGCGCAGGGCTTCGGTCGTCCACACCCGGCGAATCCTGGCACGAGACAGTTGAACTCCCTCGTCGACCGGCTCGGCATCCTTCAGATCGATTCGGTGAACGTGTTCGAGCGCAGCCACTACCTGCCTGTTTTCGCCCGGCTCGGCGCTTTCGACAAGTCCGCCCTCGACACGCTCACCTTTGCTGTTTCCGGCCGCTACATCGAGTACTGGGGTCATGAGGCGACGATCATGCCCCAGGCGAGCTGGCCACTGTTCCGGTGGCGGATGCAGTCCTACCGGGACAAGAGCCTCACCGACCCGCAGAGCTGGGCCACAGCCAACGGTCCTTTTCTGCGTTGGCTGCACGCTGAACTGGCAGAGAAGGGCCCACTGCCGGCGAGTGCGATCGAGCACGACGCCAACAAACGCGTCGGCCCGTGGTGGGGCTGGTCCGACGTCAAGATCGGCCTCGAAACGCTGTTCAGATGGGGTGAGATCGTGTCGGCGGGCCGGGCCGGGTTCGAACGGCGATACGCCCTCCCCGAGCAGGTCCTCCCCCCGGCTGTTCTGAACCGGGACGTCCCGCGGGGCGACGCCATTCGCGAACTCGTTCGACGCGCCGCCATCGCCTCGGGCATCGGCACGCTCGATGACCTGGCTGACTATTACCGCCTCCCGTCGGCAGACACGCGAACCGCGGTGAGCGAACTCGAAGACGCCGGGGAACTGCTGCCGGTCACAGTGCCGGGGTGGCTCCGAGGCGCACAGCCAAGGCAAGCCTGGTTGCACAGCGCCGCCAGACGCCCGCGCACAATGGAGGCATCCGCCCTCCTCTCCCCCTTCGATCCGATCGTCTGGGCGCGCAGCCGTGCTTTGCGGATGTTCGACTTCCACTACCGGATCGAGATCTACACGCCCAAACCCAAGCGGGTGCACGGGTACTACGTGCTCCCTGTTCTCCTCAACGATCACCTATCGGCACGGCTGGACCTCAAGAACGACCGTGCCGCCGGCATCCTGCGCGTGCAGGCCGCGTGGCTTGAGCCTGGTGCACCGGCGGATGCAGCCGACAGGGTTGCGGCGCTGCTCAGGCAGACAGCCGCCTGGCAGCGGAACGAAACGATCACGGTAGCCGGGCGCGGGACACTTGCCAAAGAGCTCGCCGGCGCGCTCGGAGTCCGGCCGAACGAGGATGAGTAGAACTGCCGCAAGATCAGGGAATTTCCGCGCCCGTATCAACGATTTCCGGGTTCTCTTCGATGGTAGGTTGGCAACGATCACGCTCGATGAAGGGGACCTTTTTCATGGCCACGGACGATAAGACGCCAGAAGCAGCTCACGGGGAGGGCTCGGTGCCGCCGGGGGGATCGACCGAAACACCGCAACAGGCTTATCCGCACGAGGATGCGTACAGCCAGGGAGTCGCGTACGCGCAGCGAGCGTACGTAGAGGAGCCGCCAGCCGGGCAGCAGGCAGCGACCGGGAACGCACCGTATGTTCAGGGCGCCGACGCTGCTGCGCAGGACCCTTCTTCTCAGGGCACGGCCGCCTCCTCGCAGAACCCCGACAGCCAGCCTCAGGCCGGATACGACCAGGAGCACCACACGCCGCAGAACCCGTACGGGCAGAACCCTGTCCCTGGCCAGAATCCATATCCTCAGGGCGCAGCCGAGGCGTACAGCCAGGGCGCACAGCAGGCCGCGGCATACGCGCAGAACGCATACACGCACGGCGCGTACACGCAGGGCGCCTACACGCAGGGCGCCTACAGCCAGGGCGCCCAGCAGACGGGATACCCACAGGGCGCACCGTACCCCCCGGGTGCGACTCCCGCGGGGTACCCTCAACCGCGGGTATCGCAGCGCCCGCCGATGGATCCGAAGAAAAAGAAGAAGACCATCCTGTTCTCGGCGATCGGCGCCGGCGTGGTGCTTGTCCTCATCATCGCGTCAGTCATCGTGAACGTCATCGGCGGCTCGCAGTTCGGCCCGGGAGCCACGGTGAAGACGTATCTCAGCGCCATCAGCCAGGGCAACGCCGCAGAAGCGAACAAGCTCGTCGACCCGGGAGTGACCAAGAACGCCGCAGCTCTGCTCTCGGACGACATTCTCGGCGAGGCGAAAGCGTTCATGAAGAACGCCAAGGTCACCGAGGTCACCACGCGTGGTGAGTCCGCCTACGCCGAGGTCAGCTACAGCATCGACGGCACGGCGTTCGACGACATCATCGCACTCAGCAAAGACGGCAAGCAGGGTGTCTTCTTCGACAACTGGAGAATCGACAAGCCACTGCTCTCCGCTGTGCATGTCTACGCGAGCCAGGGCACGGTCGTCTCCGTCAACGGCAAGGACATCGACTTCGGTAAGGCATACGACCTGCCCGCCTACCCAGCGTCATACGAGATCGGCGCCCCTGAAGGCGACTTCTTCGAGGCCGAGACGCAGAGCTTCGTGGCCGGGACAGGCTCGAAGGCGCGCTATGAAGCCGTCGAGGTGGAGTTCACGCCGAGCGAAGAACTCACCAGCGCCGTGCAGGAGGCGCTGAACAAGCACCTGGATGCCTGCGCCGCTTCCGCGACCGACCCAGGCGAGTGCGACATGTACTCCGGCGCGCCGTTCACGTTTGCTGACCAGCCGGCGATGAAGTACTCCGTCGAGAAGTACCCTGTCGTGACCGTCGACGAGTCCGGTGCCCGCTTCACTACTGAAGGTGGAAAGGTGACGGCGACAGCAACCGGCACGCTGTACGGCGGCGGCACGGGAACCGAAACCTTCACGACTCGGGATGACTGGGCGCTCACCGGCACCATTGTGATCGACGGTGAAACGGTGACGCTCGAGGACATCTACTAGATCTCAGCGACCGGAAAGCGGAGCGGGCCGGCGGGTTCGCTCCGACTGTGGCGGCGGGAACCCGGCGTCCACGTCCGATGAACTGGGTGGCATCGCAGGTGCGTCACACGAACGGGGCTCGGTTCACAAGCCACCGGATCCATCCGTCGCGCATGCCGGGTTCCCGCGCCCAAAACCGACGTTCGTGACGGACGGATCGACCAGGTAACGCAGCCACCGGATTCATCCGTCGCGCATGCCGGGTTCCGTCGCACAAAGCCGACCTTCGTGACGGACGAACGGGAACGGCTGGCTAGAACCCGCCGCCGATGCTGCGCAACCGGGCGACCCGCTCCTCGATCGGCGGGTGCGTCGCGAAGAGCCGCGCCACGGCGCCCGGCTTCAGCGGATCCGCGATCCACAGGTGGGCCATCGAAGAGTTCTGCCGCCGCATCGGCCGGCCGTATGCCTGCAGTTTGAGCAGGGCGCTTGCGAGCGCATCCGGATGCCGCGTCGTGAGCGCACCCGTCGCATCCGCCAGGTATTCGCGTTGCCGCGAGACCGCGAGCTGCACCATGCTGGCCAGAAGCGGTGCGATGATCATCGCGACGATTCCCAATACGAGCACGACCGGGTTGCCGCCGTTGTTGTTGCGGTTCCCGCCGCCGAACCAGGCCATGCGCAGGAACATGTCGGCGAGGAAGCCCACAGCGACGACGAGCCCGAAGACGATCATCGACACCCGGATGTCATAGTTGCGCACGTGACCCATCTCGTGGGCCATCACTCCCTCGAGTTCGGAGTCGGTGAGGATGTCGAGCAGCCCGGTGGTCGCGGCGACGGATGCGTGCTGCGGGTCGCGACCGGTCGCGAAGGCGTTCGGGGCCGGATCGTCGATGAGATACACCTTGGGCATGGGCATGCCCGTCGTGATGGCGAGGTTCTCCACGATCCGGTACAGCCGCGGGTTGTCGCGCTTCTCGATCTCATGACCGCCACTGATCGCGAGGGTCTGCTTCGACGCGAAGAAGTACTGGAAGATCGCGTATGCGGTCGCACCGACGATCGTGAAAGTGACGATGGTTGGGCTGTTGTAGATGTACCCCGCCAGGGCCCCGAGCCCGCCGATGATCAGCAGGAAGATCGCGATGATGATCACGGTGTTCACCTTGTTCCTGCGGATGGCCCTGTACATTCATCGTCCTTTCACGAGAGATACAGAAAAGGCTCGGGCGCCCGTCAGCGCGCCCGAGCCCGTGTCGAAGTGTCTAGAACTGCACGCGCGGCGGCTCAGCGATGGCCGCGTTGTCAGTGACCTCGAAGAAGTCACGCTCGGTGAATCCGAGGTTCTTCGCGATGAGGTTGTTCGGGAAGACCTTGATCTTGGTGTTCAGCTCGCGCACGCCTCCGTTGTAGAAGCGGCGTGACGCCTGGATCTTGTCTTCGGTGTCGACCAGTTCGCCCTGGAGCTGGAGGTAGTTCTGGCTCGCCTGCAGCTGCGGGTACGCCTCAGCGACGGCGAAGATCGACTTGAGCGCCTGCTGCATGTGATTTTCGGCCGCCGATGCGTCTGCCGGCCCCTGCGCGCTCAGGGTCTCTGCCCGTGCGCGGGTGACATTCTCGAACACGGCCCGCTCGTGGGCTGCATAACCCTTCACCGATTCGATCAGGTTCGGAATCAGATCCGCTCGCCGCTTGAGCTGCACGGTGATGTCGCTCCAGGCCTCGTCAACGCGCACGTTGAGGGACACCAGGGAGTTGTACGTGACCCAGAAGTAAATACCGACGATAACCGCCAGTGCGACGATGATGAGTACAGGAATGAGCCATTCCATGGCGAGAGCTCCTTGATGTGCTGGCATGCAGTGCGTGCGGTGGACCGCTTCAGTCTACGGGTGCGACCCGATGGCTCCCTGAGGATGTGGCCTGTCGTCAAGCCAAGCGTTCGGAGTCATGGGCCGAGGACGCGGTTCAGATAGGGGTTCGAGAACAGCCGGCGCGGATCCAGGCGGTTGCGCACCGCAAGGAAATCGTCGAAGTGCGGGTACAACGCCCGAAGCGAACCAGCATCCTGCGTGTGCATCTTTCCCCAGTGCGGACGTCCACCGTGTTCGATGAGGATCGCTTCGACCGCGGCGAAATACCGCGCGGGGTTCTCGTGCACGTAGCGATGGACGGCGACGTAACCGGTGTCGCGGCCGTACGCGGTCGACAGCCACAGGGAATCCGCGGCAGCGAACCGAACTTCGATCGGAAAGCTGATCCGCCATCGCCTCTGGGCGATGAGCGTCTCGATCTCGCGGACGACGGTCGGCACCTTGTCGGCCGGCAGTGCGTACTCCATCTCACGGAAACGGATCGACCGTTCGGTCGTGAAGACCCGGTGGGATAGATCCGTGTACCGGCGGTTTCCGGCCAGCCTGGCGGCCATCCGGTTCACGGAGGGAATCACCGGCGGCATGACGGTGCCGGCGAAGCAGGCGGCTCGGTACACTCCGTTCGCCAGCAGCGTGTCGTCGACCCATCGCTTCGCGAACGGCAGGGGGTGCCGCGCAGAAGTGCCGGGCAACCGGGTGTTGGTCTTCGTCAGCGCCGTCGTCGTGTGCGGGAACCAGAACAACTCGAAATGGTCAGCGGATGCCACGCGTTCGGCAAGCGAATCCAACACGTCGGCGAGCGGCTCCGACCTTTCGACCGCCTCGACGAGGAAGCGCGGTACGCAGGCGATCGTCACTTCGGCGATGATTCCGAGGGCACCGAGCCCGAGTACGGCAGCCGGGAGCAGTTCAGCGTTGTCATCGTCGTCGATGCGCAGAATCTCGCCGTCACCGGTGATGAGCGTCAGCCCGCGCACCTGGCCGGCCAGTCCCCCGTATGAAGCGCCGGTGCCATGCGTTCCGGTGGAGATCGCGCCGCTGATGCTCTGTCGATCGATGTCGCAGAGGTTGGTCATGGCGAGGTTGTATGGGGCAAGGAGCCGGGGGATGTCGCGCAGCCGGGTGCCCGCGTAGAACGAGGCGCGCCCGTCGGCGGTCGGCCGGCCGATGAGGCCCGAGAGATCATCCAGGGCGAGTTGCACACCGGTCGCGACGGCGATCCCGGAGAACGAGTGCCCAGCGCCGACCGCCTTGATCGGGATGCCGGATCCGCTTGCGGCGCGAACGGCGCGCTGCACGGCGGCAGTCGACCGCGGTCGTTCGACCCGCAGCGGTCTGGCCTGTTCGGTCCGGGCCCAGTTGTGCCACACCGCCCCCGTCGCAGTCACAGGAAGGCCTTCCCTTCGCCGCGATAGGTCGGGAGCCGGTCGACGACCCTGTCGTTGTCGACGACCACGAATTCGTTGACCCGTTCGCTCAGCTCGCCGGACTTCGAGTGCCTCAGCCACACCCGGTCGCCCGTTCCCAAGTTCGACGCCGCTTCACCGCGGATGGGCGTCTGCACCTCACCGGCCATCTCCCGCGGTACGAGGTGAAGCCCCGTCGGCCATTCCAGTCGCGGCATCCTGTCCTCACCAGGCGGGCCGGATGCCACCCAGCCGCCGCCGAGGATGACAGCCATCGACGGGGCGGGCTTGCGCACGACCGAGAGGGCGAACGACGCAGCGGGAGCTGGGTGGAATGACCGATAGTTGTCGAACAGATGCCCGCCGAGGACGCCGCTGCCTGCAGCAATCTCCGTGACCGACTCGTCCTGGGCGGTGCTCTCGACGGAGCCTGTGCCGCCGCCGTTGACGAACTCGAGCTCGGCGACCCGCCGCACGGCCGCAACGGCAGCGGCACGCCGCTCGGTGAGTTCGGCGATCGACCGGCGTTTCATCCAGCGTTTCGTGAGCGACCAGGAACCACTGGGGTCGTTCCGGTCCCCGAGCCCGGCGATCTGGGCTTCGTACGCCATCATGCCGACGAGCGTGAAACCGGCGCGGGCCTCGACGACGCGCGCGAAGGCGGCAGCTTCTTCGGCGGTGCGAATCGGTGAACGCCAGACACCGACATGGCCAAGCGGCACTGGCGACCGCCACGACACGTCCAGTTCCAGACAGAGGCGCAAACTCTCCCGCTGGTTCGGCGACACGCACGCGTCGATGAAATCGAGGTGTTCCACCGAATCGACCATGAGGGTCACCCGTGCGGCCGCGAGCGGGTCCTCGGCCAGCCGGCGGATGGCATCGGCGTCGGCGGTCGGATACCCGACGACGACGTCATCCACCGTTTCCGCCAGCCAGAGAGCTTCAGGCAGGGTGAAGGCGAGCACTCCGGCGTAGCCGTCGGTTTCGAGCAGTGCCTCGGTGATACCGCGCACTCGGATCGACTTGCTTGCCACGCGGATCGGTTTGCCGGCCGCCCGGCGAACCAGGTCGTGCCTGTTGAAGCGAAGCGCGCCCAGCTCGAGAACAGCAAGCGGGCTCTCAAGGCCGGCGGTGGCGGCTTCGAGGCCGACCCAGAACCGTGAGGGGTCCAGCCAGGGAGCGGGGGCGACCGCGGCGGGTCCGACCGAGGAGAGCGTGATCGCCATCGGCACTCCCTTCGTCGGATCCCACGTTAGCGGTTTTCGGATGCCCGGTACCGGGACCCGATGCTGTGAAACACCCCCAAAGGATCGAGTTCGTTTGACATGCCGCACGGCACAAACGTAAATGGAAATACGGTGGGGATTTTCAGTGCTGCTCGACGTGACGGGGGCCGGTCGGTCGAACTGACTCGGCAACGCACGCGCGCCTTCCCGCCCACACTCCCGGCGCTTGCGGCAGCATCCCTAGCGGTGCTGCTCCTCCTCATCGTCGTGCCGACGGCTGCACACGCCGAACAGGAGCTGATCCCCCACTCCCTCGACGACGCGGCTCCGACGATCACGTCACCGGCCGATGGTTCGTTCCTCGGTTCGGCGAGCGCCGTCATCACCGGCACGAAGGAAGCCGGCTCCGAGGTGCAGATCCTGGCCGGAACGTCGCGGACGAACGTGTGCACCATCCGGACCGCCGGCACGGACTTCTCGTGCACCGTCTCCCGTCTCCCGAACGGCCCCGGAATTCCCGTCAGCGCAGTGCAACTCGTCGTCGGCGGTGAAGACCTCGAATCCCAGCCTGTGCGGGTCGATGTCCTCGCGCCGCCGACGCTCGCGGGAACGTCTCCCTTGCTGACCGGGGGTCTCGTTCGAGGTGACGCCTACCCCAACGCCCAGATCACACTGTCCATCGGCGGCGGAACGACCTGGAGCTTCCCCGCAGGGCCGGACGGCGCCTGGGCATACGTCCTGCCGCGCAGCCTCGGGAGCGGCAGCTACACGCTGAACGCCACCCAATCGGCATCGTTCAGTCACGGCGGGCAGTCCGATCCCAGCCTGAGCCGCACGATCTGGCTCGACGTCGACCCACCGGCCGCACCGACCATCGCCTTCCCCGTCTCCGGAAGCACCGTCTCCCCCACTGGAGCCCTGTACTCAGGGACCGGTGAGGACGGCGCGACCGTGAACGTCTTCGCGCTGGCGGCATCCGGGGCGGACCTCGACGTCTGCTCCGCTCTCGTGTCCGGCGGCGTCTGGAGTTGCACGGGAGCGACCCTGCCGACCGGTGCGGTGACGGTCACCTCCTTCCAGACGGATGCTGCAGGTAACGCCGGTGCGGGAAGCACTCCGGTCACCATCACGGTGGCGAAGCCGACGACGCACGCCCCGTCTCCGAGCCAGGGTGCCCCGGCGGCTCCCCCAGTCGTGCCACCCGCGCCGTCATCGACTTCACCGGCTCCGGCGCCGGTCGCACCGGAAGAACCGGCTGTCCCGGCACCGCGGCCCCCTGACCCGGGCAGCTGGGACGCCGCAACACCGTTCACGACCGCTGTCCCGAGTGCCCTCGCCGCCGCCGGCCCGTCCTGGCCGCGCGCACTGGTGCTCGCAGCAATCGCCATCCTCCTGCTGCTTGTCCCCGCTCGGCTGCTCGCGACCACGGTGGGCGGGCGACGGGTGTTGGGTGCACCGCTGAGTCTCACCGGTCGTAACCGGGCGCCTACCCACGACGACCCGGCCCCGATGTTCAGCGGTGCAGGCGAGAAGGCGGTCTCGGTGCTCCTGGTCTTCGTCGCTGCGGCCATCGTTCTCTTCGCCAATCCGGTACATGGCGAACCCGGCTACCTGCGGTTGCTTCTCGCGTCGGTCCTCGCGGTGGCGGGGATCAACCTGGTCGCGACCCTGGCACCCGCTCTTCTGGCTTCGCGTCTGCCGACCGGGCCCGCCCGCATCGCCCTGTCGCCGCGGCTCCTTCTGTCCGTGGCCGCGGTCGCGCTTGTGTCCCGGGTCCTCGAGCTGCAACCGGCGCTGCTTTACACCATTGTCTTCACGGTCAGCGCCGTGTCAGGAGCCAGAGTGGCGCGCGGGATGATTGCCGGAATCCGGATCGGTGCCGTCTTCGCGGCGGGCGTTCTTGCCTGGCTGGCGTCCACACTGCTCGGCGCTCCGTCCGGGTTCCTCGGGTCGCTGCTGGTCGAGACCGCCAACATCGCGGCCATGGCAGGCGTGGGATCGGCTGCTGTCCTCTTGATTCCTCTGGGCAGGATGGACGGGCGCGCGCTGCTCACGTGGTCACGACCCGTCTGGTTCCTGTCGGCGGCCATCGTCCTGACCGTGCTTTTTGTGCTTCTCGCCCCGGTCGTCGACGTGTGGGAGACCAGCGGTGAGATCGTCGTCGGGTTCCTGATCGTGCTGGGGTTCGGAGCGCTTGGTCTGTCGCTGTGGATCTGGCGCCGGCTGATCCATCCGGCCCTGACAGCTGACTGACCCGTCCGGTTCTTCTGTGTCGGTGGCTGGCGGGAGAATGGCATGGTGTTCATCGTCCTGGCAGGCTCACCGCGCGGCGGCGGAACGCTCACGGAACTGGACGCCGCCGGGGTCGCCTCGGCACCACTCGCGTTCAACCGGGCCGGGCTGCCGGCAGCGGTCGCCAGCCGTGAACCGGACCGACCGCGATGGGTGTGGAACGACACAACCCTGTGGTACCCGGCGCTCCTCGACGCCGGAGTACGAATAGAACGGTCCCAGGACCTTCGACTGGCACATCACATCCTGAAACTCTCCGAAGCAACCAGGGGCACGGCTCTGCGAGACGCCCCTGCGAACTCATGGGACGGTCCCGCGGTTCCAGCAGGTGATCACTCGAACACGCTTTTCGACAGCCATGCGCCCGAGCACGGGGCTGATCCGATTGAAGAGTTCTTGTTGCAACGTCGGACACTCGACGCCGTCGCTGGCACGGACCCTTCGAAGGCTGCACGCCTGCAGCTGCTCCTCGCCGCTGAATCCTGCGGGGCTCTCATCGCCGAGGAGATGCGATTCTTCGGCATGCCGTGGCGCCGAGACCTGCACGCCGCGATGCTCGAGGAAGCGCTTGGTCCGCGGCCCCGGTTCGGTGGTCGGCCGGCGAAACTGGAGGCGCTCGCCGACCGGATCCGCGCCACTCTCGACGCCCCGGCGCTCAACCCCGATTCGCAACCGGATCTCCTTCGCGCTTTGAAGAGAGCTGGCCTGCCGGTCACCGGCACGAGCAAGTGGGATCTGCGAGAAAAGCGGCATCCGGTCATCGAACCGCTGCTGACCTACAAGAAGGGCGCCAGGCTGCTGTCGGCCAACGGCTGGGCGTGGATGGACGCGTGGGTGCAGAACGGACGGTTCCGTCCGGAATACGTCGTCGGCGGCGTCGTCACCGGACGATGGGCAACCCGCGGCGGAGGCGCACTCCAGTTGCCGGCTGAGGTCCGCGGCGCGGTCAGAGCAGATGAAGGGTGGTCCCTTGTCGTGGCGGACGCCGCCCAGCTGGAACCGAGGATCATCGCTGCCATGGCCCGCGACGAGGCCATGGCAGCGGCGGGCCGTAAGCGCGACCTGTATCAGGGCCTGGTCGACGCCGGCGTGGTCGACACTCGCGCGCATGCGAAGGTTGCCATGCTTGGGGCACTCTACGGGGCGACAAGCGGAGAGAGTGCACGGCTCATGCCGCGGCTGACCCGCGCCTTTCCGCGGGCGATCGGCCTGGTCGAAGCGGCAGCCCGCGCCGGGGAACGCGGTGAGCAGGTGAGCACGTGGCTTGGTCGCAGCTCGCCGTTGCCCGGCGACCGCTGGGAGGGCGCCGATGCCGTCCCGTCGACGGATGCCCCTCCATCGGATGACCGTCGCGCCCGGCAGGCGGCTCGAGACTGGGGTCGCTTCACGCGCAACTTCGTCGCGCAGGGGACAGCGGCCGAGTGGGCGATGTGCTGGATGGCGGGTCTGCGCCAACGACTCCGCGCGCTCGCCGACGATCGCGGTGAGCCACACCTCGTGCTGTTTCTGCACGATGAGGTGATGGTGCACACACCCGCCCACCTCGCTGAAGCGGTCGGCACCGCTGTGACCGAGGCTGCTGATGACGCCGGTCGACTGCTCTTCGGGGACTTCCCTGTCGATTTCGCCCTGACCGTTGCCACGGTGTCGAGCTACGACCAGGCCAAGTAGCGCCGCCGGTCAGTCGAGGCGAGCGAACATCTCCACAGGGGCGAGCGTTCCGGCGGTCATGGCAGCCCCGAGATTGCCCATCCGGGTGCGGCCGTCGGGGCCGAGGACGAGGTGCATGCCGAGCGGCGACGTGCTCCCATCGCCCGCCGGCCCGCGCTCGATGAACTCGATACCCTCCTCACGGAGGTTCCTCGTGGATTCGACGGTGAAGCCGGCCGATTCCAGAGCGTACGCGTAGTCCTCGGGCGTCGCCGGGAAGGAGATGTCAGCGGATGCCGCCCACGGCAGCGGGTAGGCGAGCTCACCGTCTCCTGTGCGCATGACGTCGTACACGGCGAACATCCCACCCGGCTTGAGCGCTCGGGCCGCACTCCGGAACATCGCCGGCTTGTCCTGGATGTTCATTCCCACGTGAAGCAGTGTTGCCACATCGAATTCGTTGGCGGTGAACGGAAGATCGAGGGCGCTTCCCTCGACGAAGCGCACCCGGTCCGAGAGTCCAGCCCGTCGCGTCAGGGATGTCGCGGTCTCAACGAATTCGGGTGTGAGATCCACGCCGACAACGGTTGCGCCGAAATGGTGCGCGAAGAGCCGGGCAGGCCCGCCAAGACCTGAACCGATGTCGAGTACGACCCGTGTGGGTCCGATCCCTGCGCCGATCGCGACGTCCCGCGCTGCCTGCACTCCGCCGATGTGGAATTGGTCGACGGCAAGGAGATCGTCGGGCTCGAGGTGCTCGGGATCGTGACCGGTTCGCTGGAGTGCTCCCAGGATCGAAGACTCGAGTTCGGGGTTGCGATAGTGCTGTGCCACTGCGTTCTCGGTGTGCATGGCCGCTCCTCCCGGTCGGTGCGCCGCAGTCTACGCTCCGGCGGCCCTGCGGGACAGACCCGGACTCGGCGACTGGTCGACGCTCCTCGGGAAGCTAGTCCTGCTCTCCCGCTTCGGCGGGTCGTTCAGCGGTGAGCGCGGACACCGGCACGGTGCACGCGTCACCCTTCCAGGCTTCCATGCCTTCCCTGATCGCGAACGCGGCGATGACGAGCGCCGCGACCGAGTCAGCCCACGCCCAGCCCAGAAGCGAGTTGAGCAGCAGGCCGGCCAGGAGTGCCGCAGACAGGTAGCTGCAGATCAGGGTCTGCTTCGAATCGGCGACGGCGGATGCCGAGCCGAGCTCCCTGCCGGTGCGGCGTTCGAACCAGCTCAGGCACGGCATCACGACGAGGCTGACGGCGGCGAGGACAATGCCCGCTGGACTGTGTTCCGCTTCGCGCAGCCCGAAGAGCGACATTCCGGCATCGGCGATGACGTAGACCGCCAGGCCGATGAACGAGATCGCGATGACTCGCAGCGCGACCTTCTCCCGTTTCTCCGGGTCCGGCGCGGCGAACTGCCAGGCGACCGCCGCGGCAGAGAGCACCTCGACGATCGAATCGAGGCCGAACCCGATGAGCGCTGCGGACGACGCCACCGTGCCTGCGGCCAGCGCGACGACGGCCTCGATGACGTTATAGGCGATCGTGATCGCGACGACCAGCCGGATGCGACGCTGCAGCGTTTTCCTGCGGGCTGGCGCCACAGCGTTCCGGCTCACCGTCGCCGCGGTCACATCGTCGCTCCCGCCCGCACCGGCGGCGCCTGGTTCACCGCGCCACCGCGGTCTTTCCGGCACTGGTCCTGATCGTCATGTCATCCAGCTTCGGGAGCGCGGCCAGCAGCGCTTGCTCGGCGTGGTGCGCGACGTCTTCGGCCTCAGCGAGCGTAGTGTCCGCCACGACGATGGTTGCCGCTCCCTGAAGCCTGTGTCCGACCCAGCGCAGTTGCACTCGTGAGACCGAGAGAACGCCCGGGGTGCTCTCGAGCGCCAGCTGGGCGCGCTCAGCGAGGTCCGGCTCGATGCCGTCCATCAGACGGCGGCCGATGCTGCGCACCGTGCCCCACAACAGGATAATGATGGCCGCTGAGATGAGGAGGCCGACGATGGGATCCGCGAGCGGGAACCCAAGCATGACCCCAGCGGCTCCGATCACGACAGCGAGCGAGGTGAAACCATCGGTGCGCGCGTGAACGCCGTCCGCGACGAGAGCTGCGGATCCGATCCGCTGTCCGACCCGGATGCGGTAGATCGCGACAGCCTCATTGCCAAGGAACCCGATGACACCGGCGGCCATGACCCACCACAGGTTTGCGAGCGGTTGCGGGTTGATCAGGCGTTCGATGGACTGCCATGCCGCGGTCACAGCGGAGAGCGCGATGACGGCGACGATGACGAGCCCCGCGAGATCCTCCGCGCGCCCATAGCCGTAGGTGTAACGCCGGGTTGCGACTCGGCGCCCGAGGAGGAACGCAATCCACAGCGGAACAGCCGTGAGCGCATCGGAGAAGTTATGGATCGTGTCGGCGAGGAGGGCCACAGAGCCGGAGACGAGCACGACGGCGAACTGCAGGATCGTGGTTCCCAACAGGATGAAGAGGCTGATCTTGAGGGCCCGGATCCCGTGGGTGCTCGCCTCGAGGGCATCGTCGATGGAGTCGGAAGCGTCGTGCGTGTGAGGCATGAAGAGCCCGTAGAGGAACCCCTTGAGCCCCGTCGGGTGTACGTGGCCGTCTGATCCATGATCGTGGTCATGGTCCGAGCGGGGACGGTGGTCGTGATCACTGTTCTGGTGCAGCCCGTTGGCATGCTCATGCTGGTGCGCTCCGACGCTCACGACGCGGCCTCCCTCTCGGCATGGTGGTGCCGTGGGGTGCCGCCGAGCGAGTGTTCGGCCTGGAATATGGCGTCGGAGACGAGCTGGCTCGCGTGTTCGTTCTCGAGCCGGTAGAACACCCGAGTGCCCTCCTGCCGGGTCGTCACGAACCGGGCGAGACGCAACTTCGCCAGATGCTGCGACACGGACGCTGGGGTCTTGTCCACGACATCGGCCAACTGGCCCACCGAACGCTCACCGTCCCGGAGGGCGAGGATCAGCCGCACACGTGTCGCGTCGGCGAGCATGGCGAACACCTCGACGGCCAGCTCGACGAACTGACTGTCCGGCTCACGGCCACAGATTCGCGTCTCTGCATTCATACGCAGATAATAACATTGCTGCGTGACGCCCGTCGCTGCGCAGCCAGGACTTCCGCGTTCTGCCTGTGGCGCTGGGCCGCGAGCTGGTAGCGCTCCTGCCGAATTCAAGCCCTCGCCGATCACTGATCTTGCTGACCACATCATCCGCGTCGCGATGAAAATTCACGGGGTCGCAGGAAAGCACCGATCCCGCGACCCGGACGGCGGTGCCGTCTGGGCGGCAGATCACCGCGTTCGGGTCGCCCTGCACGACGAGCCGGCTCTCCGGGATGCCGTGCGTCGCGCTCCCTCCAGACGAGCAATGAACCTGGACCGCACAGAGCCAGATTCCCGTCTCTTGGCATTACGGCGGCGCCGACCGGCTGACCGTTCGGCGCTGAGTGCCACCGCGATCCATCCGGCCCGTACAACACCGGGGCACAGGGCATCAGCGGGCCCTAGAATGCCTCGCGTCCGCGCGTTTACTGCCTGTACGGCCGCCCTGACTGGTACCCCCGGTGGGACTCGAACCCACACTGGAGCGATTTTAAGTCGCCTGTCTCTGCCATTGGACTACGGGGGCGTGCCCGTCAAGCTTATTGTGCGCGGACGGCCGCCCTCGCGAACCCCGCCGACTCACGCCGGACGAGCCGGAGTGACTTCCGCTTAATGACGATGAGCCCGATCCGTTACCGGACCGGGCTCATCACATCAACGGGCTACTTCGACGCAGCGACCGACTGTTTCTCAACGACCGGCTGAGCGGGCTTCTTGACAGCGGGCTTCTTGATCGCTTCGACCGGCTTGACGGCTTCAGCAGCCGCGGGCGGCTTGGGTCGGGAGGCGAACTCTTCGAAAGCTGCACGCGGGGTCTGCACAGCAGCGAGGCTGACGATGTCGCGGCCGAGGAAGAAGTTGACGATCCACCCCATGATGACGCGGATCTTGCGCTCCCAGCTGGGCATTGCCAGGCCGTGGTAACCGCGGTGGGCGAACCATGCCGGAAGGCCCTTGATCGCGATCTTGCCTGACTGGAAGACACCAACGCCGAGACCGAGGCCGGCGACGGCACCCATGTTCTTGTGGATGTACTCCTTCGGTTCCTCGTCGCGGAGGACAGCGACGATGTTCTTCGCCATGAGCTTGCCCTGCCGAACGGCGTGCTGGGCGTTCGGCACGCAGAACCCGCCGACGCCACCGCCTGAGAGGTCGCGGATTGCCGTCACATCGCCGGCGCCCCAGGCGTCGGGGACGATCTCGTCATCGGTGCCGACGCGGAGGTCGGGGCGAACGACGAGACGGCCACGCTCCTCGATCGGAAGGTCGGTGTTGCGCACGATCTGCGGGTTGGCCATGACGCCTGCGGTCCAGACGATGAGGTCGGACTCGAACGTCTCGCCGGTCGACAGCTCGATCCTGCCGTCGACGGCTGAGGTCAGCTGGGTGTCGAGGTGCACGAGAGCGCCGCGCTCGGCGAGGTTCTTGAGCACCCAGTGGCTGGTCTTCTCGCTGACCTCGGGCATGATGCGCCCCATGGCCTCGATGAGGTGGAACTCGATCTCCTCGAACGCGATCTGCGGGTAGCTCTTCAGCAGCGCACTCGCGAAGGAACGGAGTTCAGCGAATACCTCGATGCCGGCGAAACCGCCGCCGACGACGACGAAGTTGAGCAGGCGTGCGCGCTCTGGTCCGGCCGGGAGGCTGGATGCCTTGTCAAAGTTCGACAGGACACGGTCGCGGATCGCGACAGCCTCCTCGATGGTCTTCAGGCCGATCGCCTGGTCAGCGACACCGGGGATGGGGAACGTGCGGGACACGGCACCGGCGGTGACGACGACGACGTCGTAGTCGAACTCCCAGGACTCACCAACCGCCGGAACGATCGTCGCCTTCTTCTCGGCATGGTTGATGTTGGTCACCTTGGCGGTGAGGACGTTCGTCTTCTTCAGGTGTCTGCGCTGGGCGACGACCGCGTGACGCGGTTCGATCGACCCGGCCGCGACCTCGGGAAGGAAAGGCTGGTAGGTCATGTACGGAAGCGGGTCAACAACGGTGACTTCCGCTTCGCCATGGCGCAACCATTTCTCCAGCTTCCATGCGGTGTAGAAACCGGCATAGCCGCCGCCGACGATCAAAATTTTTGGCACGGTGAGAATTCTCCTACTGGGGGGTCGCACGGACTCAAACAGGCCACTGTCTGCGAGCCGTCCGCTTGAGGTGCCGGGTGGCACCGATGGCACCGAGCACTAATAGGGTACCAGTTCCCAAGAATAGGGCGAGCGGCAGGCTGACATACAACAGGGTGTCGCGTGTCGGAAGAAAGGGATTCGATCCGCCGGCCACCGGGTCAAGGGGCGGAACTTCCGGGATGCTTCCTGCATCCTGCGGGATGCTTTCGGGCGTTGCCTTCGCTTTGCGGTGCTGCGTGATCCACGCCGCAAGGTCACCCATCGGGTTTTCCTCGACCGCTGGCACCTGGGCTGTGACGGCGGCGAGGGCGTTGAGATAGCCGTGACCGTAGATGGCATTCGGGAGGGTTTCACCCGGCACGGGGCTGGCGGTGCGGATGATCCGGTTGATGACGTTGGCAGCGTCCATGTTCGGATAGCGGGCCCTGACGAGAGCGGCGACGCCTGCAACGATCGGGGACGCCCCGCTGGTGCCCGCCCACTGGACGTAACTGCCGTCGGGTGAGGCGCCGACGAGTTCCTCACTCGGGGCGGCCACCGAAAGGGTGATGCCCTTGCTGGAGGCGTCGTAGCTTGCCTTCCCTGACGAGTCGACTCCGGCAACCACGAGAACGCCAGGGATGGTCGCGGGGGCGCCCACCTCCTCGGTGCCGCTGCCGCGGTTCCCTGCCGCCGCGACAACGATGACGTCGTTCTCGAACGCGTAGGTGAACGCTTCGTCCCAGCTTTCCGGCCAGTCCTTGGTGTTGGTCGTCAGCGACATGTTGATGACATCGGCGCCGTTGTCGACGGCAAAGTGGATGGCGTCGGCAATCTGGTCGGCGAAGGGAATCGTGGATCCACTCGAGCCGAAGCCGACGGAGATCGAGATGAGACTGGCACCCGGAGCCGCGCCGATGACTCCGTTGCCGTCGCCGTTTCCTCGGCCGGCGGCAAGCGAGGCGACCCAGCTCCCGTGGGGATTCTCGCCTGCCCCTCCCACCGGGGTTCTACCGTTGGCACTGCCGACACCTGAGGCGTCATGGCCGGCGACGACCGCGCCCGCGAACTCGGCTGGCCCGTCTGCGATTCCGGTGTCGATGATCGCTATCGTCGTGCCCGCTCCCGTGCTGTGCTGCCACGCATCAGCGATGCCGTGGTTCGCGAGCCAGTACTGGGCGTCGCGGACCTGGTCGGCGTGCGCCGCGGGCACACCGGCCGTCACCGTTCCGAGAACGAAGAGTGTCACCAGTGCTCCCGCGAGGGCCCCCCGATGCTTCAGCTTGCGGCTCATTCCCCCGCCGAAGCGGCCTCTTCACCCTCGACGCACTGGCACACGGTTGGTGACCAGGCGGCCCGCTCCAACGCTCGATCCCCGATCGGATTGACGCCAGGACCCGCGGCGAGGGCGTGGCCGACCAACGCGTGCAGGCACTTCACCCGGACCGGCATCCCCCCTGCCGAGATGTTCACCAGCTCAGGAACGAGCTCGATGCTCTCACGGTCGGCGAGATAGGCCTGGTGGGCAGCCGCATAGGCGGCACGGAGTTCCTCGTCTGCGGCAAGGTCGTCGTTGTACTCGTTCATCACCTGAGTTGCTTCGAGCGTCGACACAGCTGCCGTCGCGGCAGGGTGAGTGAGGTAGTAGAACGTGGGGAATGGCGTCCCGTCATCGAGCCGCGGAGCCGTGGAGACCACCGTCGGCGCCCCGCAGACACAGCGCGCCGCGATGCCTACGACGTTGCGGGCTGGCCGGCCCAATTGGGCGGAGACGGCCCGGATATCGTCGGCCGTCACGGTCTCGAATGGCGGTGTCGTCATGCATCCATTATCCCTGCTCAGCGAGTCGGCTCCGGCGTTGGTACCGGAGGGATCGACGGGGCGGTCGAGACCTCCGCCAGTCCTGCGGTGACGAGCGAGGCAAGCATGGACTCGGCCCAGTTCACCCTCGTCGCCGTGAGTTCCGCACTGATCGGGGCTTCATCCTTGCCCAGCAGTGCCGCATCGACGTCGTTCAGAACGATGAAGCTGATCTCACCCGGGTTGACGTAGAACAGCCGGTCGCGTGCCTGAGTCATGACGTAGGTGCTGTCGTTCCATCGCTCGCGTTCGGCAGTGAGTCGCTCGATCTCGTCTTTGCTGACCGCGACGGATGCCTGCAACTCGGCGATCTGCTGACGCTGCTCGATGTACGCCTTGAGGTTGGGCGCGATGACGACGATGCCAAGCACAAGCAGCGCCATCATCAGAAGTCCGAAGCCGGAAAAACGGATGCCTCGGATCCAGCTCCCTGCCTCCGCTTCCGGCACGGCTCCGGTGCTGTCGGCCCATCTTGCCGTAGTGGATAGCGGCGATGTCGAGCGGTTTCTTCCTGGTCGTCTGGCCACGCGCCGCCCCTTCCCTCTCCACTGCTGCCAAGCACAACTCCCGGCATGCGCCGACATTCGACGCATACCGGGAGTTGTTGGACGGTTACGCCGAGAACCTCGGGAAGGCGCTGCGACCCGCGTACACCGCGGATTCGCCCAGCTCTTCTTCGATCCTCAACAGCTGATTGTACTTCGCGACCCGCTCGGACCTGGCAGGCGCACCGGTCTTGATCTGTCCCGCGTTCGTGGCGACGGCGAGGTCGGCGATGGTGGTGTCCTCGGTCTCACCCGAGCGGTGCGAGAGGATCGCCGTGTAGCTCGAACGCTGCGCCAGGGCGACAGCGTCGAGTGTTTCGGTGAGCGTACCGATCTGGTTCACCTTGACGAGGATCGAGTTCGCAACGCCCAGGCCGATGCCCCTTCCGAGACGCTCAGGGTTGGTGACGAAGAGGTCGTCTCCGACGATCTGCACCTTGTCGCCGAGTTCGGCGGTGAGGTGCTGGTAGCCTTCCCAGTCCTCCTCCTCCAGCGGGTCTTCGATGGAGACGAGCGGGTACGCCTCGACCAGCTCGGCGTAGTAGGCGCTCAGGTCCTGGGCGGAGAGCTGCTTGCCTTCGAAGTGGTACGCGCCGTCCTTGAAGAACTCGGTCGCTGCGACGTCGAGGGCGAGCGCGATGTCCTTGCCAGGCGTGTAGCCGGCGTTGGTGATCGCTTCGACGATGAGGTCGAGTGCCGCGCGGTTGCTCGGCAGGTTCGGGGCGAAGCCGCCTTCGTCACCGAGGCCGGTTGCGAGGCCCTTCGACTTCAGAAGCGCCTTGAGCGCGTGGTAGGTCTCGACGCCCCAGCGCAGACCCTCGGAGAAGCTGTCGGCGCCGAGAGGAACGATCATGAATTCCTGGATGTCGACGTCGTTGTCCGCGTGCGACCCGCCGTTGATGATGTTCAGGAGGGGGACGGGGAGGACGTGCGCGTTCGGGCCGCCGAGGTAGCGGTAGAGCGGAAGGTCGGCTGCCTGCGCTGCGGCCTTTGCAACGGCGAGGCTTACGCCGAGGATGGCGTTGGCGCCGAGGCGCTCCTTGTTGTCTGTTCCGTCGAGGTCGATGAGGGTCTTATCGATCAGGCGCTGGTCGTCGGCCTCGAGACCTTCGACCGCGTCGCCGATTTCGTCGAGTACCGCGTCAACAGCCTTGAGCACGCCTTTGCCCTGATAACGGTCGGCGTCGCCATCCCGCAGTTCGTAGGCCTCGAAGGCCCCGGTCGACGCTCCTGATGGAACGGCGGCGCGCTCCACCACGCCGTTGTCGAGAAGAACCTCGACCTCAACGGTCGGGTTCCCGCGGGAATCCAGAATTTCGCGAGCGCCTACAGCATCAATAAGTGCCACAGTTTTTCTCCTGTTCGAGGTGGTGCCGGTGGAATGTGTGGAGCGACGTTGACCCGCGCTCAGTCTAGCCAACTGGTTCCGGCAGGTTACGAGGGTGGGTCCGGCGGATACCCCTCGAATGGCCGGACGTTTGACACTCGCACACAAAACCCGTCGACGGATGAGCAGCGCGCGTTGTGGGCATCCGCAACGAATGCGGGTACCCGTCGTGCATGACGGTCAACGCTGCTACGTTCACCGTGCTGCCAGGAGCGCACCCACGGACAGGTCGAGGAGGACAGGACCGAACGGGCTGCGGCGAAGATCCACACTCCCGGTTGCGTTGTCCCTGCACCCCGCCGGTTCGCCGGCATCCCGAACAGACGCACGTCAACGAAGACCACTCGCGTTCCGCTTCGCACCTCACGGTGGCGGATGCCTGGTCTGAAGTGGCGTGCCGCCTGCGCGGCTTCCTTTCGGCATATCCCAGGAGATCCTCGTGAGCAGTACTCCCCCACCCGGCCCGGCACCCCTTCTCGCCTGGAAGGTTTCGACCATCGCCCTCAGCGTTCTGCTGATCGCCGCTGTCGCCTTCTTCTTCTTTTTCACGCAGAAGATCACCGATGGAGCCCAGCTACTCGACTCAGGCGCGAGCCTCGCCGCTGCCGGGTCAGGAGAGCTCTCCGACGGTGCGACAGCGATCGATGACGGTGCCGCCAAGCTGGCGGATGGTGCCTCGAGCGCTGCCGAAGGAGCGGCGACCCTTGAAGCCGGTGCGGTGAGCGCCACCGCCGGGTCGAGCAAGATCGCGACGGGCGCCCAGAGCGCTGCGGACGGCGCCCTGGCGCTTTCCAACGGCGCGTCGAGCGCGGCAACAGGCGCCCAGAAACTGGCGGCGGGTGCGACCAACGCGGCAAACGGCAGCGCGGCTCTCTCCACAGGCGCCGCCAGCGCTTCCGCGGGGGCAGGGAAGATCGCGGGCGGATCGGCCGACGTCTCCGTCGGTGCCTCGGCGCTCTACGCCGGTCTCTACGGGACCGTTGCCCCTGGCTCGACCCAGTTGTCAGACGGAGTCGACAAGATCAAGGACGCGATCGAAGGGAAGCTGCACCCCGGAGCCGCCCAGGTCTCCGGTGGAGTCGATAAGGTCACCGCCGCAGTGAAGACCCAGCTCTCCCCCGGCGCCACCCTGATTGCGCAGGGTGCCGCGAATACACAGACCGGGGTTCAGACCCTCAGTGACGGCGCAAACGCCCTCGCGGCCGGGACCGGGCAGATCGCTCCAGCGGCCGCCGCCATCAACGGGAACCTTCCAGCGCTCACGACGGGGGCGGGCTCGGTCAAGACGGGCGCCACCACCGTCGCCAGCTCGCTGCACGCTGTCATCACGGATCTCAGGAAGCAGGGCGCCGACCCCACTCTGATCACCCAGCTCGAATCGATCGCCAAGGGAGCTGACGACGTGGTCATCGGAGCGACCACGGTGTCAGGCGGACTCGACGAGCTGAAACCTGCCGCAACAGGCCTCGGCGCGTTCCCCCGCGTCCACACCGGTGCGACGAGCATCGCCGCCGGCCTTGGGACGACAGCACCCATCGAAGGCATACTTCCGAAGGGTGGCCTGCTGTACGCGGGTAACCTTCCGACTCTCGCAGTCGGCGCCGCACAGGTGGCGGCAGGCCTCGGAGCGACTGCCCCGATGCCTGGCCTCGAATCAGGCGGATTGCTCTACGCAGCGAACCTGCCAGCACTCAGCGCGGGGGCAGGCCAGGTCGCGGCGGGACTCGGCGCAACCGCGCCCATCCCGGGGGTACTTCCGACGGGAGGATTGCTCTACGCGGCCAACCTGCCGGCGCTCTCCGCTGGAGCGGCTCAGCTCGAAGCGGGAGTCCACACCCAGCTCCTGCCCGGGTCGCAGAAGCTCTTCCTGGGCAGCGCCACGCTGGCCGCCGGCGCAGCCGACCTGTCGACCGGTGTGAAAACGCTGTCCGTCGGGTCCTCTTCCCTCAATGTGGGCTTGGCGACCTTGCAGGCGGGCGCCGCAAGCCTCGCCGTTGGCAACGACAAGCTGGCGGTCGGCGCGTCGAGCCTCTCGACAGGAACGCAGGCCCTGGCACAAGGATCGTCGAGCCTGAACACCGGGCTCGCCGCGCTCTCGGCGGGATCCACCTCACTCGCCGAGGGTACGGGCAAGCTGGCCGACGGTGCGGGAGAGCTCAGCGAGGGAACGTCGACTCTCGCCACCGGCGCGGCGTCGCTCGCTGACGGCAACTCGAAGATCAATGATGGAACCGCACAGCTTCACAGCGGTGCAGCCGCGTTCAGCGCCGCGCAGCTGACCGCGTCACCGTGGTTGTGGGGCACCCTCCTCATCCTGGTGCTGGCCGGTGCTGCACTGCTCATCCGCCGGATGATCCTCACCACCCGCCGGGAGGTCGCCGACTCCGTCTGAACGGGACCGGCAGGGCCGCGGATGCCGCCGCGCCCGCATTGCAGGAGATCGCACGTTTCGCAGGAGAAAAACCGGTAAACGGTCCTGTGAATCGTGTGATCTCCTGCCAA
>NZ_JAODMP010000086.1 GCF_025464835.1 Mycetocola sp. | reverse complement strand
CAACGCATTCTCCAAGGCACTTGCGCAGCAGCTCGCACCGAAGGGGATACGGGTCAACGTCGTCGCACCTGGCCCGATTTGGACCCCACTTCAGACGGCGGGCGGCCAGCCGCCCGAGGCCCTGCCGGAGTTCGGCGAGCAGACCCCGCTCGGTCGCCCCGGCCAGCCCGCAGAACTCGCACCCGCCTATGTGTTCCTGGCGTCCGGTGAGTCGAGCTACGTCGTCGGAGAGACGCTCAACGTCAACGGAGGGTCGCCGACGCCGTAGGGATCACCGCGACGCCATCCACCGATCGGTTGATGCCGGATTCAGCCGGATCACCGCTACCGATGCAGGCCAGGCGCGGGCACGCTGGAAGCATGAACCAGTCCACCCCAGCCTCAGGCAACATCGTCGAGGTCGAGAACCTCGGCAAGCACTACGGCGGCCTCGCCGCTGTCGCCGACGTGAGCTTCGACATCCGCCGAGGTGAGACGTTCGCCCTCCTCGGCCCGAACGGTGCAGGCAAGTCCACCACGATCGAAATCCTCGAGGGCTACCGCGACCGCACCAGCGGAACCGTGCGGGTGCTCGGCGTCGACCCGCAGAAAGGAGACATCGCCTGGAAGGCTCAGCTCGGCATCGTGCTGCAGTCCAGCGCGGAAGCAGCGCACGTCACCGTTCGGGAACAGGTCGAACAGTTCGCCGCCTACTACGACCGCCCGCGCGACGTGGATGAGGTCATCGCTGCCGTCGGCCTCACCGAGAAGTCGAGAACACGCATCGGCAAACTGTCCGGTGGGCAGCGTCGGCGCGTCGACGTCGCCCTCGGTGTGATCGGGCGACCGCAGCTGCTGTTCCTCGATGAACCCACGACCGGATTCGACCCGGAGGCCCGGCGCCAGTTCTGGCAGCTCATCCGCTCGCTCAAGGCCGACGGGACGAGCATTCTCCTCACCACCCACTACCTGGACGAGGCCGCCCACCTCGCCGACCGCGTCGCCGTGATCGCCGACGGCAGGCTGGTCGAGATCGGTCCAGTCGATGCCATCGGCGGCGCTGAGGCCCGGATCCCTGTCGTGCGCTGGCGCGACGGGGCCGGTCTCCACGAGGAACGCACTCTCGAACCCGCTGCCTTCGCCGGCCGGCTGTTCGCGGCCACGAATGGTGAGCCGCGCGACCTCGAGATCCTCCGGCCGAGCCTTGAGGACGTGTACCTCGGGCTCGTCGCCGCTGCCGGCCGTCTTCCTACTTCCGCCGCTGAAACCACAGGAGAAACAGCGCATGTCTGAGCAGACCGTCGCCAGGCCAGCCGTCTCGACAGGCATCCCCGCCCTCTCACGCGGACGGGGCATCCGCCTCGGTCTGAAGCGCATCGGCTATGAGGTCCGGGTCTACTTCCGGGTCGGTGACCAGGTCTTCTTCACCTTCCTCTTTCCCGTCGTCATGCTCTCGATTTTCGCGACCGCGTTCTCGACGAGCGGCAACGTCGGCACGAATCCCGACGGCAGCGGGGGGATCAGCCAGGGCGCGTACTTCTTGCCTGGGATGGTCGCCGCCGGCATCCTGCTCTCCGGCGTCCAGAACCTCGCTACCGACATCGCCATGGAAAAGAGCGACGGCACTCTGAAACGGCTGGGCGGCTCGCCGCTGCCGGTGATCAGCTACTTCCTCGGCAAGATGGGTCAGGTCTTTGTGACCTCGCTCGCCCAGCTGGCGCTGCTCCTCGTCGTCGCGCGAGTGCTGTTCTCTATCGAGCTGCCGACCGAGCCGGAGAAGTGGCTGACCTTCGCCTGGCTCTACCTGCTTGGCATTGTCACCTCGGCAGTGCTCGGCATCGCCCTGTCTTCGGTTCCGCGGTCAGGCAAGAGTGCGACGGCCGTGGTCATCCCGATCGTGCTCGTGCTGCAGTTCATTTCGGGGGTCTACCTCATGTTCACGATGCTTCCGGAGTGGCTGCAGAACATCGCGAGCCTGTTCCCGCTCAAGTGGCTGGCGCAGGGCATGCGGTCGGTGTTCCTGCCGGAGAGCTTCGCCACCCTCGAGCGGACCGGCGCCTGGGATCTCGACGTGGTCGCGGTCAACCTGCTCATCTGGTGCATCGTGGGGCTCGTGCTCTGCCGGGTCACCTTCCGCTGGATCCGTAAGGACAGCTGACGGCAGCCCTCGGACAGCTCCGCGACCGAAATACGAGAGAGTAGTTCCGTGACCAGTCCGAAGTGGTGGGATATCGCCGTCGCGGCGACCGTCGCGATCGTCGGAATCACGACAGCGATGGCCGGCGACGGGCTCGACCGGTGGGCCGCCTGGATCGCGCTCGCCCTGCTCGGTGCCGTCTACTACGGGTTCGGCCGGCGGCTCGTCAGCGTCGGAAACCGCGACCCGCGGCCGAGCTCGATGGCGCCGAGCGTCACCTTGCAGGTGGTCCTCAGCCTCATCCTCGCCATGGGCGCAGCATTCCAGCCGAACATCGTCACCGCACAGGTCATCGTCTTCCCGCTGCTCTGGGTGGTGTCGCTGACCACGAAGCAGGCCATCCTCGCCAACATCGGAGCTGCCGCTGTCATCACGGTCGGCTTTATCGTTGGCCTCGACGACGGCGCCGAGGGAGTTGTCGAGAGCCTTTTCGTCGGGGGCCTCTCACTCGGCTTCAGCCTCGCTCTCGGCCTCTGGATCACGAACATCGCCGAGTACGGCGAGGAACGCCAACGATTGCTCGATGACCTCCAACGGGCTCAAGGAGAACTCGAACTGATGAGCCGGGATGCCGGCGCAACCGCCGAGCGGGAACGCATCGCCCGCGAAATCCACGACACCATCGCGCAGAGCCTCACGAGCGTCGTCATGCTCGCCCAGCGCGCCGGGCTCGAGCAGCCGACCGCGGACTCCACGCTCGAGCTGATCGAATCCACGGCACGCGAAGCACTCAGCGAAGCCCGCTCCCTCGTAGCTGCGAACGCCGGCCTGCCGCACCGCGACGCGTCCCTCGCCGACACCCTCGCGAGACTCGGCGAGCGCTTCTCCCGCGAGACCGGGGTCACCGTGACAACGGTCGCGCCGCTCACCGAGCTGCCCCGCGACCTCGAGGTCGTGCTGCTGCGGTGCGCCCAGGAGGGACTCGCGAACGTGCGGAAACATGCAAACGCGCGCGGGGCATCCGTCACCGTCGTCCAGTCGCCCGACGGCGTCAGCCTCCGCGTCACCGACGACGGCCGCGGGCTCGGCGGCTTCCAGCCCGGTGACGAACGCGGTTTCGGGCTCAGCGGCATGCGTGACAGGGTCGGCCTGGTCGGCGGCACGTTGACCGTAGCGGATGCCGCCACCGGGCACGGAACGGAACTCACCGTCGACATTCCCCTCGAGAAGGACGCAGCATCGTGACCGTTCAGCCCATCCGAGTGATTGTCGCGGACGACCACCCGATCGTTCGATCCGGGATCGCAGCGCTGCTCTCCCTCGCCGACGACATCGACGTGGTGGCCGAGGCGGCGAACGGGGCAGACGCCGTCGCGCTTGCCCAGGAACATCGGCCAGACATCGTGCTCATGGACCTCCGCATGCCGGTTCTCGACGGTCCCGAGTTCGACGGCGCAGCGGCGACCGCCCGCATCATCGAAACGGTGCCAGGCACCCGGGTGCTCATCCTGACCACCTATGAGACCGATGATCACATCCTCGGCGCGATCGAAGCCGGCGCGAGCGGATACCTACTCAAGGCCGCGCCCCAGGAGGAGATTCTCGCCGGGGTGCGGAGCGTCGTCGGCGGACAGACGGTGCTCGCCCCCGCGATCGCTGCGAAGCTCGTCGCCCGGATGCGCTCGGACGCGCTGCCCGCCCGGCCGAAGCTCAGCGCGAGGGAACTCGACGTGCTGCGGCTGGTTGCCGCCGGCAACAGCAACGCCTCGGTCGCCGCCCGCCTGTTCATCAGCGAGGCCACAGTGAAGACGCACCTGCTGCACGTGTTCGAGAAGCTCGGCGTGTCTGACCGCACCCGTGCCGTAACCCTTGCGCTCGAGCTCGGCCTGCTCTGAGCAGCGAACGCTGGCTAGCATGAGTCATGCGCGTACTCGAGTTCCGTGAGCCCATCGAGACCGAGCGGCTGATCCTGCGGCTCGAGACGGATGCTGACATCGACGCCGTGCACTCGTGGCAGTCACGAGCGGATGTCTGCCAGTACCTTCTCTACGAACCGCGCGATCGCCAGACGGTCGCGGCGAAGATCGCCCAGGAGTCGCAACGCACCCGGCTCGAGGCGAACGGCGATTACCTGCAACTCGCCGTCGAACGACGGAGCGACGGCCGCGTCATCGGCCAGATGTACTTCACCGTCGACAACG
>NZ_JAODMP010000084.1 GCF_025464835.1 Mycetocola sp. | reverse complement strand
GGTTGTCTGCTTTCGACGCCGGTGGCGTGGTCTGTTCCCGCCGAAACGGGCGGACAGCCTGTTGTTGCACATCGACAGAGCCGAGCCGATCGCCATGTGCTTGTCGAGCTACGGGGTAGGTGCCGAGTCGCCCGCCGAAGAACACATCCTTCTCCCCCGCTTGCAGTACCCGGTATGCCCGCAGGTTGGCGCGATCATCGGCGGTGTTCACGGGGTAGTACGGTTCGTCGTCGCGGGTGGCGAAGCGGGAGAACTCGCGCAGGATGACCGTCTTGTCGGCCGGGTAGCCGTCGCGTTCAGGGTGGTAGTGACGGAACTCATGGGTCCGCGTGAACCGCACGACGGCATCGGCGTAGCTCATCACCGAGGCGCCGTGGTAATCGACGACCGCAACCACTTCCAGCTCGCAGTCGAGGGTACGCCAGGACAGTTCACCGGCCGAGTAGTCGAAGGAGCGGTCGACACGGCCGGTGTAGACGACGGGGACCTGACCGACAAGCGAAGTCCTGTCGATGGGCTGTGCTTCGTCGAAGAAGTCGGTGTTGAGCCGCACCTCGATGTCGGGTAGTCGGCCATCCGCTCGATCCAGGCCGTGTACCCGTCGACAGGGAGGCCCTCCCAGGTGTCATTGGTATCAGCCTTCGGAAAGCGTCACCGCCCGCCGCTCGTTGGGACCACGGCTCTGACGCTGTCTGCGCTATGGGGTCTCCTCGCCCCCGTCCTGGGCGACATGCTGCTTTCCTCGGCATAATGGCGTTTCATGACTACTTTCCCTTCCGGTCCCGACTCCGCCCACCGCCGCCCTGAGGGGGTCAGCGACGACACCGTCGAAGCGCTCGGCAAACTGTCCGAGGCGCTCGAGGTCGTCGAGCATGCCAGGGGGTATCTCTACGCGTTCCATCGCCTCACCGGAACCGCAGACCTGGCCCTCGGTGAGGCGGTAGACATGTTGAGGCAGGCGGGACATCAGGAGCTGGCCGACCGAATCGATAAGGACATCGTCGGACGCAACGTGATCGAGGGACGGTGGACGTTCCAGGTCGTCGAGGACTACGACGCGAACTACTACCGTGCCTTCGTCGCTGCCGAAGAGGACGCACGGCAGGAGCTTGTCGGTGGCAGGCGTCACCTGTTCGAAGCGGAGATGAAGGAGGACCGTCGCACGCGCGACCGGCGCCACCATGAGGCGCGCCCGGACGGCGTGGAGGAGCCCGGCCCGAGCTGACAAAGGGACACCGCGATCAGAGCGCCGATCGCTGGGCCGCCGACGGGCAGCCGAACGGGTCGCTTCCGCCCAACCCGACCCGGTTGATGTCTCGCAGCACGATTCCGTATGACGTGAACAGTCCGGTCTGCGTGTAGGTCACGCCGCGCTCCCGGCGGTATGCCTCGATGATCGGGGCGGCCCTCCGCAGGTGCGGCTTGGGCATCGACCGAAACAGGTGGTGCTCGATCTGGTAGCTGAGTCCGCCGAGCGCGACATCGAGGAATCGTGTTCCACGCACGTCGTCAGCGGTCCGGAATCCGTCGGAGGTCGAGGCGTGAAGGTCCCGTGTCACGCGTGTTCGATCGGTTCCGGCGTGAGCCGAAGATTTCCGCCGCTGTTCGCCGCCGACATGAGCTCTTCGAGCCACTCCCTGTTGAGCTTCTCCTCGACGGTTCCGTCGAACTGGAACTGAAGCGGAATCGACGGGTGCACCCAGAGGACACGCCGGCCGGCGCCGGCGTTTTCGACCCGGCCGTCCACCGCGAAGGCGAACATCTCGCCGCGCCGGAGTTTCGTGATCATGACGACCCTCAGATGAGCCAGTTCACGGTCGGTGGCATCGATCTCAACGGGTGGGAGTCCGTAGAGCAGCTTTCCCATGCTTTCCTCTCCGAAACGGGTGGCGTACCCCCCTCTAAGCACGATAGTGGCCTAACGGCTCCAAGTTCACGTATTGATCAGAAAACGGGTTCAGGATGTTCGCGTTCTGTCCGGGCAGTCACCCCTTCCGGAGCGATTCCAGTCGCTCCGCTGCCCGATCCGCTGCGCGCGCTGCTACGCCGGCTCGGTGATCGGCTGACGCTGCTGCGCGGCGCAGGCTGTCGTCCTCCCGCCCCGCGCTCGCCAGTTGCCCGTCCAGTGCAGCCAGCCGGTCGGAGGCCTCCTGCCGTTCTCGCGCGAGCCGAGCTCGATGCTCGGCGAGCGCCGTGCGTTGCTCACGAATCGCGCTCCGTTCGGCGTCTGCCCCCGCTGCCCGGTCCTTCGCCTCCTCCGCCTTTTTCTCGGCTTCCTCGATCCTGCGCGCGGATGGGCGGTCCTCGACGACCCTGAGAGCCGGCCTCGGCGCCTGGACGATGTCCACCGTTGGCTCAGCAACGGCGCCGTCGACGTCCACAGGTTCGATCCCGCTCGAGGACAGGGCTCGGACCAGTCGACGGCTTCTCACGGCTTCTGCGGCAGCGGGGTCCGACATCGCTGCGTGCAATGTCTGCTCCACGTCGAGCATTGCGGCGGCGCTGACCTTCTGGTCGGCTTCTGCCGCAAGGGCTTTGCCCTGCTGTGCCAAAGCCCGGATGAGCTGCAGCCGCTGTTTTCCGAGCTGGCGCAGTTCGCCGGCATCCATGTTCTTCTCGGCGTCCCGGATCAGCGCTCCGAGCTCGATGATGTCGTCGACCTCCGTGGCGCGCCTGGCCGCGAGCAGGTTGGTGAGCCAGGCCCCCGCTGACGGCTTCGGGAGCCGGCCTATGCGTTTCGCCAGTTCCGGGTCGCCGTCATCCCTGGCGGTGCGGACACGCGCCGTGCGGACCGCCACGAACTCGGACGGAGCCCGCAGGTACAGGTCGGAGAGCACGTCGGTCAATTGCATTTGTTCTCCCCCGCTCTTCTTCGTTCAGAATACGCGGGCGGGCGGGTTCGGCCGGCGTGGAGCGGTGGGTTCCCCAGAATGAGGACGTGACCAGTGCACGTCAAGCGCAGCTCCGA